>JADLCF010000047.1 GCA_020847315.1 Bryobacterales bacterium | reverse complement strand
TCCCGGATGTGTTCCGGAATAGGCGCCCGGCCGAAACTCTTCGGAACCGCTCTTCCGCTCACCTGAGGGTGCCCGTTTACCGTGATCTCCCCGATATAGGTCAGCAGGCGGGTGGCGCGGTCCCGGCGCGGCCAGAACTTGAACAGCTCCGGGTTCTCTTCAATGAAGCGGGTCGTGGTTTCGCCGGCCTGAAAGACCGGGTGGTGCAGCACGTTTTCGAGGAACGGGATATTGGTCTTCACGCCGCGAATCCGGAACTCGCGAAGCGCCCGGTCCATCCGTTCGCGCGCCTGGGCGAAATCCCGGCCCCAGGCCGTGGTCTTGACCAGCAGTGAATCGTAAAACGGCGTAATCACGGCGCCGCTATACGCTGTGCCGCCATCGAGCCGGATCCCGAACCCCGCCGGCGAGCGGTACGTGTTGATCTTTCCGTAATCCGGCACGAAGTTGTTGCCGGGGTCCTCCGTCGTGATGCGGCACTGGATGGCCACGCCCTTCACCCCGATCTCTTCCTGGCTCCGTAGGCCGATCTCCGGGCTTTCGAGGGCCAGCCCCTGCGCCACCAGAATCTGGCTTCGGACGATATCGACACCCGTCACCACTTCGGTGACGGTGTGCTCCACCTGGATGCGCGGGTTTACCTCGATAAAGTAATACTCACCCGTATCCGCATCCACCAGGAACTCCACCGTGCCGGCATTCACATAGCCGCAATGCCTTGCCAGTTGGACGGCGGCAGCGCATATCCTCGCGCGAAGCTCCTCCGGAATCGTGACCGCCGGTGCGATCTCGAGCACCTTCTGGTGCCTCCGTTGCACGGAGCAATCTCTCTCATGCAGGTGAACGATGTTGCCGTGAGCGTCGCCGAGAATCTGCACCTCCACGTGCCGCGCCCGCCGGATGTACCGTTCCAGGAAAACCGCTCCGTTGCCGAATGCCGAAAGCGCTTCCGAAGAGGCCTCCAGCAAACTCTGGCGCAGATCTTCCTTGCGCAGCACCACCCGCATCCCGCGGCCGCCGCCGCCGAAAGCCGCTTTCACAATCAGCGGCAGACCGATTTTGCGCCCGAACGCCTCGGCCTTGTCCAGATCCGAAATCGCCTTCTCCGTGCCCGGAATGATCGGCAACCCGGCTTCCACCGCCATCTTCCGCGCGGCGGTCTTGTCGCCCAGCATCTCCATCAGCCGCGCGTCCGGGCCGATGAACGTGATCCCCGCTTCCCGGCATGCCTTCGGCAGCGCCGGATTCTCCGCCAGGAAACCATAGCCGGGATGGATCGCATCCACGCCCTTCTCTTTCGCCAGGCCCACGATGCCATCCACATCGAGATACGCCTGAACCGGGCCCATCCCCTCCCCAACGAGATACGCTTCGTCTGCCTTGAACCGGTGGAGAGCCAGACGGTCTTCCTTCGAATAAATGGCGACGGTCCGGAGACCGCATTCCGTAGCGGCGCGAAGGATGCGAACCGCGATCTCGCCGCGGTTGAGAGCCAGAATTTTTTTCATGATGATGACTGAAGGATCTTATCCATGATCGCAAAAAAGGCGGAACAAACATCCTGATCGCTCCGTAGCTCCCATTGAAACCGTGCGATCCCGCTTAATGCCGTGGCCTGGCGCCCGGTGGCTGGATCGCGAAGGGAATGTGCGTCGCGCCGCGGAGGGTCGCTTCATGAAGACGAAATGGTGGGCCGCTTTGGCCATGCTGGCGCTCGCTCTGGGCACTACGGGCTGCGAGTTCGAGGGCATCAAGTCGATGTCCAAAGTCACGGAAGAGTTCCATGGAGACTTCCCACTCAACGCGGGCGGCACAATTGAGGTCTATTCGAAGAATGGCGGCGTGGAGATTCTCGGCTGGGAGAAAGATACCGTGGACGTTCGAGGCACGAAGCACGCCCAGGATCAGGCCGGCCTCGATAGCGTGAAAATCGATGTCGCCGCGAAACCGGAATCCCTTGTGGTTCGGAGCGTGTTCCAGGATAGCCGGGTCAGCGGGAAAGGCGTGCGCTACGTCGTTCGCGCCCCCTTCAGCACCCGGATCACCGTGGTGGATACATCGAATGGCCACATTCGCGTCGAGGAAGTCGCGCACGCCGCCCAGCTCAAGACGTCGAATGGTTCAATCACCGTGAACCGGTCGGAGGGTCCGCTGGTAGCCGATACTTCGAACGGATCGATTCGCGTTTCAGCCACGAAGGGCAATCTGCGGATGGACACCTCAAACGGCCGCATCGAAGCGGACGACGTCGTGGGAACGGTGAGCGCGGATACGTCAAATGGTTCGATTCGCGTCTCGGTGGCGGAACCCACGCCGGGAGAGGCGCTGCGTTTCGATACCAGCAATGGCTCCATTGAAGTCACGATGAAGCGCTACGCAGCGAATCCGATGACGCTCGAAAGCTCGAACGGCGCCATCACCCTGCGGATTCCGGCGGATAGCAATGCCGTCGTCGATGCAAAAACCAGCAACAGCAACATCCAGACGGACTTTCCCGTCACAGTTAGCGGCAAGATCAGCAAGAGCGCGCTGCATGCGCCATTGGGTTCCGGCGGCCCCGGTATCACGCTAAACACTTCGAACGGCAGTCTCCGGCTCCTCCGCTACTGAGTGCCGCCGGTCCGCCAGCGAGCAGGTGCGCTTAGCGTTTGCTCGATCACTTGACTCAGATCCGTGAGTTGGTAGGGCTTATTGAGAAGCGGAAGCCCGTCGATGCGAGGCGTGCCCGTCTCAATTGTTTCGGGCAGGTAGCCGCTGGTCAGCAGGATTCGCACCTCCGGATATTCGGCACGCAGCCGCCGGGCGCATTCCCGCCCGTCGATTCCCGGCATCATGACATCCAGAAAAACAAGGTCGATCTGGCCGGGGTTCGCACGGTAGATTTCGAGCGCGCGCGCGCCGTTCTCCGCCGTCAGCACGGTGTAGCCCAGTTGCGTCAGCATGGTCTTAGCCACCGTGAGCACAATCTCCTCGTCGTCCACCAGCAGCACCACCCCGGAGCCGCGCGTGAAACCGCTTTCGTCGCTCTCCTCGCGCACGACCTTCTCCGGTTCGGCCATCGGAAGGAAAATCCGGAAGATGGAGCCGCGCGTAACGTCGCTTTCCACGTCAATGTGCCCGTTGTGATTCCGGACGATGCTGTAGACCATCGCCAGACCCATGCCGGAGCCCTTGCCCACTGTCTTCGTGGTGAAAAACGGCTCGAAAATCCGGGTGAGAATCTCGTCGGAGATACCCTCGCCGGTGTCGGTCACTGAGAGGCAAAGCCATTCCTCGCCAGGGCCGCTCACCCGCTCGATACGTTCCATGTCCGTCCGGTTCAGCTTCTCGGCGCGGAAGATGAGTTGTCCTCCGTTCGGCATCGCATCGCGGGCGTTCAAAGCCAGGTTCAGCAGCGCCTGGTGCAGTTGGTTCTGGTCGCCCAGAACCTGGATTGGCTCCTCGGGAAGATCCTCGGCAATCTTGATCGAGCGCGGCAGCGTGTGCCCCAGGAACTCCGTGAGTTCGTGCACCAGGTCCTGAATCGAAATGCGGGCGGTCTGCGTCTTCCCCTGCCGCGCGAACCCGATGAGTTGGCTCGTGAGCTTCGTCGCCCGTTCGGCCGCTTTCTGGATAATGTCCGCGGCCTCCAGCGTCTTCTCGCGATCGTCCGGGCGCGCCTTTAGCAGATCCGCGAAGCCGAGAATGCCGGTCAGCAGGTTATTGAAGTCGTGCGCGATCCCACCCGCCAGCGTTCCCACCGCTTCCATTTTCTGAGATTGCCGGAGTTGCTCTTCCAGCAGTTTGCGCTCAGTGACATCCCGCGCGATGCCCTGGATGAGACTCGGCTTGCCGCCTTCGAAAACCAGCCGGTTCGATACTTCGACGTAGATTTTGCGCCCGTCGCGGTGGCGCAAAGTCACCTCATCGATCGTCTTCTCCGCACCGCCCAGCCGGGAAAGCAAAATCCGCTCGATTTCCCGCCGGTCGGAAGGAAACACCAGATCACGCAGATTCATGTGCAGCAATTCTTCCCGGCCGTAACCCGTCGTGTGAAGAAAGGCCTTGTTCACGGACTTGAAGTCGCCCTCAATTCCGGTGCTGTACATCATGTCCGTGGCGTTCTCGAAGAGTTCGCGCAGCCGCGCTTCACTCTGCTTGCTGCGGAACTCGGCATCCCGAAGCGCGGTGATATCGATGGCGATCCCCACCGCCTTCTCCGGCTCGCCCTTCTCATCGCGCACCAGCGTCGCGCTCAGTCGCATGATCCGGCTGTCGCCCATCCGGCAGCGCGCGCGCAAATCCAGATCCAGATTCTCCTTGCGGCCCTGCACAAGGTCGGAAATCCCTCTCCTCAGATAATCCAGGTCCTCGGGCGCGAAGATCTTTTCGCTGATCTCCTCATGGCTCAGGTTCCGTTCCTCTTCATAGCCGAGGATGCTCAGCAACACAGGATCGAGCAGGAGTTGGCTCGCGGCAAACTGCCATTCCCAAACGCCCACCCTTCCGGATTCGGCCGCCAGGCGGTACCGCCGCGTGCTTTCGGCTAACGCTTGCAGCGTTTCAGCCGTGGCGTCAGCGGGCCGAATGGATAGGGCGATGGACTCCACCTGCTCTTCTTCGGCAAAGATCGGAATAATCTGTAGCTCCCAAAACTGGGAGTCCATGCGCAATTCAAGCGACGATGCCCTCCCCCGAAGGCCGTCCTGCGCGGCCTGGAGCAGAATGTGGAGAGACGGTGCTTTGGATAGCAGCCGCAAGAGCGGCTTTCGGACGGATTGAGAACTCCCCAGTTGAAGCGCCGGGATGGTCGGCCCGTGATACGACACGCACTCCAACTGACGGTTCAGCCGGAGAATCGTCACTTCCTGTGAGCCTTCGAGTTGCCGCAGGAAGGATCCCGCCCCGAAAGCGGATTGCGCGATGGACGGCGCCGGCTGCGCCGCCGTTCCAGTGGCTGAACCAACCCAAGGATATCGCATGGAATACTCGCCCTAATTGTATTCTGACCGGACTCCTAGGACAACGGTACGGGTAACTCTCAGTACGGCTAGATCCAGGAAAACATCGAACATCACCACCGAAGATCAGGAAGATTACACCTCAGTATAACCTATTGATTTTATTTATTTTACCTGCAAAGAGAGCGCATCGATTTCCGTTTCGATGCGCTCTCTCTCACCGGAACCAACTTGGTACTAAGCAATCAAAACATATAGAGCGGGGTCGGTGCGGGTGATTCGCTACCGGCGCCAACCGGCAGTTCCTCCCCCTCCCCGATCCTCCGGCAATAGATGCCGTTGTCGCTCAGGTAGACCTCCAGTTCGGAGGGCATCGGGAGCGCGCCCTGGATCAGTTGCTCGGAAAGAGGATCCTCGATATATTTCTGCAGAGCGCGCCGCAGCGGCCGGGCGCCGTACGCGCGGTCGGAGCAGGTTTTGTCGAGAATATACTTGGCCGCGTCGGCGTTCAGTCGAATCCGGATGTCCTTTTCCGCCAGGTTTACGTTGAGCTGATCCACCAGCAAATCGATGATCCGCAGCAGGTCGTTCTCATCGAGCGGTTGGAACAGAATCACATCGTCCAGGCGATTGAGGAATTCGGGGTTGAAGGCGCGCTTCACTTCACCCATCACCATGTCTTCCACGTTTTGAGGCATCGCGCCTTCCGTTGGCGCGGAGAAACCCATGCCCGTCTTCTTGGTAAGGAAGCGCGCGCCCAGGTTGGAGGTCATGATGATAATGGTGTTCTTGAAATCCACCGTATTGCCGAGCCCATCGGTCAACTGGCCGTCCTCGAACACCTGCAACAGGATGTTATAGACATCCGGGTGGGACTTCTCGATCTCGTCCAGCAGGATCACGCAATACGGGTTCCGCTTCACGCGCTCGGTGAGTTGCCCCCCCTCTTCGTATCCCACATAACCGGGAGGCGAGCCGATCAGCTTGCTCACCGAGTGCTTCTCCATGAATTCCGACATGTCGAAGCGGATCAGCGATTTCTCGCTGCCAAAGAGAAACTCGGCGAGAGCGCGCGCGACTTCCGTCTTGCCGACGCCCGTCGGACCCAGGAACAGGAACGAGCCTGAAGGCCGCTTCGGCGACTTGAGCCCGGCGCGCGAACGGCGGATGGAGCGCGCCAGTGCCGAGATCGGCTTCTCCTGGCTCACGATCCGCTTGTGAAGCTCCTCCTCAATGCGCATCAGCTTACTGACTTCTTCGTCCTTGATCGCGGTCATCGGCACGCCCGTCCAGCGCGCCACCACGTCCTCGATGTCGCTCTTGGTCACGACGCCGGTCGAAGTATCGTCAAGGTTATACTTTTCGCGGAGAACCCGCAGATTTTCCCTCTCCTTGCGCTCTTCATCGGAATAAAAGCGCGCCTTTTCGAACTCGTGGTTCGCGATGGCCGCTTCCATGCGGTGAACGATGAACTTGATGCGCTTCTGGATTTCCGAGATCTCCGGCGGCAGGCTCGTTTGCCGCAGCTTCACCCGCGCGCCGGATTCGTCGATCAGGTCGATCGCCTTGTCAGGCAGAAACCGGTCCGGTATAAAGCGGTTCGAAGCGTAGACCGACGTGGTGATCGCGTCATCCGTGTACGCCACCGCGTGAAACTTCTCGTACTTCTCCTTAATCCCGAAGAGGATCTTCACGGCGTCCGCCTCGCTTGGCGGCGGCACCTTAACGGCCTGGAAACGCCGTTCGAGCGAGCGGTCCTTCTCAATCGATTTCCGGAACTCCGCGGGCGTTGTCGCGCCGATACACTGGATCTCGCCGCGGCTCAGCGCCGGCTTGAGGATATTCGCCGCGTCGAGCGAACCCTCCGCGGACCCGGCGCCCACCAGTGTGTGCAATTCGTCGATGAAGATGATCGCGTTCTGGTTGTCCATCAACTCCTTCATGATGGTCTTCAAGCGCTCTTCAAACTGGCCCCGGTACTTCGTGCCGGCCACAATCAGGCTCAAGTCGAGAGCCAGGATGCGCTTATCGGAGAGGAAAGAGGGTACGTCTCCGTCCGCGATCCGCTGTGCCAGCCCCTCGACAATCGCGGTCTTGCCAACGCCGGGCTCGCCGATCAGCACCGGGTTGTTCTTCGTGCGGCGGCAGAGAATCTGCACCACGCGCTCCAGCTCGAAATCCCGCCCGATCAGCGGATCGAGCGAACCTTCCATCGCCGCTTGCGTCAGGTCCCGGCTGAACTCCGCCAGCAGCGAGCTTTCTTTCGGCCGCGAGGAACTCATCTTCTCGGAAGTCGAGCGGGCGATCTCTTCGCGGACTTGCGCCAGCCGCAACCCGCGCTCGTGCAAAATCTCGGCGGCGAACGACTTCTCTTCCCGCAACAAGCCGAGCATCAGATGTTCCGTGCCGATGTGCTTATGGCTCAGCCGCTCCGCCTCCTCGGCGGCATAGGCAAGCACCCGCTTGCACTCGTGGCTCAACGGCAAATCCACCGACGTCGAAACCTTCTCCCGCACGGTGGTATGCGCCTCAATCTGTTTGCGAATGGACTCAATCGCCGCCTGGGACCGGAGGAACCGGTTCGCGAGCGCCTTATCCTCGCGCAGAAGTCCGAGCAGAAGGTGCTCGGTCTCAATATACGGGCTGCCGAATTGGCTGGCCTCGTACCGGGCGAAAAAGATCACCCTCCGCGCTTTCTCTGTATATCGTTCAAACATAAACCCCGCCTTCTTCCCGCCCCGGCTCGCCCCGGAAGAATCTGGTTCCCGGTTTGAGGCATCCGAGGCGCCGTCAGCATCGCCTCATTCGTGGTTGCCCGGCGTCGCGGCCGCGTGCCGCTCCCCCTTTATCCATTCTCCCGCATCACCAACTCTCCACCTTTCAATTCCAGCACCCGGTCGCACGTCCTGGCGAACGCCAGATTGTGCGTCACGTAGATCGACGTTAGCCCATGCTGCGCGTGCATCTCCGCGAGCAGACCGATAATCCGCTCTCCGGTTTGCCCGTCCAGATTGCCGGTTGGCTCATCCGCCAGCAAAACCTTGGGGTTCCCCACGAGGGCCCGAGCGAGAACCACCCGCTGTTGCTCGCCGCCCGAAAGCTCCCCGGAAAGATGATGGCTGCGCGCTTCGAGACCCACCTCCCTCAATCGTTCCATCGCCCGCTCTTCTGCCTCTTCGGCGGATACCCCTCGAATCCGTAGCGGCATGGCCACATTCTCGAGCGCCGTAAACTCCGGGAGCAGATAATGCGTCTGCCAGACAAAGCCCAGCGTTCGATTCCGGAACTCCGCCAGCCTCTGTTCATTCAGACGTGTAATATCGCTTCCCTCGTACAGAATCTTTCCGGCGGTAGGCCGGTCAAGTCCTCCCAGCAAGTACAACAGCGTAGATTTCCCTGCGCCGGATTCCCCCACCAGCGCCAGCTTCTCACCCTGCGCCGCCTCCAGACATAGATTCCGGAAAATGACGAGGTTCGAGCGGCCCGTCTGGTACGTCTTCTCCAGCCCGACCGCCTTCAGAGGCGCTTCCTCCGTCATACGTATCCCGCGAATTGACAGTACTCCCGCTACTTTATACGCTAACACGGTGCGTAACCGATCCAATATGGCTCCAGTCCCATTGGCCGGCTCGAACATTGCGCTGAATGCGATGGATGCGCACATTTTGACCGATGCACGCATCTGCCTTCGATGAAGGGTGGTCAGGATGGTTGAGGAGTGCGTTGACGATGCCGGGCGGGCGGATGCGGAAAAACTATCTGGGAGGGAGTGGCGGGGACGACGGGGCTCGAACCCGCGACCTCCTGCGTGACAGGCAGGCGTTCTAACCAACTGAACTACGTCCCCACAGACGTGGATTCAACCTTTCCAAGGTAGCATGGCGGCGGTTCATCCGCAACACGATTTGCGGCGGCAGGCAAGCCTCCACGCCGGCCGTTCGCGGGAGTAGCGAAACCGCGGAACGCCGGTCGCAGACGCGCGGGATGTTTCGAGTCTACCGTCCGTACTATCGCAGTTCGATCCCGCCGATCCCGTACCAGCCATCCTCCGCGCGGCCTTCATTCGCCAGTTGGATCGCGGGCTTGCCGGTGGCGGGGTCCACGACGGCGATTCGCAGGTCGTAGTGGCCCGCGGGCAGGTTGCCGGGCAGCAGCACCGGCCCTTCGTAAACCCAGTCCCCCGGCCCCCATTCGGTGAGTTCGATGGGCAGCGGCGCCTTCCAGCGGCGATCTCCATTGACGAGTTCCAATAGCACTTGATAGCGGTCATAGGCAGGCGCGACGCCCTCATTCAGCCACAAGGTCTTCAGCAGGAAGGGGACACCCACGGCGGCCTGCCTGGGGTGCTCGACACGCCGCAGGGAGTAGCGGTACCCCAGGCGCTTCTCGAACTCTTCAAACGCCGGTCGCCATTCCTCCGGGATGGGACTCGATTTCAGATTGATGGTGGTTGCGTGCCAGCGCATGGCTGCGTCAAAGATGCGTTGCAAGGGGTAATTGTTGCGCTTCCAACTGGCGGTGGTGCCGCAGACTTCAAGCGAGACCGGGCCGTGCATCCAACCATCGCGTACGCCCGCCGAGGCTATCCCGATGGGGTAGGCATCCACCATGTGGGCGAAGTTGGGCTTGCTCGGCCGGCCGAAATCTCCCCAACAATCCGCTCGCCACCCAGCGCCGCGGCTAATCCCGTATTCGAGCATCTCCTGGACGTCGAAATTCATCAGCAGTTTCGTCTTGCGAAAGACTTCGAAATGCAGATCGACGAGCGCTTTCTGGACTTCGTTCGACGGAGGATAGGGGCCCCAACCTTCGCCCCAGTAGCCGAAGGTGGAGATATCCACGGTATCGAGATCGGGGTGGCCGTCGTAGCGTTCGCCCAGCTTTCGCACGAGCGCGGACCAGTGACTGATGTAGTAAGGGTCGTCCGAATCCGGCGACCAGATTGCTCCGTCCTTATCGTCGGCCTTATTGGCGCGGCGCGCGCTGGAATTGCGATACCACTCGGGCAGCGGCGATTTCGGATCATAGGGCATGATGCGAATCGCCAACTTCTGGCCGTGGCGCTTCGCTTCGCTCAACGCGCTGTCGATGATCCGCCAGGCGTAAACGCCCTGCTGCGGTTCGATCTGAGACCAGAACCAGCGCACGTACGCGACGGAGGATTGGGGAAAAATCACCCCTTCCGCCGCGGGCAGCGGCGCTTCGGGACCCACTTCGGACCATGTGGTTGGCGGGTTTAGCGCCTGCCCGTTAAACCGCTGGAAGGTCTGGACGCCCCGGCCCGGATTTTTCAGCGTTCCATCAAGCGGTTTCGGCTTGAAGAGCACCGTATCCGACTGCGCGGAGAGGGGCAGAGCGAGCAGCAGGAGCAAGGAGAGAAAACGCAAAATACACCTCCGGGTTGCAGGCAGGGAGACCGCGGGGACCGCCCGCGCCAACCACAAGAACTGTATCGTATTCTCGCAAGGCGATCATGACCGGTCGTCCAGACTGGATGTACTTGGGCAGGTTTGACGCGAATCAATGGCGGACCTTCAGCGTGCCGACTTTGCCGAAAGCGAGGTACGGGCGGATTCATGGCGCGCTTATTCGTCCATGGAGATCGGGAGCCAAGGCTCGAAAATGTTTGACGTTGAAAGTGTAGAGGCGTTCGCATTCCGCTTTGCGGGCGGCGCGAATGTGTACTGCGTCATGAATCGTCCCACCTGTCCAACCAGCGTCGGCGCACTCGGCTATCACATGACGGTATTCTGTGGCGGAAAGATCGACCAGTCCAACCAGGGGAAGGATTGTCTGTTCGATCATCTGGCGGGCTTCGGAGGGGTAAACCGGCGGGGTAAATGGCGCGCGGGTTAGGACCGAATAGAGTTCCGTGATGCCATGCGCGCTCATGAAACCGGTAACGCTCTTGCTCTTCGCCGAGACCAAAAGTGCAATGGCGGCTGCATGATGCGGGTGATTCACCACAAGTGCGGGCACGAGGACGGACGTATCGAAATAGACCCTCATTGGCCGCCCAAATTACGGATGCGATCTGCGCGGTCTTCCTCGACCAATCGGTTCCAATCCACGCCCTTTGGCAGCGTTCCGCGATGCAGCAAGAGTCCATCGCGAGTTACCAACGAAGAGCGGCGCCGTGCAGGCCGTAGCATCAATCCATCGGCGGTTTCCTGGATTTCAAGCTCAGCTCCGGCCGTCAGCCCAAAACGGTCCCGGATGGGTTTGGGAAGGATTACGCGTCCGGCCTGATCGATCTTCAGCGTCATACCATTCCAATATGGCATTTACCATTCAGCATGGCAAATCGAATCAAGTGAAGAAGTCAGTCTGTTCTCCAGAGGCGCCCATCCAACCCATCAATGCCCGGCGCCCGTGTGGACTAGAGCCGCCGATGGCGCGTGACTCAGTTTCCGCCAGTAGAGCCCGTAGAGCCCCACCACCACGAAGCATAGGGCTGGCACGATGAAGCCGCGGGACATGTCGTAATGGTCCGCGATGGCCCCCATGATCTTCGGAACCACCGCGCCGCCGGAGACGGCCATCACCAGGAACGCGGACGCACGTTTCGATCGTCCGCCCAAGCCAAAAATGCCCAGCGCGAAGATGGTGGGGAACATGATCGACATGAAGAAGAAGGTGAGCAGGACGCACACGGCGGAAGCCCAGCCGAGCTTCAGAAAAACGAGAAGCGACGCAAGCGCGCACAGAAAGCCATAGAGGCTGAGAACGATGTGCGCCTGGAAGCGCTTCAGAAGCAGAGAACCGGAAAAACGTCCGAGGAGGAACAAAACAAAACCGAGCGAGGCCAGATTCGATGCGCCTTTATCTGTAAACGCCACGACGCCATCAGCGCTGAGGAACCAGCCGGAGAGCCAGGAACTGAGAATGCCGGCGTTGGCGGCGAAGTTATCGAACCCGCTCTGCCATGCCGCGGGTATCGAGGGCAATTCCTCCGTGATGTAGTTGATGAAGAAACTGAAGATCCCGGCCTGCGCGGCGACATACAGGAATTGCGCCAGCACGGAGAACGCGAAGTGCGGGTGCTTCCACACGGAATGGTGCTTTTCTTCCGCATCGGCAACGGATTCGTAATCCTCAGGGGGCTTCAGATCGGGAATGGAAGCGAAGTAGAAAATGACGGCCAGAACCAGCACCACGACGGCGACGCTCACATAGGGGATGTAGAGAGTCTCCGCCCCGGTGCTGTTGCCCGCCGCGTCTGTGGCGTAAAAGAACATGCTGCCGACGATGGGCCCGAAGATCCACCCGACGCCATTGCAGGATTGCGCGAGGTTGATGCGGGTGGCGGCATACTTCCGGTCTCCCAATACCGTTGCGTAAGGGTTGGCCACGGTTTCGAGGAAGGTGAGTCCCGTGGCGATGAGGCAGACGCCAGCCAGGAAGGCCGCGAACGCGACGTTGTTTGAAACCGCGCCCGCTTTGGCCATGACGCTCACTTCCGTTGCCGGGATAAACCAGAGGCCGCCGAGCGCGACGATCAGCAACCCGACGATGATGCCACCCTTGTAACCCAGCTTGGCCGCCAGCCATCCGGCAGGAATCGCCATCAGAAAGTAGCCCAGGTAGTGCGCGAACTGCACCCAGGCCGATTGCGCCTTGCTGAGGTGCAATTCGTCCTGGAAGTGCTTATCCATCACGTCAATCATTCCGTTGCAGAAGCCCCAAAGCAGAAAGAGGGAACTTAGCAGAATGAAGGTGAACAGGAGATTGCGCCCGTCCGCGAGCGTAAACATCCCGCCTTCGCGGTCAGCGGGAGCGGAGGAAGTGGTTGTATCGATAGCTGACATGTGAGTGCTTATTGAAGGATGAAGGGCTTGCTTGAACCGGGGCGCCGGAACTTCCGGACGAAGAGGCGGCGGCAGACTCCGTTTCGGGCAACGTCCAGCATATCGCAGTGACGGATGCGCCGAAGACGGATTTCATCGCGGCTACGGAAGCGGGCCGTCCTGAGTCATTCGCGCTCGCCGATCCTTCCCCGGTTCCGGGGAGCCTCATTCATCACAGGCAGAATCAATGCCGAAGGGTGATCGGAATCATGCAGGATTCGCTGGGTGGCTGAAACGGGATTTCGTTCCGTGGCGATCTCCCGGCCGGTGTTCGGGTTCACATCGTAGCGGGGCGCATTGGACGAACTGATTTCCAGTCGGATGCGGTGCCCGGCGAGAAAGCGCACCGCCACCGGACCCAGATCGATGGATAGGGAATAGACGGTTCCAGGTTGCATGAGGGCTTCGCGATCAAACCCGTCGCGATACCGTGCGCGCACGATGCCTTCGCTGACAATCAGGGCCCGGCCGTCCGGAAAGACATCCACCAGCTTGGCGGTGAAATCGGTATCCGGAGTGCTGGAGGCGGCATGAAGCTGCACGCGGACCTGCCCCATGGCCAGAATCGAATCTTCGAGGATACCGCTTGAATAGACAAGCACATCCTTGCGCACTTCAATCTCGCGCTGGTCGGCTGGACCTACGGACCAGGTATCTCCATGGCTTCCGCCGCGCGTCGGCACGGGCTGGCGGGGGTCGAACAGGAAGGTGTCTTCGGGCTGGGGGCCGGATGGCTTTTCCGCGCGCAACGCGCCATCGCCGTTCCGAGTCTGAGCGCGTCCGCCGGAGTGCAGATAGTAGGGCCGGTTTGTCGCGCCATTTGGAGGCCATTCCTCTGCGTAGCGCCAGGCGTTCTCGCCGAGAACGTATGCCTTTACCGCAGGCCGACGCGCCCAGCCGCTATCGACGCCCTTGAGCATGAAGTCCAGCCAATCCTTCGTATCTTTGAGGTAGTCGAAGGGGATCTCTTCCAACCAGCGTTGCCGGATGCCGTAGTTCTCCTGATTGGCGTTATAAAATCCGTGGTTCCAGGGGCCAATCAGAATCTTCGACTGCTTCCTTGCCGCACCGGAACCATGCTGCCTGATGAGTTGGAAGTCACGTATCTGGCCGTCGAGCATGAAGTCGTACCAACCCGCGACCAGAAAGGCGGGTGTGGATATGTTCTCCATCCCGCCGGTGGCGTCCATGTCCCGCCAGTAGGCGTCTGGCCGGGGATGGCTCGCCCAGTCGTTGTAGAACCCGATGTCCCGCAGAGAAACGTCGTCGCTCTCACTCATCGGGAAATGGGAATAGCCCCGCCGGATATGCTTCGCGCCGTTCCAATCTCCGGTGCGGCCGTAGCTTGAGAGGCTCCAGTGCAGATAGGTGAGCAACCCAAACGCGCCCCCCTTGTAGATCCCATGATAGATATCCGAAGCGATGAAGGTGGGCGCGATCGAATCAAGCATCGAGTGGCCGGACGCCGCCGCCCACTGTGTGTAGCCCAGATAGGATTGCCCGAAGCCACCCAGCTTCCCGTCGCACCAGGGCTGTCGCCGGGCCCATCGGGCAAAATCCTCCCCATCCTGGCGCTCCGCGCGAAACGGATAGAATTCGCCTTCGGAATCAAAGCGCCCGCGGGTATCCTGCACGGCCACGGCATACCCATACCGGCAGAAGAACTCGCTGACGATCTTTCCCTCTCCCCGCGAGTATGGCGTGCGAACCAGGATGACCGGCCACGGCCCCTTGGAACCAGGCAGGTAGAGATCGGTGGTCAGGCGCACGCCATCGCGCATCGCAACCCGCACCGTTTCCCGAGGCCGAATCCCTTCCCCCGGCCAGCCGGTTCCTGCGCGAAGCGCCACGCCACGGATGAGCAATTGAGCCGCTGCCTCATCGGCCCAGCGCTTGGCGGCGGGAGGGAGGAGATCGCTGAAGGTAATGGCTAGGATGGCGAAGCCTAGCAAGGGCGCCGCCACCCACAACAGCAAACGCCGCACCCAGTGGCGGAGTGCTCCCCTATTGCGCTCCGAAGCCGCCGACGCCATCGATCACTTTCCTCCGTTCGGCGGCTGAAACCGGGAGCCGTCAAGTTCCGGGTTGTGCGCCACCTGCCGCTTGAGGACCCAAATCATCCGCGGGCTTTCGTAGCGCACCCCGAGGGCGACGGGGATCCCGTCCACCGTCTCGTAATCCTCGAACAGGTATCGCACGCGCTGCTTTACCCCGTTGGCAAAGGTCTCCGTGGATTCGAACCCAAGCAACAGACGATTGTCTTCGCTGAACCACAGGGTGTCCCGTTCGCCATCGGCAGTCACAGCTTGGAGAACCAGCGCCGCCTGTCCGTCGATTGTGTCGCGCCCGGCCACGCGGAGTTCCTTGTAAACGGAACCAATCTCCAACGGGAGATGAAACACCGCCTGCCGCCGCACTTCGGAGAGCCGCGCGCCGGAGAGGAGTTCTACTCCGTATTCCGGGCTTTCCTCCCAAGCCCGCTGGCCATCGTAGACCCGCTCGAATACGCCGTAACCGGGAAACCGAAAGATACGCTGGAGGCGATCGGGAGACTGGGCGAACTCCTGATAGCTGCCTCGGACGCCATAGGTTGAGACCGAAATGATTCCCGAGAAAGCGCGGGAATGCACTTTTCGCAAGGCCGCTTCTCCACCCATCGCCGCGAGGTATTGCTGCAATACTTGCTCGGCCGTGGGAAGCGCCGCACCGTTGGGCGGTTCCCGCCTGGACGTCAGCGCTGGAGCGAGGCCAGGCATCCAGCGAAGCGCATTCTCCCGAAAGATTTTGCGCAGGACGGCATCCGGCAGCGCCAGACCTTGCACGCGGAGCGCTCCGACTTGAATTGTTTCTTTTGTCGCGAAGTACTTCCAGTCACGATCATAGGCAGCTTCCCATTGCGCCGTTGCCTTCGCCGGGTTACTCCAATCAAGCTGCATCAGGTCCGTGCCCCAGAGCACGCGATCCTGGTGGCGGATCAGGAACCGGCGCACTTTCTCCCGTGGCTGCCGCATCAGGTCCGGCATGCGGGCGGCTGTATCGACGGCGAGGTTAGGGTATTTTTCGAGCCTGTGCGCGATCTCCTCCACGTCGTGCTCCATGCTGCCGAGGTGCGCGCCGACTACTTTCAGATCCGGATGCGCCGCCAGCATGCGATCGCGAGCGGCAATGATCGCTTCCCAGGAAGGCGCTTCCGGATGGCGGTACATGTGCCACTCCGGATTCTCCTTGTAGTAGCGGTAATGGGGATCCGCGGCGTCGAGTGGCTGCCAGCTTGAGCGAGGTTCGCCCAAATGCGCCAGCAGAGTCTTGCCGCGGCTGGCGAGAAACGCGAGCACCGGGCTGAGCACGGCGTCGTCCGGCATCAGAAAGTTCCCGGACGTACTCTTGATATTGATGCCGACGGATTTGTAGATCTTCACGGCGACGGCGCCGCGCGCAAAGTGTGCGCCTAATCTCTCGATTTCCCGCCGCGCAAAATCCGGGGATTCGAAACCGGACGGGTCTAGAGCCGCGGCCCAGGAGATCCGGCCCTCGCTTCCCTTCGCGATTCCAGCCGCCCAGGTGCTCTGCGGCTCCGGCTTGTCAAAACCCGGAGCAGTGGGATCGACGAGCGTCACGTTCAGAAGCCGCACCTTCGCGCGGTCCAGCATTTCGAGGAATACCGGCGGCGGCGGGGACACATGCACGTGGGCGTCAATCCGCTCGAATGCCGGTTGCGAAAACAACGGCAGCGTCACCGCGACAAAGAGGAACATCGCCAGTCTCATGACGGCTACCTCGGGAACCGCGCTTCGCGTGGCGGCAGTGCGGGAAAGGGTTTGTGTGGTTCGGTCTGATACCAGTAGGCAACCGAGGAAATATCATCCGTCAGAGGCTGGAACTTCGTGTTCGGCCAGTGCCCAAGAGCCTGAATAGTCACCCTCAGGTTCTTCCTGAAACGAATGGGGTCCGGCACGTGCCATCGGTAGATCGCGTGCTTGGGAATCTGGCCGGCGGGTTTGTGGAAGAGAGGGTAGCCCAGGAATGCGGTCGAGAAGGTGGTATCTCCGAAGTTCCAGGCCCCGCCAAAATAGTCCTCGGTTCCGGTGTAGCAGATGGTCGGGAACTCGCCATCGCCATCCAGGTAGAACTTCACTTCACCCTCGCCCCACCAGCCGTTCGAAAGCTGTTCCCATCCGATGAAGGTGCCCACGTAATGGCCGCGTCCCTCGATGCCTTCCACAATCGTGTGTTCAGGGTGCTCGCGCGTGGTCAGGGATCGCCTCCATGAGGCATGGAAATAGGCGGCGTCTTCCGGGACCGGTTCGAGGGAGTAGGTGATCTGGTAGAAGAATCCCGGAATGTCTTCCGGCCGCTGATTCTCCACCGTGATGCGCGCGCTTTTGCGAAACGGCATCGGCCAATAGGAATTGAAGCCGCCGCTCGGGTTGACGGCCATCATGAGCGAGTTCACGGGATACCGCATTCCGTGTGCGTTGGCGAAGAAGTCACCGAGCGGAGATTCGATCGAGGGCTCCGTCTCGCCGTCCCAGTAGACCCGGAAGATGGCATCCCGGTAGGCGGCTTCCTGCACCGTGATCCAGATATGCTGGATCACTCCGGGACCCGCAATCTCCGCGATCGTGACCGTGCGCCTCCGGGGGAGGACAATATCCGGGCTCACCTTCCAGCCCTTGCCGAGACCGGAGGCGTCGCTGAGCGGGGTGGGCTCCATCTTCGCCCCGCCGCCACGCTCTCCCGTGGGGTTCTCGGCGGAGATCGAGCGGGTCTCGGCGTCACGGAGTTGCGGAAGGGAGGCGATCCCGAACGCTGCCCCGGCGGGCCGGGGAGCCTCCTGCGCCGGCAGCATCCAGCCCGAAGCGATCGCCAATGCTGCGCCGGCCAGCCACACGGTAGAGGAACGGTGAATTTGCGGCATCATCGAGAAACTCCTGCGCGTTCGCGGTCTCGCAAAGCGATTGAAAAAGCGCCGGGGTGGGGCCGCGAGCCGCGCCCCGGCGCAAGTTGTCAGAAGTGCAACCTGAAGGTGTACTGCATCTGGCGGCCAAGGTTGGCCTGGGTGACGGAGCGGCCGAATTGCGGGTTGCCTACGTCCATGACGGGAAGCCCCGGCACGAAGCTGTTCGTGAGGTTGTAGGCTTCCATCCGCAGCTCGAGCCGCACGTCTTCCGTGACCGGGAAATACTTGGCGACACTCAAATCAATGTTCCAGTTCGCGGAGCCTTTCACACCGTCGTACTGCCAGGGATTCGTTCGCGGCGTGTAGGCCGGCAGCAACGCGAACATGCTGGTATCGAAGTAGCGCTCACGGCTAGGGTTGTCAATCGACGGATCCTTGCCGTTCGCTGCCATCGGCCCGAAGCGCAGATACTCGCCCGAACTAAGCTTCCACACCGGACTAACCGACCATCCTCCCGCCAGCAGGTCCAACACCCTGGGCGCGGTGGAGCCGAACTTCCGGCCTTTGCCGAAGGGGAGGTCGACGGTAGCGGCAAGGGAGGTGCGGTGGCGGGGCTCCTTGCTCCCCATCATCGTGAAGCGGTCGGCATACTGGTCGATATCGTTGAAGAACGCCCCGGTCTTCTGCCGGACGTAGCCGTAGTTCCACATGAATTGGTAGCCCTGGCTGAACTGTTTGCGCAGGCTGAGCGAGAGCGCATGGTAACGGTCTTCGATTCCCGGCGTGTTGCGCTGGACGAGGTCCAGATACTGCGGGTATGGGCGCAACTGGTAGGTTGCGGGCACGTAGGGATAGTTCCGCAGGAGGCCCGGGAACTTCTCCACCGGATAGGCATTGAAGAAGGGGTTGGGTGCTCCCTGCTCCGCACCGGCTTTATAGGTGTAGAGCAGTTGCGGGTCCATCAGGTTGAAGTTCTTGTCGTAGGGCAGTCCCCGGCCGATATTCAGGAAATACGTCGCCTCGGCGAGGATGCCGGAACCGAGCAAGCGCTGGATGGAGACGTTCAAGCGATCATTCACGCCCGTGCGGAAGGTCGGGCTATCCCAGGTTACGGAATCGCCAAGTTGTGTGTAGCGTCCGTAGGCTTTTCCCGCGGGCTCGAGTAATGTGGGGAAGGGCCGGCTGAGCGGCGCCCCAGGTACCCCCAAAATCTCCGGCGGCAGATATGTGGATTGGCTGAACCCGTAAAATCCCGGGTCGTCGGTGATCGTCTTGCTGACCACCAACGGAGGAACCACGAAGCGCGCCCAACCGGCCCTCAGCGACATCCGGTCGTTCAAGCGGATAGTCGCGCCAATGCGAGGCAGGAAGACGTGCCGGTTCGCGTTGTACTTCCTGGGATGATCGCCGTCCGTGAAGAGGAAGGCACCGTTGTACGTAAAGGGCTTCCCGAACATCTGCTCGACGAGCGGGTGGAACTGGGGTGGATCCGCTTGCAGTTCCGGAATAGGTTCCGTGAGGTCCACCATGCGGGTGAGACGGTTGTCCGGGTCCATCGGCGCGGTCTCGTACTCGTAGCGCAAGCCGAGGTTGAGCGTAATCCGCCGGTTCAGCTTGAAGTCATCCTGGAAATAGAGACTGTAGAAGTTGACGCGGTTATCCTGGGGCGCAATGTAGGATGCAGCGGCTGCTTCCGGAGCGCCCACCAGAAAGGTTGCCCACGAATCGCCCGTCAATCCCCAGTTCGGGTTTTGGAAAGTGTCCGCGGTCGGGTTGGGCGAGAACCCAAATCCCATCAGGTTCGGCAGGTGAACCTTTCCGATGTGGAATCGTGTCTCCAGGCCTGCCTTGAGGTCGTGCGAGCCTTGCGAGCGGCGCACGCTCGCATGTCCGCTGTAGTGCTTCGGCGTCTGCAGCCAATAGAGGTCCTGGCCGAAGACGGCATCGCCGACATAAAGCGCCGGGTAGTAAAGCTTGGGCAAGTCCTTGAGATAGGGCTTGTACCAGGGGTTGTTCGGCCAGAATTCTCCGAGCTGCTGTTCGGTGATCTCGGAGGGCGGCGAATCGTAGTTGTCCGCGAAGCTGGCGTACCCAAATCGGAAGCTAAGAACCGTCTTCGGGTCCTTCACCCATACGGCGTCCACCGCCGCATTGCGGTTGTTCATCACGCCTCCGTTCGCATCGCGCTGGGCCACTGACCCGGAGTAGCGATCCGGCGCCAGCTCTGTGTTCACCAGGCTCAAACGGCCGAAGAGACGCCAGGAATCGCTGGGGTTCCAATCCACCCGCTCACTGAAGTTGATGTACTTCGTCCGCATCGGGTACGTCTTCTTGAAGTTCTGCAAGCCCATCAGGGAATCGCCCGCGTTGTTCGGGCTCCAGATGTCCCGCATGAAACGCACCGCGGAAGGGTCCATCTTTCCGGTGGGGATGATGTTGCCGGGGAAGGGCGCCCTGCTGACGATGCCCGTTGACGGGTTGACAATCGTGGACCAGGGATCGTAGATCATCTGCATGCCGCCGATGGCGTTCAAGGACTGTGAGAAATCGCCGTTGCGCTCCAGATCCGTCGGCAGGGTGAAGAGATCGTTGAGCGGCTCGTTCATCTTCCACTGTTCATAGGAAGTGAATGCGAACAGCTTGTTCCTGACAAGCGGATTGCCCAGCGTGCCGCCCCAGATGTGGTTGCGCGATGTGCTTTCCGCGTGCGTGATCGAATTCACTGCCGCGTTCAGCGCCGGGTTGCGGCCGAAGTAGTAGGCCGTTCCGTGGAACTCGTTCGTGCCCGATTTCATGCCGACGCTCAGGATGCCACCGGCGCTGTGCCCAAATTCGGCGTCCACGCTATTCTGTTGCACGCTGAACTCCTGCACTGCGTCCATCGGGGGCGTGTAGGAGCCTTTGGGCCCGATCTGCACGGGCGTGCCATCCACGTAGAGATCGTTCTGGCGCGCGTTGCTGCCTCCCACATCAATCGTGCTGGTGGACCACATGAAGAACGGGTTGGCATTCGCCGAAGCATAGGCGCCCGTGTAACGGTTCACCACAAGCGGGTCGAGCGTGGCCAGTTGGAAGGGGTTGCGCGCCATCACGGGCAGTTCCTTCAGCATCGTCTGGTTGATGGTCATATCGACGGAACTGGTATTGAAAGTCAACGCCGTGGCCGTGCCGGTTACCGTGACCGATGCCGCCGTGCCTTGCAACTGGAGTTTCGGGTCGATCGTGATGTCGGCTCGAACTTGCACTTGGATGTCGTTGACGACGTACGGTCCAAACCCGGCGGCTTCCACCTGGAGTTGGTAAACGCCCGGAGAAACGAGATCGAAGCTGTAACGTCCCTGCACGTCTGTTTCGGCGCTGGCGGATACTCCCGTGTCCCGGTTGGTGAGCGTCACCTTGGCTGAGGGGATGGATGCCTGGCTGGGGTCCGTTACCACGCCTTGCACCTTGGCCCGGTATTCCTGCGCGCGCAAAGGCATGGTTACGAGCATGAATAGAGCCAGCATGGCCAATCCATACCGGCATGGAGTAAGACGAGGGAACGGGGAAAGCATCTTGTTAACTCCTTGTGGTTTGTAGCTGGCTCCGTGAGCGCAATCCCGCCGTGCCGAAGGCAATCAGGTCGTGCAGGAACGTCTCGGTGGTGTCGATGGGGTTCTGGCCAGGGTGCATCTTCTCCATGTCCTGGCTGTTGAGCAGTGTGTAAACCACCCCCCCGAAGAGGAAGTGGATCCAGAAGAACAACTCGGATTCGGCAACATCCGGAGCCGCGCGGCGGGCGGCCCGGAGGAAGCGCTCGATGAGCGGGACATAAAGCCCGTGGATGTGGTTCGTGAGTTCAGCATCCGGCTCGCTTTGCAGCCTACCCACCAGCAGGATGAAGTTCCGGTTGGTTTGCCAGGCACGCAGCATCGGCTCAAAAAGCGCCCGGAGCACCCGTTCCAGGGTGAGAGGGCCGCCGCCATTCTCGGCTTCGCCCAACATCCGTAAACGTTCGGCATTCAACGGTTCAAAGCTGCGCTCAAACACGGCGCGCACCAATGCGTCCTTCGACCGGAAGTGGTAGTTCACGGCGGCGATATTCACTTCCGCCAATTCCGTGATCTCCTTGAGCGACGTTCCCCGGATTCCCTGCGCGGCGAACAAGCCCTCCGCAGCTTCCAGGATTCGTTCACTTGTCGGCTTGGTGGCGGTTTCAAGTGTGTCCATCTGTGGTCTCATCTTTCATTTTCCAATCTGATTAAAGCGTATGATTCAAGTATGTGATTGAATTATGTGATTGAATTGGATCTCTGTCAAGAGATTTTGTGCTCCGGTCGTCCGAAAATATTCGGGACCCCTAGCGCGAGCCAGAACATTGAAAAGAAAGGGCGATAACCGCCAGGTTAACCTTGCGGCTCATCCGGCGCCTTGGCAACCGGGAAGTGCCAGTCGCGACGGATGGCGAGCAGACGAATGGTGAAGCAAAGGAAGGCTCCGGCGGCGGCGACCGGTGCCGGTGGAAGTCCGGCCTGGCTCCCGAGAACGACGATGCAGGCTCCAATCAAGGCCGCCACCGCGTAGACTTCCGTGCGGAAGACGGCCGGGACCTCAGACACCAGCGCATCGCGGACTACGCCTCCCCCGATGCCAGTTAGCATGCCGAGCAGAGCGGCGGGGACGGGGCCTAGTTGATAGGCCAGCGCTTTGGCCGCGCCCGTGACGGCGAAGAGACCCAGACCGGCGGCATCGTAGATCAGCAAAGCATTCCGGAAGCGGTTTACTTTGGAATAGAAGAAGAACGTGATCGTCCCGGCGAGGAGAGAAACGGCAAGATAGCGCCAATCCGAGATGGAGGCGGGCGGGACAGCCCCGATCAGAACATCGCGCGTGATGCCCCCGAACGTCGCGGCCGCGAACGAGAGCACCAGCACCCCAAACAGATCAAGCTTGTGCCGGACTCCGGCGAGCGCGCCGCTGATCGCGAATACAAACGTGCCACCCAGGTCAAACGCCTGGAAGAGAACGCTCATAATCACGGTTTCACCGGGATGAATCAGGACCATGGAAACTGCTCCTGGAAAAGCCGCCGGGGAAAAGGCCTACCCGCCCGGCAACAACGATGCCTGTGATGCCCGTGACCGCTCCGGCTATTTCGCCAGTGGCGCTGGCTGGCCCACAGTCATGCGATCGCATAGTGCTTCATCGCCCGGCACTCCATCGAATGTAACACCATGCATTCCAGGGATTGCCGGGCGAGCGGACTCCAGGAAATCCACGGGCGCCCGGGGGCGGCAGGGCTTGAACCCTGGCTCCCCCTCATCGCCGGATGGCAACCACCAACTTTCCGCTGGCATGCCCGGCTTCCAGACGGCGGATAGCCTCGGGCGTCTGACTCAATGGATAACTGTGCTCGATGACAGGCTGAATTTTCCCGGCTTCAATGAAGTCCATCAGCAGTTCCAAGTCCTGCTGATTGGGACTCGCCAGCAGGTTCCCCAGCTTCTGAGCGCCGACCGACAGCAGCGGTCCAAGGAACAACGCCTCGCACAACTGCCGGTTCGATCCACCCACCATCACATACCGGCCGGCGGGAGTCAGCGCGCGTCTGTAGTCCCAAATCGATCTGTCGCCATTCACGGCCAGGATCAGATCGAACTTCTGCCCGGAGTTTGCAAAATCCACCCGCGTATAGTCAAGCACTTGATCGGCGCCAATCGCGAGAATCATCCCGGCATTTTTCGTGCTGCAGACAGCCGTCACTTCCGCTCCCAATGCTTTGGCGATCTGTACCGCGAACGTGCCGACACCACCGGAAGCGCCATGAATCAGCACCTTACGCGCAGACTGAATTCTGCCGTTCCGGAGGCCCTGAAGCGCGGTGCATCCGGATGTGGGAATGGAGGCTGCCTCCTCGAAAGTGACGCTCGCCCGCTTCCGCGCCAACGCGCTCTCGCGCGCCACGGCGTACTCGGCGTACGCGCCGAACCCGCACCGGGAGACATCTCCGAAGACTTCATCGCCGGGCTTGAACCGGGTGACGTCTCTACCAACCGCTTCCACGGTTCCGGCGATGTCGTTACCGATGATTCTGTATTTTGGTTTGCTCAGGCCCGCGATCAGCCGGAAAGGAAGCGGCTTGCCGCGGAGCAGATGCCAATCGCCCGCATTCACGGATGCCGCATGAACGCGCACCAGCACGCCGGCGCCGTCAATGGCTGGGGCCGAAACGTCGTCGAGGCGCAGGACATCCGGTGAGCCGTAGGTATCCCGAACGATCGCTTTCATGCTAGTGATTCCTCTTGCCGTTCAAACGCCGGCAGTCTGGTCGCGTTCCCGCGATTGATCCCCGGCTCATGCCCCATGCCATCGGGCCACGCGGCCGCGGGTCTATTTGGAGCCACGCTTGAGATCATTTCGCACCGCAGCCGCTCGCAACCGGCGACATCCAAAGGCGGATCGCCAGCCACACGCCAAGCACGATGTCTATGGATCCGCAGAAGCCGGGCCACCAAACGGGCATGCCGGGATTCGAAACCAGAGCGTGATGGACGAAAAAATCAAAGAATCCATGACCTGCGATCCCCGCGGCAGCCAACCATAAGCTCTGTTTGAAGCCGAGCAAGGCAATGATAGCGAATACGAACCCAACCGCGACCTCAATCGCCAATACCGGGTGAAGAGACCCACCCATCACCGCAAACAACGGGTAGTACGACGCAATCACGATCAGGACCGTTGGGTAAAAAGCACGGTCGCGGTCGAAACCGCTCAGTGCGGCAAAGCCAGCCACTAGCAATCCCAGGATCAGTGCCCACAGATATTCCACAAGATCTCCTCCCCTTTCGCTTCGCAGTCAATGAATCCGGCCACGCCCCACGATAACTCGCATGGCCGCCGTCAAGATTGAACAGCCCCGCTGAAGTTCATGAACAAAGCAGCTACAGTGAAGAGCGGGAACTGCCTTGGAAAAAGCATCCGGCAACGTGTTTTACCGCTGGCTGAACGAACCGCGCTGGTACTTATGGGAAGGGGGATTCCTGCTCATCGCGCGCGCAGACGGTGTTGTGCCCAGCCATGCTCATCATGCGATCCAAATCGTGATTGCCGTTGACGGGGAAGTGGCCATCCGCGGGGAAGACGAGGATTGGAGGAAGGGCGCGGGGCTCATTGTGAAGCCGGATGCCACCCATTCCTTTAATTGCAGCGGCGCACTTGGCGCGATGCTGTTCGTCGATCCTGAGTCCGCCGAAGGAACCTGGCTTAGAAGTTCGCTCAAGCGTGAGATTACGATTCTATCCGGCCCTCGATTGGCCTCATGCGCTGAGGAACTCCGTAAGTTCGTCGAGCAACCGTTTGAGAGCATGGAAATTGGCGAGCTTATCCGCCATTGCGTGCAGGCGCTGAGCCCTGGCGCTCCGCCGGCGCGGCGGCTGGATCCCAGAGTAACGACCGTGCTGCGCACGATCCGCGAAGGTGGCGATCTTCGCGTTTCACTCGAGAACGCGGCGGGGAAGGCGTTCCTTTCGCCAAGCCGCTTCGCACACTTGTTCAAGGAACAGGTGGGGCTCCCTTATAGCCGCTACATGCTATGGCGGAAGCTAACCCGGGCGATGTTGGCAATTGCATCTGAGCGAACGATTTCGGCAGCCGCGCATGCCGCCGATTTTGCAGACGCCGCGCACTTGACACGAACCTTCTACCAGATGGTGGGCATGGCGCCGTCGGTGTTGATGCGAGGCGAATTCGCAGAGCTTTCCTCCCCCTTCAGCACGCACTTCGAGCGGCGCGCCACACCGGGGCAGCAAGCACCGGCACAATAGCCGATTCATCCCTGGACAATAGCTGCTTCGTTCAATTGCCGCCAGGGGGTTCAATGTCAAACTGCAATTGTTGGCGGCAAGCCAACCAACGAAATCCAAGGAGCCTCAGAATGTTGAACAACTCAAGACCATGCAATTGCGAATCGTGCCCCGGCGCGTCCTGCACCTGCGGATGCCAGAGCGCCAAGGCGAAAAGCCAAACCACAGGTTGCGATTGCGGACCGAATTGCAAGTGCGGCCCAACGTGTTCCTGCAAGAAACCGTAAATGTGGACGGGACACTGCGCATCCCAAGAGGGTGCGACTATGACAAATTTCCGTTTGGGTATGACAGATTCCAGCGTTTGTCATTCCCGAAACGGCATCGGTAGCGCACAAGATCGGAATCACGGTTCGGGATCAAAATGGAACTAGTTGATCCTCTGGTGCCCGGGGTGGGACTTGAACCCACACTCCCGTTGCCGGAAAACGGATTTTAAGTCCGTTGCGTCTGCCGATTTCGCCACCCGGGCACTCCCCTCAGTGTACGTTGCCGCCGAGGCGCGGCGATACTGCCGGACCCGGCGCGTGATGGAGACACACGGAATGAGAGAGGCGGTTCCGGCCCGCTCACCATTATTCCCACTGATGAAAAACGGTCCTGGAACCGGTTCGCGGCTCCAGGACCGTCCCTGTTTGCTTTGATTGTGGGTAGCCGAAAGCAAGCTCCCCCGGTGGGTTCACGATCCGTGCTTCCGGCGGGATTCTTGTCTGCTTCCACTCCCTCCTAGAAAATGAACTTGATGCCGAACCGGCCTTCAAAGCCAGTGCTGAACAGATCTTCTTTTCCGAAGCGCGGGTCGAGCGCGCCTCGCGGCGCACTGGCATCGGAAGTCGCTTTGATCGGAGCCCGTGAGGTTGACGGGACAATCTGGAATCAGAGCGTGCTTGGCTCTCACGCAGCGAATGGAGGGCAGACTCCTCGATAGGCGCATGCCGAAGCGGAACAGAACCCTCAGGGTGACGGGCTCCGGCCCATCGGGAAACCGGCCCGTCTCGCTCTCCGCTCCAGTGCTGCCGTACGTAACCCGATCCGCGCTTCCCCGTCTATAGCCAAGGTGGATAGATTCGGACCTCTGCGGGATTCTCGCAGGTTGCGCGAATGCTTGAGTCGCACGAAGCTACCCGCTCGCGATGTGCGATGCCGCGGTACGCGGGGAACTCGCCGATCTATTGGCAAGGCGCGCGATGCGGCCGGGTATGGAGGATAATAGTGCTAGCGGCTTCCGGGCCGTCCGCCTCTCGGCCGAGTTTCACTGTGCTCGCTCACCTTTTCACTCTCTGCGAAATCTGGATTGTTGGATGAAATCTACGTACCTTCTTCTTTTCGGAATCACTTGCTTCGGGATGGCGCTGCAAGGGCAGGCTCCTCCCGCGCCGAAACCGGCCGCTTCTGCCTCAGTGATGGAACGCGTGCCGGAAGGAACGGCTGTCGTGGCGATGGTCGACGGCCAGCCTGTGACGTACAGCGAATTGCAAAGTTTCCTCGGAGCGATGCCGGCGCAAAGCCGCGCCGCAGCGACCAAGGACCCGGAGAGTTTTCTCCGCCAGTTCGCCCTGATGCACCGCCTGAGCAAGGAGGCCGAAGACCGCCATCTCGACCGCCAGTCGCCTTACAAAGAGCAGCTTGCGTATCAACGGGCGATGCTTCTCTCGACGGCCGGGCTGAACGTGCTCAGCCAGGAAGTGCGAGTCGAAAGCGGGGAAGCCGAGGCATACTATGAGGCGCACAAGAGCGACTTTGTGGAGGTCGCCACGAAGGTCATCTACCTTCCCTTCAGCAACGCCCTTCCGAAAGCCGGCGAGACCCGGACGGTGATGAGCGAGAGCGAAGCGCTCACTCTTGCGCAAAAACTGGTCTCCGAGTTGCGTTCCGGATCGGATTTCGTAGCGGCGGTGAAGCAATACTCCAAGGACGAAGCGAGCGCGGCGCGGAACGGCGATTTCGCCACTCTCAAGAAAACCGACAATATCCCAGCGGACGTGAAGGCGGTGGTATTCCAACTGAAACCCGGCCAGATTAGCGATCCCGTCCGTCAGCCAAACGGGTTCTACATCTTTCGGGCGGAATCCGTCACCGAACCCGAGTACCTCGGCGTGGCGGCGCGGATTAACACGCATCTCCACGATGAAAAATTCCGGAAGAAGATGGATGCGATGCGCGATGCCATTCAAATCAAGGACATCCGCGCCGAATTGATCAAGTAGGCATCGCGCAACGGAACAAAGTCAGGGAGCCGGAGCGCGTGAATTTCGGTGAAGGAGTTATTTTGAGAAAGCTGAGAATCCTGTTGGCAACTGTGTTCGTGATCGGGCTGATCTCCTGCACCAAGCCGAGTGAGCATGACGACACGGCCAAGCTCAAAGCGGAACACACTCGGAATGAGGCGGCGGATTTTGCCCTCGAAGACGCCAATGGCCAGACATTGAAATTATCCGACCTTCGCGGGAAGGTTGTGCTTCTCAATTTCTGGGCTACCTGGTGCGGCCCCTGCAGGATCGAAATTCCCTGGTTTGTGGAGATGGAGCGCGAGTTCAAGGACCAGGGCTTCGCCGTCCTGGGCGTATCCATGGATGAAGACGGCTGGAAAGCCGTGAAGCCCTTCATGCAGGAAATGAAGGTGAACTACCGCATGGTGCTGGGGACTGAAGAGATGGCGCAGCTCTATGGCGGAGTGCAAGCCTTGCCCACCAGCTTTATCCTCGACCGGAACGGCAAAGTGGCCAGCGTCCACATGGGGATCGTCAGCCGCAAGGTGTTTGAGGAGGAAATTCGTGCACTACTCGAAGGAAAAACTGCACCGGTGGCGGGTGCTATTGGCGCCGCTGATCCTGCTCGCGTGGGCGATGGGGCTGCCGGCGCAAAATAGCGGGGCAGCCAGCGGTAAGACGGGTGTCGCCGCTGTAACCGTCAAGGCGCCCGTGTCCGCGAAGCGAGGAACCCTCGTCACGGTACCGGTGACAGTGACCGTCGCGAAGGGTTACCACGTCACCAGCGCGACCCCCGGAGACCGCTATCTGAAACCATTGCGCATCTCCTGGGAGAAGGGGGCACTGGAATCCGAGACGCCCCGCTATCCCAAGGCGGTGCTTCGCTCTTACCCGTTCTCTCAAAGCAAGCTTTCCGTGCTCGACGGAACATTCACGATCGAACAGGATTTCCGCGTGCCGGCCAACGCTCCCCAGGGGTTCGGAGCCATCACCGGAAAGCTGCACTACCAGGCGTGCACCGATACGGAATGCCTCCCCCCGTCCACCGTCCCTGTGCGTCTGAGCTACGACATCCGCTAGTCGCGGCATTGCGATGCGCCGTCTCTTCATCCGCCCCGGCGCCATCGGGGATTGCCTTTGCTGGTTGCCGGCGCTGTCTGCGATCGGGCCGCGCGGAGCGGAAGTTTGGGCGCCGGGACCGGTGCTGCCGCTCCTGGAACTCGCGGCGCGCCGCCGGAATCTTGCCTCCACCGGATTCTCCCTGTTGGGAATCCCCGGCGCCCTCTTCCCGGAAGGCTTGGTCGATACACTGCGCGGCTTCGACGAGATTCTTAGCTGGAGCGGAGGAAACCAGCCGGAATTGAAGGCAGCGTGCGAACGCCTTTGCATTCCCGTCCAATTCTTTGAGCCTCTGCCGCGCCGGGATTCGGCGGTCCATGTAAGCGACTGGTTTCTTCGCCAGACCCGCCCGTGGCACGGTCTCGACGCCGAGCCTGAAGCATGGCGATCCGAGGGCGGCCGCCGCTTTTTGCTACCCGCTCTGGCTATGGAGCGTACCCCCGCAAGGCCGCTTCGCGTGGTGCTGCATCCGTTCTCGGGCAGCGCGCGGAAGAATTGGCCGCTCTCCCATTACCTGCGGCTCGCCCGCTCTATTGCCGCTCACCTGGGCAGAGAGGCCGTCATCCAGTGGTGCGCCGGGCCGGAGGATACGCTGCCGGAGGACCTTGGCTGCGACGCCTGGCGATTCGAGAAGCTGGACGATCTTGCCCGCGCACTGGCATCCTCCGCCTTGTTCATTGGGAACGATTCGGGCATCACGCACCTGGCCGCCATGCTGGGGATCCCTTGCGTCGTGTTCTTCGGCCCGGAGCATCCCAGGGTCTGGGCTCCGCGAGGCGCGCGGGTCCGTCTGCTGGAGGCTCCGGGAGGCGGGCAACCGGCTTCCGCGATTCCTTTTGAACGCGGAGAAGCCGCGGTGTTTTCCGTCCTTACGGATTTATTGGAGAAATAATTGCAAAGGGAGAATACATGCCGAAACTGGACATTTGTATCCTCCCACCGGTTGAGAAAATAGTGCTTGTAATCCGCGGCAAGCGGTGATAGAAGTGGATTAGATAGAGATTGAAGGAGGGAACAAAAACGGAATTAGTCATTGATCGCGGGGCGATCACGACTTCTGGCTGAGGGCTGCGCCGCCATCACCCGCATCGATTCGATAACCCCTATGGGATCGCGATGCACCACGGTTCTTACCGCTTCGGCGATTCGTCAGCCTGGGATACTGCGAGCTTAAAAGCGCGCGAGTCCCCGTGAAAATGTCGGTCAGAATAATTGTGGTCGCCCGTTTTTGCACGTAGTTGATTTGATTTAGCGAGGAGCATTTTTTAATTCGTGAGAGAAAGGCCACCGTAACGGTGGCCTTTCTCTTTGATTTTCCGATTAATCGGCAAAAAGCCCTTCGAAAAGGACCGTGCTCAAGTACCGCTCCCCGGAATCCGGCAGTACCGTCACAATCGTCTTGCCTTCAAACTCCGGCTGCTGAGCCAATCGTACCGCCGCCGCCACCGCGGCCCCGCAAGAAATGCCGGAAAGAATGCCTTCTTCCCGCGCCAGCCGGCGAGCCATTTCGATCGATTCCTCGTTGCTTACGAGTTCCACTCTGTCCACGATGGAGAGGTCGAGCGTATCCGGAATGAACCCCGCACCGAGGCCCTGGATCTTGTGCGGACCCGGTTTGAGTTCCTCGCCGGCAAGCTTCTGCTTGATGACCGGGCTATTATCAGGTTCCACCGCGACGGCGAGCAGCGATTTGTTCTTGCCCTGCTTGAAATACTTCGCGACACCCGTAATCGTTCCGCCGGTTCCCACGCCGCTCACCAGGACGTCCACATTTCCATCGGTATCGTCCCAAATCTCCGCGCCCGTCGTCTTGTAGTGGATGTCGGGATTCGCGGGATTCTTAAACTGCTGCATCATCACGTAGCGGCCCGGGTCCGACGCCACGAGTTCTTCCGCTTTCGCGATCGCGGCCTTCATACCGCCGGCGCCTTCCGTGAGCACCAGATTCGCTCCAAATGCCTTCAATACCTTGCGCCGTTCCAACGACATCGTCTCCGGCATCGTGAGGTTGAGCTTGTAACCGCGCGCCGCGGCCACGTATGCCAAAGCGATCCCAGTGTTGCCGCTGGTGGCCTCCACGATCTCCTTGCCCGGGCCCAGGGCGCCGCGCTTCTCAGCATCCCATACCATCGCCGCGCCAATCCGGCATTTTACGGAATATGCGGGATTCCGCCCTTCCACTTTCGCCAGAACCGTGGCCTTTGCTCCGTCCGTAACACGGTTCAACTTCACGAGCGGCGTGCGCCCGATCGACAGGGAATTGTCTTGAAAAATCATCTCGTTTCTCCTCCATTCGGCCTCAGGCGCCAGGCGGCGCAAACTCACTCCGCGTGTCGGAGTCAGATTTGCCAGTCCGGCACGTACGAGGTGCGGCGTTCCCGCCACTCTCGCACCAACGATGCGAAGTTCGTGGTGTCCAGGATTCCGGCAATGGCGCCATCCACTTGCTCCCATAGACCATGGAAAGGATCGTGTCTTGCCGCTCGTTGAGTGTTCTTGCGTTGCTTTGCGCCTTCGAGGAAGCGCAGGACTTCCCCTACCGAAATGAGTTCCGGCGCACGCGCCAGCATATACCCGCCTTCCGCGCCCCGGCGCGATTCCACAAATCCGCCCTGCTTGAGCGCGGCGAGAATCAGTTCGAGGAACTTTTGCGGGATATCCTGGCGTTGGGCGATGTCCGCGATGCGGATCGGGGTGCCGGGGGGTTGTTCGGCCAAGTCGAAAATTGCGCGCAACGCATACTCTCCTTTAACGGAGCTTTGCATCTAATCACCTAATTCCTATTAGAGATTATGACTTTGAATCTCCCCTTGGTCAATAGGGTTTCATCAAGATTCTGCGCTATCCGCGCCAAGGAACCCTTCAAATACCTCATTTGAAACGAGAATCCCGCGCGAACTGAATCGTAGAACCTTGCCGTTCCATACCAACAGTTGGTGGTCGATCGCAGTCTCGATGCGAGAGCGGAGCGCCTCGGGCAGGGCCGCGAAGTCGACGGGGAGGCCTTCGTCCAAGCGCAAGCCGGTGAGGAAGCGCTCTTCGAGTGGGCGCGACTTTTCCACCGCCACCTCACGCGGAGCGCCGCGTCGGACATACGTGACATAATCGCGCACCTCCTCCGGGCTCCCCCAGCGCATCGCTCCATCGAACGAGTGAGCGTCCACGCCAAAGCCGAGATAGGGCTCCATGCGCCAATACTTGAGGTTGTGCAAGGAGCGAAATCCGGGGCGAGCGAAGTTCGAGATCTCGTAGCGCGGGATGCCCAGGTCACCGAGGAAAGTGGCCGCCCGCTCATAGCGCGCGGTGATGTCCTCATCGGGCGCCACGGCGCCCGCGCCATACCGCGAGCCCTGGCCTAAAATCTCCAGTCCCAGGCGGCTGTCTTCGTCTACCTCCAGCATGTAGATGCTGGCATGCGGCGGTTGCAGCCGATCGAGCCAGGCCAGACTCTCCTCCCAACTCTCCTCCGTTTGAAAAGGCAGGCCCGCAATGAGATCCAGATTGAAGTTGCCGATCCCCGCCCGGCGCAGCAACTCGCAATCCTCCGCCACGGTCCGCGCGTTGTGCCGCCGCCCCGTCTGCCGCAGTTCCTTCTCGACGAACGATTGCACGCCCAGGCTCACGCGATTTACGCCGAGACGCACCCACTCGTTGACCCATTGGGGTTGCAGGGAACCCGGCGCCGCTTCCATGGTGAATTCCCGCCAGGGGCGGCCGGGAATCGATTCCACAATCCGCGCCAATTCCTCCGGCCGCAGCAGACTGGGGGTGCCGCCGCCGATATAGACGGTTTCCGGGAGAAACGGCCATTCCTGCCGGGAAAGGTGGAGGCACAGAGCGTCGAGGTATTTTTTCTGGATCTCCGGCTTCTCCACGCCGGAAGCGAAGTTACAATACGTGCATTTTTGTGCGCAAAACGGCCACGAGATGTAAACGCCCGCCATGGCAATTTCCAGGTTGCGTGTTTCCCCTAGCTCAGAAGCACCGGCTCACCGAGTTGCTCGGAAACCGCGCGGCTCATCATGGCCTTCAGGTCCTCCCCGGTCTCAGGGAGGGCAAAGGCTTCTCGCGCGGGATCCCACTCAAACTTGAAACTCCGGGAGTGCGCGGATACCCAGATCTGCCGGACGGGCGAGTTCGGGCTCACCACGAACTTGGCGGGCGGATCCTCGAACTCCACCGTGAGCGCGCCGCTGTTCATGTCGGCTTCGAAATCATGATCCTCCGCGGCGGCCACGAGGGCTTGATAGAGCGCGTCGATCGTCTGGTCGCATTTGTGCGGAAAACTAAGGTCGTCGAGCATGAATGGTTCCCGAAACCATTATCCGATAGCCCATTAGCGCACCGTCGGGTACTTCACGCCGAGTTGCTCCAGGTACGTGCTGTACTTCGCCGGATTGTAATAGAACTCCTTCATCCGCGGCCGGTACTCCCGCATGATCTTCTCGTTGAGCCAGATTGCAGGTTTGTCCTCCGGACGGATCAGCGGCTTGTAGGTCTCGTTCTTCGTCTGGACGTTCCGGAAGTAATCCCAAGCAGCGGACACAAGCTCCGGATTCGTGAGAAGGTCGAGAATGGACATGGCCTCTACCTTGGCTCCCGCAACGACGCCTTTGTGGGCGATGGGCGTCGCCATCGCGATGGCGTTTGCCCAGTTATGGCCGGGAAGCTCCGGAATGTTTGAGGGGAACCGCAGGGTGACGGTAGGCACGTTCCAGGAAACATCGCCGATATCGTCAGAGCCGCCGCCGAGACGGGCGCGCGGGTCCTTTGCCTGATCCCGGTTGGCATCCTCATCCAGCTTGGTAGGAAGCCCCTTCTGTTCGACACCGATCTCTTTTTGCAGCGCTTTTGCAAGCGTCTGATCTGCTTCGCTCCACACAGGCAAGCCCACGGCTTGGATGTTCGCCTTCAGCACGTCGGCGACGGGCTTGTTGAAGTGCCCCGGCCAGGCCGAGCCCAGCACGCGCGAACTCACCTTGGTATCGGTCATGAGAGTCGCGCCTTCCGCCACGCGGTCGCCGATCTTCCAAAGGTCCACAATCGTGTCGTAGGTGAGCTGCCGAAAGAAATACCAGACCGTGGCGTTCGGCGGAACCACGTTTGGCTGGTCTCCTCCGTTGGTAATCACGTAGTGTGTTCGCTGCGCGAGCGGCAAATGCTCCCGGCGGAAGTTCATGCCGATATCCATCAATTCCACCGCGTCGAGCGCGCTGCGGCCCCGCCAGGGAGACCCCGCGGAGTGCGCGCTTTCACCTTTGAAATGGTATTCCACGGAGATGAGCCCACTATCTGAACCAGGGCCGCTTGTGACGCCGAAATTGCTTGCGACGTGGGAGAAGATCACCACGTCCACGTCCTTGAACATGCCCGCTCGGACAAAATGAGCCTTTGTCGCAAGCTGTTCTTCGGCGACGCCCGGCCAGAGCATCAAGGTTCCGGGCATCTTCTCGCGTTCCATCAGTTTCTTCACGGCCAGAGCGGCAAGAATGTTCACCACCTGCCCGGAATTGTGCCCTTCCCCATGGCCGGGCGCGCCTTCGATGATCGGATCGTGATACGCCACGCCCGGGCGCTGCGACGCCTGGGGGATGCAATCAAGGTCGGAGCCAAGCGCGATCACTGGCTTGCCGCTTCCCCACTTCGCCACCCACGCGGTCGGGATACCCGCGACGCCACGCTCAATGGTGAAGCCCTCTTTCTCCAGGATGCCGGTGAGATACTTCGATGTCTCGAACTCTTGAAAGCCGAGCTCTCCGAAGCTGAAGACCATATCGGTCATCACCTGCGCCTGCTTGGACATGGCGTCCACCTGCCCGGCCAAATCGGCCTTCATGGCCTGCACCTTCGCCGTGTCCGCGCCATGTGAAGAGGCAACCGCCACGAAAAATACGAATAGCAACGCCAAAGCTCTCATTGAAAACCCCCAATTGCCGGAACTCACGCTCTCCGCCGTGAAACCCGCTCACCGCCGTGGAAACGGAACCGCTGGCAGGGAAGCATACCAGGATTGGGCGCGGTGGCGCTACCCTGCAAACCGCCTGCAAGCCGCGTGCGGCTGGCGATCGAGTGGCGCGCGTGACGCAAAAAAGCCCCGGCTTCACCCGAAGTCGAAGCCGGGGCCGCAATGGCAGCGTGTCCCACGCGGGGATTGTCTAAACCGCGCCCGCCTTTGTCGCCGCGGGCACCTCAATCAATCTTCCGCTCGAAACGTCATAGATGTAGCCGTAAACCGGGATGCTCTTGTTCACGAGCGGGTGCGCCTTGATGCGCTGGACGTCTTCGAGCACGCTCTTCGCGTTATCGGAGAAGGCCAGCCATTCGACATACTCCCCTTCCGCGGACCCTGGGCCCTTGCCCGTATCCTTCCACCCGTCCGGGCCGATGCTGGCCGTTTCCAGGCTCTTCGAAAGCAAGTCCCGAATGACCTCGTTCGTGAACGTCAGCATGCCGCAATCGGTATGGTGGACGACAAACCATTCGTTGGTCCCGAGCAGTTTGTGAGAAATCACCAGGGAGCGGATGGCGTCGTCACTCGCCCGCCCACCGGCGTTGCGGATCACGTGCGCATCTCCTTCGGATAATCCGGCAAACTTCGCCGGGTCAAGCCGCGCGTCCATGCAGGTCAAAACCGCGAAGCGGCGGCCCGGGGGCATCGGCAACTTCGATTTGTCGCCAAAATCGGCGGCATACGCCGCATTCGCATTGAGAACTTCCGTCAGAATCTTGGACATAGTCAGTGAACTCTCCTTACGCGCTTGGATGCCCCAGACAAGCGAATAGATCCTAATGTCTATCGGAAAACATTAGATTATGAATCAGCGCGAGACACACGGCGCGGGCAAGCCGGATGCGTTCACGCTCACGGGCCGGAAGACCGCCGCGTGGCCGCCGCTCGCCGGGAGAAAAAGCTTGAGCGGCGAGATGCTATCCAGCAGGCACGAACTCACCGCCACTTTGGTGCGCGGAGACATTCTCGCATGGGCATTCCGAGGGGTTGGCTCCTCGTATAAGTCCACTACATAGCGTTGCTTAACATCCAGAAATGAAAGTGATACTTCAAGGTTGCGAGCCTCCGTGTTATTCGCCGTAGCCAGCCACCAATCGTTTCCCTTGCGCCGGGCGATGCTGATATATTTGCCGATCTCGCCCTTGACGACGCGGGTATCGTCCCAGACAGTGGGGAGTTGCTCGAAGAACTTCATCTCCGGTTCATTCTGGAAATCGGAGGGTTTGTCATACCAAAAGACGAACTGCCAAGGGCTGTACATGATCACCGCAAGCGCCAGTTGGTGCGGATGCGTCG
>JADLCF010000046.1 GCA_020847315.1 Bryobacterales bacterium | reverse complement strand
TCACGATTACCGAAGAGCGGATGACGATTCGTTACGACGACCATGGCGAAAAGACGTTCGTTACTTCGATCGCCGTCTCTCAATTGAGGAAAAGCGATCGCGAACCTCCCACCGAGAAAAAGGGCAAACGCAAGGCCGCCTCTGGTACTACCGCTAAGAAAACGACCAAGAAGAAAGCGGCGCCCGCCAAGCAAGCTAAACAAGAAGCATAGCGAAAGCTGCCTGCCTTTGGTGACAAAATGGGAGCCGGGCCAGAGTTGCTGAAACTCACGGTCCGCCCTCCGCACGCCTGACCTCGCTGCTATCCTCAATGAATTGAGCACTTTACCCACCTTGGGCAGACGCACCTATCCGCGCGCCCGTTTCCTCGATCTTCCCTGCTACTTGTAAAATTTCGCTGCAAAATCTCCCTATACAATCTCACCGTGGCGCCGGGTCCGATATCCGGCTTACCGGCTTGTGCGGCGCTGCCGGAACGGAACGCCGGGCCGCTTGCCGCGTCAAGAAATCAGCCGATGTGCCCGGCGTGATATTTTACTCGCAGGAGTGTCCTCATGAAACGGAGAGATGTATTGGCCCGCCTAGCGGGCGGCGCCGCGGCTGGCTTGGCGGCGGCAGGCCCCCTCGCGGCGCAAACCGATAGCCTGAGCGAGCGTCGAAAAGGCGGCAAGATGCCGCTCGAATTGGAGGACTTTGTCCCCAAGAGCATGCTGCACGTCGCGGAACATACCATCGAGCGGGCGAAGTACCCGGTGGTCGACGTGCATACGCACTGGAGCTTTTCCGCGAAGAGCCCGGACGGCTCTGGGCTGAAGTTCTCGGCTACGCCGGAAGAACTTTTGGCGGTGATGGACCGCCGGAATATCCGCACCCTCATCAACGTCACCGGGGGTTACGATAAGGGCTTCCTCGAAAGCCACACCCGTTACGACCTCGCCCACCCAGGGCGCTTCATCACCTTCACCGAACCGCAATGGCACCGGGCAAACGAAGCGGGATATGCCAAAATGCAGGCCGATGCCATCGAACGCGAAGTGGGCCGCGGCGCAAAGGGCTTGAAGGTCCTGAAGACCCTCGGCCTCTATCTGCGCAATGCGGATGGAACCCTCGTAAAGGTGGACGACAAACGTTTCGATCTCATGTGGGAAGCCTGTGCCGCGAAGAACATCCCGGTCTTCATGCACGTCGGAGACCCCGAAGCGTTCTTCCTGCCCACGGACCGTTTCAATGAGCGCTTCGAGGAACTGAACAATCACCCGGATTGGAGCTTCCACGGGAAGGATTTCCCGAGTTTCATGGATATCATGGAAGCTCGCAACCGCGTCCTTGCCCGGCATCCCAAGACCCAGTTCGTCCTGCTGCACTGGGGCAACGACGCGGAGAATCTCGGGCTCGTGGCCCAGTGGATGGAAAAGTTCCCGAATATCCAGGTGGAAATGGCGGCCCGCATCGGCGAACTGGGGCGCGCGCCGCGAAACACCCGCAAGTTCATTGACCGTTATCAGGATCGCTGCATGTTCGGCACGGACGCCATCCCCAAGGGCTACAATGTGCCGCAGCAGATCTTCGGCGACGACCTCTACAAGATCTACTACCGCTTTCTCGAAACTTCGGACGAGTACTTTGACTACGCTCCCGCGCCCGTGCCGCCGCAGGGCCGCTGGCGCATTTACGGCTTGGGGCTGCCCGACGCCATCCTCAAGAAGATTTACCATGCGAACATCGATCGCCTGCTGAGGTTGCCGTCATGAAGCACGCCCTCTTCGGAATGATGCTGGCGTTGTTCGCCGCGGCAACGTCGCCTTCACAGGAGACCTTGCCTCCCCTGCCAAGCTACACCGTGCACCGGGCCGCGAAAGGACCGGGGCTGCGGGCCTTCTCTCCAGGGGCCTGGGCTAAAGCCGAAAAGATCGCCTGGGGGCCGTCAAACGCACGAACCGCCTTCCGCGCTCTGTGGGCCGCCGACGGGCTATGGCTGCGCTTCGACATCGAAGACCCCTCCCCGTGGCACACCATGACCAAGCGGGATGAGCACCTGTGGGAAGAGGAGGTCGTCGAGATCTTCATCGACACCGATGGCAGCGGCAAGCACTACGGCGAATATGAGATCAACCCCGCCAACGTGCTCTGCGACCTCGATATGGCGCAGGGCTGGCCGAAAGTCACCGGCGACATCACCTGGGACCATAAAGGCCTCGCCTCCGCCGTCGAAATGCGCAAAGCCTCCGGCGCCGATCCCGGCGGCTGGACGGCCATCCTGCACCTGCCGTGGGAGGGCTTTTCCTCGCTCGAACCGGTTCGAGAAGGCCGAGCGAAGGCCCCGCCCAGCGCGGGTGACGTCTGGCGCGTGAATCTCTTCCGGATCAAGCGCCCCGGCGGCCCCTCCGCTCCGGCGAAGGATGCCATCTTCGCGGCCTGGTCACCCAGCGGAAAGACCACGTTCCACTTCCCTCCACGCTTCGGCTATTTCCGCTTCGCCGCGAAGTAGCGCGCTTCCTCCGTCGCCGTGCCGGCGGCGCCGCATTCCACTCCCGAAGGGCGGGCGAAACGCCCTCCTTCGGGAGATGCGCCCGCATTGCCGGATATAATGGATACTTCGGAGTATTTATGGCAGAAGTATCCTTTCTTTTCGACGGCGCAACCGCCTCTCAAATCGCCTGGGCGGGCGCGGCCGCGCTATCCGGGCTGGCCGCGATGGCGGTAGCCTCCGCCCGGCCGGAAGGCTATAGAGAACCCATCGAAAAAGTGGATTGGGAAGGCTTCAAAGCGAGAATCCGCGCGGAGAACAGCGTCCGCTGCATCACCGAAGCCGAATCGGGCGTACCCTTCACCGAAGTAGGAAACGGCATCTACGGCCACAGCTATTCGCCCAGTTTCGACAACCCGGTTCCGCTGTTTTACAAGTCCGGCTTCCAGTGCTTCGAGTTGCACAAGCTGACGAATGGGGAGCAGGTCATTCTGGGCTGCGTGACAAAGGAAACCGCCGCGAAACTGGAGGCGGGCGAGTTCGTCACGTTACGGCTCTTCCCGGAACCCTACGATACCTCCATAGCGCCCGTGGTCTTGAACTTCAAGCACATCATCCGGTCGAACAATAAGGTCTCCCGCCACAACGGGAACTACATTGAATTCGATATCAAGGCCGGCGCTTAAAGACTCGCGGGGATTCTTCCCGCGGCTCGCCGGAATGCCCGCGCGCGCCGCGAAGGTTACATCCGGCGCTGCGCCTCGATCGTGCGCGGCAGCATCAGCGTGACGAAGACGCCCAGAATGGGGAAGACCAAGAGCAGCATCATCGCGGTCTGAAGGCTGAACAAATCACTCAGCCATCCGGTAGCCGGGACGAAAATCAAGCCCGCCGCGCCCCACGCAAAACCCATCATGAGCGAGGACACCGTGGCGGATTGCTCCGGCACGAGATCCTGCGCCATCAGCACGTTGACGGGAATGGTGAACAAAAGCACCAGACCCCCGATACATAGTCCCACGGCGGAAAGCCAGCCTGTCGTGAGGAAGAACAGCAGCATGAAGGGCACGGTGCCCAGCATGGATGCCAGAATCACCTGACGGCCGCCGAAACGATCCGCGAGCGTGCCCCCCAGAAAACCGCCCATGGCCCCGCAAATCAGGTACGCGCTCACCAGATAGTTCCCCGCAACCAGAGAAAGACCCCGCTCCACATTGAGGTAGAGCGGCAGCATTTGCGCATAGGTCACCTGGATGGTGGAACGCAGAAAAACCAGCGTGAACAGAATCGTAATCGGCTTCCAGACGCGGCGAATCGGCCCCCAATCATTCGAACGCGCCTCCGCGTGATGGCCGGATTCTTCCGCCGGCAGATAGACGAAAAGCAGCGCCGAAATCACCAACCCCGGCACAATGCTCCAGACGAGAGACTCGAATCCGAAATACGTGACCAGCGCGGCGAAGAACGATGGCCCCACGGCAAAGCCCAGCGTTCCGGAGCTAATAAAGATCGCCATCAACCGGCCCCGGTTGGAACTCACCCCGCGCACCGCCATCGCGGTGCCCTGCGGATGAAACGCGGCGATGCCGACTCCCGCCAGAAACACCAGCGGCAACAGCCCGTAAAAGCCAGGCGCAAACTGGAACAGCGCCACCGCCGCGGAAGCGAAGATCGGAGAGAGTACGGTGAAGTGCCGGGTTGAGAAGCGATCCGAGAGCCAGCCGTAGATCGGCTGCAACAAGCTGGAGCTGAATACGAACAGCCCTCCGAGCAGGCCCGCTTCCGTCAGCGAAATTCCCATGCGGTCCCGCAGCACCGGCTGCAGGCCGCTGAGCGAACTGGAGGAAATGTCGATGGCGAAGTGGCCCAGGCACAGCAGCAAGAACGTGATCTGGCTGAAGCGGGCCGCCCGCGCCCCCGCGCAATCGGAGGTCAAGGCGGTCACGGAAGAATCGGGAAGCTCAACGGTCGGGCTCGTGCTGCGCATCGGTGGTGAACCTCCAGTGTAGCAATGGCCCCTGGAGATCCGAGAGATTGATTCGCCTTACCCGACGGCGGGAATGCCCACTGTGGCCAGCGTTGCCGCGGCCAGCGTTTCCCCCACCACACGCTCTTCATCCACCACCGTGCTCGCCCCCGCATCCCGCAGCGTGTTCGCGAACATGCTGTAGCGGGCGCGCACCAGCACCGGCACGCCCGGCGCGATCAGGCGGCATTGGCTGATGACGATGCTTGAGATGCCGGGGTCCGGGATGCTCACCACCACTGCCGCCGCGTGGCGCACTCCGGCATGCTCCAGAATCTCCGCCTGCGTGGCGTCGCCGATATCGATCGGCTCGTGAACGCGCACCGAGGAAACCGTCTGGAAGTTCGTCTCCAGGATGAAGTAGGGAATCGCTTCGCCCTTGAGCGCCGCGCAGACAGCCCGGCCGGCCGGTCCGAAACCGATCACGATCACCCGACCCGTCTGCTGCTCTTGTTCAGACCTGCGCTCCCGGTGTTCGATCGCCTGGCGCTGGCGGCTCGATGTCGTGAGAGCGGCAGCCAACCGGCGGCTGATGGGTCCGGCGAACTGAATCATGTAGGGCGTCACCAGCAGCATCAGCACGGCGGAAGTAAGCAGGAGATCGAACACGCTCTCATCCAGCACCCCTTTGCCCACGGCGATCTGCGCGAGGATGAAGGAAAACTCGCCGATCTGCGCCAGCACGATGCCCGTCCGCAGCGCCACCCGCGGCGGTTTCCGCAAGAGCACGGCAACTCCCGCGACAACGGTGGTCTTGATGACGAAAATCAGCAGCGCGAGAAGAATCGCGTGTACGATGCCGAGCGCGCTCGGAACTGCCGCCATCATGCCGATCGAAGCAAAAAAGAGAGTCACGAACGCGGCCCGCAACGGCATCACGTCCGCGCGGATCTGCTCGGCGAACTCCAGATCCGCCAGCAGGATTCCCGCGGCGAACGCGCCAAGAACCGGCGACAATCCCACCGCGTGCGCGCTCCAGGAGCAGCCAAGCGAAACCGAAATCGCCAGCACCACCGGAAGGTCTCTGTTCTGCGCCGTCGAAGCCCTCGTGATGATCGTGGGCAGCACGTAGCGGATGATCACGAAGAAGGCACCGATCAGAGCGATGCTCTTGACCAGGCTCAACCCCAGTTCCTCGATCGCGCCCGCGCCGCTCGCGCCGTCTGCGAACACGCTCACCATGATGAGCAGCGGCACCACGGCGAGATCCTGCATCAGCAGGACGCTCAACGCATTCCGCCCATGCGGGCTATCGAGTTCCGCGCGTTCGATCAATAGCCGCAGCACCACCGCTGTGCTGCTCATCGCCAGCGCCGCGCCGCACACAAAAGCCGCGTGCGTGGAAAGACCCGCCAGCTTTGCAAGCACGGCGCCCACGGCGATGGTAACGACGATCTGCAGTACTCCCAAGAGCGCCGCGCTCTTGCCGAACTCGCGCAGCCGCCTCCACGAAAATTCGAGACCGATCGTGAACAGCAGCAGCGCCACGCCCAGTTCGGCCAGCATCTCCACCGATTGGGGATCTTTGACGATTCCGAACGTGCGCGGGCCCAGAATGATGCCCGCCATCAGATAGCCGATCACGGCGTTCTGGCGAAGCCTCTGGGCAACGAGGCCGCACAGCATGGCGAGCCCCAGCAGCAGGACAATTTGGAAAAGAAATCCCCACTGGTTCATTGGCTGCCGGCTCGTTCGCTCACAGCCTTAACCGCGCTTGCGGGGGCAATATCGTCATAAATGGGGAAAGGCGGCACCACGCGGGTGATCACCCCCGCCGCGGAAGGCGCATCGGGACGAAGGCCGCGGTCGCGGCAGGCAAAAAAGCCGAGCATCTGGCCAAACACTACATTCTCGATCGCGGCGAAGCCCTCGTCGATTTGCCTCCCTCCGGTGGCGCTGGGCGGCGGGCTCGTTCTGTATCGCCTCGGTGTCTCCCCGGCGATCGCCTCAACAGTCGCGCAGCCCAATTGCTTGAGGTTCAGTTCGCCCGCCAGGTCCGCCGCATAGCGCGCGGGCCGTTGCGCCGGAGGAGTAAAGGAGACAATCAGCGTTTCCGCGTTGAGGGCCGCCATTGGGCCGTGCCGCAAGCCCAGGTGCGTTTCCGCCATCGCCACCACGCTGCCCGCCGACATCTCGGTGAGCTTCAGCGCCGCCTCCCGGGCCGCTCCATACTGGCACCCGCTGCCAAGAAAGACCGCCCGGCTAGATTCGGCATACGGCAAGGTAACCGCCGCCAGAAGCAGTTCCGGGAAGAGGGCCGCGATATCCGTGGAAAGCCGTTCCGCTTGCTCCAGATAATGCGCGGGCGCATCCGCATAGCCGATCGCGAGCGCCGCGAGAGTAAGACTGGTGAAGGCGGAGGTCATCACCAGGCTCTGGTCGTTCGTCGAGGGATGCAGCGCCAGCACGGCTGCCCGCGGATCGCTCGGTTCAGGCCGCGCGAGGCGCCCATCCGGATTGCAGGTGATGTGAAGAAACTGTGTCTGCGGCGCTTCGCGAGCGGCAATCCGGACCGCCGCCACGCTCTCCGGGCTGTTTCCGGAACGCGCAATCGATACCATCAACACTGGCTCCGGCAGGGGCAATGCCAACTTGCCGTGGGTGAGCAGATTGCCCGCGGGCACCGCCAGCACGGGCATGCCTAATCGCTTCTGGATCGCGGGAGCTGCCAACTCGCCCACATAGTGGCTGCTGCCCGAACCCACCATGGCGATGGAACGGAAGATCCCCGCCGTGCGCCGCGGGAGAAACACGGCCTTCACGAGTTCCGCTGCACGCAGCGCGGTATCCGCCCACACGAATGGCTGTTGCGCCACCTCGCGCAGCGTGTGGCCATGCCCCGCGGCAATGCGCCCCGCCTCGCCGTCCGAAAGAAGCGCATTCAGTTCCGCCCTGGATCGCAGGGATTCCTCGAGAAACATCGAAATCGCTTCGGGGTTGGCGCGTGAGGCAAGTGCTTGCAAGGTGCTGGTTACGGTTTGCATGGCTGTTCTTACCTATTGTGCTGCTTTTTGATCGCGAATTGCCCGAGCCGGTCCCGGCAAGCCCCGCCGCTCCCGCGCGGAGTTGTCTCTTCCGCGCCGCGGCGGCGATGATAGAAGGCAGTAACCATGGGAAATCAACTTTGCGGCGCGGCGGTCGTCATCCATGGCGGCGGACCCACCTCCGTCCTGAACGCCAGCCTTTGCGGAATGATTCTCGAAGCGCGCAGACAGCGCCAGGTTTCCGCTTTTTATGGCGCGAAGCATGGCGTGAAGGGCGTTCTCGACGAGAACTTCTGGGATCTGCTCGCGCAGCCGGACCACATCGTCAATGGGCTCAGAACGTCGCCCGGCTCGGCCATCGGCTCTTCCCGCATGCACGTCACCGATGAGCATGTCTCGCAGGCGCTCGGCGTTTTCGAGAAATGGAACATCCGCTTCGCGTTCGTGGCCGGGGGCAACGGCACTCAGGAAACCGGTCTGCGCCTTTTGCGCGCGGCAGAGGCGAAGGGCTATGAACTCTGCGTTCTCGGCATTCCGAAGACCGTGGATAATGACCTCGCGAGCACGCTCTTCAGCCCCGGTTATCCCACCGCCGCCCGCTTCTTCGCCCAGGCGTTTCGCGATATCGGCGAAGATAACCGGTCTCTGCCAACGCCGATCAACGTCATCGAGGTGATCGGGCGGAACGTCGGCTGGGTGGTAGGCGCTTCCGCGCTCGCCCGTTCCAGAGAGAACGACCCGCCGCATCTGATCTACGTACCCGAACGCCCTGTGAGCGAAGACCAACTCTGCGCCGATGTCGAGCGGGTCTACCGCAAGCTGGGCCGCTGCGTCGTCGCTATGTGTGAAGGCCAGCGGAACGAGAAGGGAGATCCGTTCGGCGCCGCCTTTCACGCCACCGCCGGAGCGCGGGACCAGTTGGCCGCGAACCTTGCCCATCAGGTGGCGTCCCTGTTGACCGAACGGCTGGGCGTCCGCGCTCGCAGTGAAAAGCCCGGCTTGCTGGGACGATCGAGCGCTCTCGATGTCGTGCCGTTGGACCGCCAGGCCTCCTGGCTTTGCGGCCAGCGGGCCATTCACCATGCCGTCAACGGCATGAGCGGCCGCATGCTCACCGTGGAATCCCTCGGAGATGCGCGCGACGAGATCGCCATCGGCTCCGTGCCCTTCGAAGCCGTTTCGCGGGCGGAGCACGCGCTTGATGCGTCGCACATCCATCCCGATGGCAACGACGTCACGGAAGCATTCCTTTCCTACGTCCGTCCCCTCGTGGGCTCCATCCAGCCGCACGCGCGGCTCTATCCCTGAACCGGAGCCGGGCCGTCCCCGGCCCGCCTGCCGCTACCGTTCCGCGGATTGCGCCCGGTACCACTCGAACGTGCGCCGCAATCCGTCTTCCAGATCGAACTCGGGCCGATATGGCAGTGCTTCCCGGATGGCGGTGATGTCGGCCTGTGAATCTCTCACGTCGCCCGCTCGCGCATCGGCATACTTGGCGGCGAGCGAGATGCCGGCGATGCGCTGCAGCGCATCCCAGATATCGTTGAGCGTGTAGCGGTAGCCGTTGCCCGCATTCAACAATTTCCCCGCCGCGGCCGCCTCCCGCCCGGCGATCGCGTTCAACCGGGCGACATCTTCCACATAGGTGAAATCCCGCGTCTGCCCGCCATCGCCAAAGATCGTCGGGGCCTTGCCGGTGAGCAAACTCTTCATGAACACGGAGATCACGCCGCTATACGGGCTGTTGGGGTCCTGCCGGGGGCCATAGACGTTGAAATACCGTAGCGCTACGGTCTCCAGCCCGAAGCAGTTCTGAAAGACCTGTGCGTAGTATTCTCCCATCAACTTCTGCGCCGCATAGGGAGACTTCGGCAAGGGGCGCATCGTCTCCACCTTCGGCAGCACTTCCGTGTCCCCGTAAGCGGAAGAGGAAGCCGCATAGACCACGCGGCGCGCTTTCGCGTCGGCGGCCGCCCGGAAGACACTGAACGTGCCATTCACATTGACGTCGTGCGAAGGAACCGGGTCGCTGATCGAGCGCGGCACGGAGGGGATCGCCGCCAGGTGGAACACCACGTCGGCGCCGCGGGCATGCTTTAGCACCGTATCGTAGTCGCGGATGTCGGCAACCACCAGCGAAATGCGCTCCAACACTTCGGCCAGGTTGGCGCGCTTCCCGGAAAGCAGGTTATCGATCACGACAACCTCGGCATCGGCTTCCTGAAGCAACTCCCGGACCGTGGCCGATCCGATGAACCCGGCGCCGCCTGTGACAACGTACTTTGACATGCTAATCCTTAACCCGCGATCTTCGCGTATTCCGCGTTCAGGTAATCAATCGATTCTTTGGCAATCTTCTCCGCGCCCGGCTTGAAATCGAACGCTTCGAGGCTCACGAAGCCGGTGTAATTCCGCGCCGCCAGCACAGCCAGCACGGGCTTGAAATCGTAATTTCCCGTCCCCGGATGCCCGCCGTCCATCTCGTTGACATGCACGTGTTCAATATACGGGTAGAACTCCTCCACCAACTCGGCGTGCGGGCGCTCTTCGAGCACGGCATTATGTGTATCGAACATCGTCCGGATGGCGGGGCTGTTCACGGATTTCACAATGGAGACCGCTTCTTCGAGGGTCTCCACCACGTCGCACTGGTCTTTCGGCAGGGCTTCGACGAGGATGCGGACGCCGCGCTGCTCCGCGTAAGGCGCCACCCAGGCCAGCAAATCCCGGTAGTGTTTCGTGGCCTCCTTCGCGCTCAATCCGCCCGTAGTCGCGCGCTGCGCCGGGGAGCCGAAGATCATCACTCCCTGCGGCCCAAGATCGGCGCAGAGCGCAACGAGATCGTGAATATGCTGCCAGCTTCGCTCGCGCAGCGCCTTGTCGGGAGTGGTCACATGCAGCCCCTTGGGCGCCACCATCAGCCAGTGCAGCCCCACGAACGTCAACCCTTCTTCCTGGATGATCCTGGCATACTCGCGCCGTGCACCGGCAGAGATGCTCGCGGGGTCATCGGATAGCGTGAACGGCGCGATCTCGATACCCTCATACCCGAACTTGCGCATGGAGCGGCAGCTCTCGGCGAAATCCCAGCCCTGATAGACCTCATTGCAGATGGCGTGCCGTATCTTAAAACTCATTCCACGAATCTCCCTCTTTCTGAATCGACGGGGCGGAACCGGACCGCGCTAGCTTGACGATGCCACGAGATCCGGCGCCGCCTTCCCCTCCGGCGGCCGCGGCCGCGCTGCGTCCACATCCAATTCCGCCGCGACAATCAGCGATAAGCCCGGCCATGGCATGAGCCTGTCCAATCGCCGCCAGAGCCACACGCTCTTATCGAATAACTTCAACGTTACCTTGGCCACCCGGCGCCGGCGAAGAATCCGGCCATAGGCGAGCCAGGAAAGCGAGCCCACCCGGTTAAACTCCCGAACGGCCACAGGGCGCAATCCAGCTTCCGCCATCATGGCGGCCAGCTCCCGCCGTTCAAACCGTCGAAGATGTCCAAGCGGTTTGTCGATGCTGCCGAACAGCGTTTTCTTGTACGGCACGAGCACCACCACCCTCGCACCCGGATGCAGCACGCCCGCAATCGCCTTGAGCGTTGCGGCGGGGTCGCTTTCAAACTCCAGCACGTTCAGGCACACCACGGAATCGAAGGCCCCGGAAAAGGCCTCGAAGCTTTCCGGATCACCCGGATCGATTGCCGCCACCTGCACGTTGGGGGTCCGCAGGAAGCGATTCTCAAGCGCATGCAGCATCAGCGGATCCTTATCGGAAACCACGTAGCGCAGCCGCTTCGCCATCAGCCGCGAACTCAAGTGGCCGGTGCCCGCGCGCAATTCGAGCACCGCGTCCCCCAGATACGGCGTCACCTGATCCCCGATCCATCGAAGATACTGCGGCGTGCCGGAGAGGTTGTTCAAGAGAAGCCGTCCGTAGGGGGCCGTGTACAGATCGTCGATCAGCCAGAAGCGCAGAATGGTGCTGAGCGCCTGGACGCCATCCTTCCAGTTGATCTTCTTCCCTTCCTCGTAGCTGCGCCCGTGGTAGCTGATGGGCACTTCATAAATGCGCAGCTTCCGCTTCGACGCCTTCATGGTGATCTCCGGCTCAAACCCGAACCGGTCCGACCGAATGGGGATACTCTTCAACAGATCCGTCCGGAAGACCTTGTAACAGGTCTCCATATCGGTCAGGTTCAGATTGGAGAACATGTTCGAAATCAGCGTGAGCGCGGCATTCATTTTCGAATGCCAGAAGGGAAGAATGCGGGTGCGCTCGCTTCCCCGGTAGCGGCTCCCAAACACGGCATCGGCACGGCCGTCGAGCAGCGGCTTCAACAGCAGCGGATACTCGTTGGGGTCGTACTCAAGGTCCGCATCCTGCACCAGGCAGAAATCCCCCGTCGCATGCTTGATCGCGGTGCGGATGGCCGCGCCCTTGCCTTGGTTCTTCTCGTGCCGGTAAAGCCGGATTTCCGGGTGCGCTCCGGCAAGCCTCCGCAGAATCTCCCAGGTGCCGTCCGTGGAGCAATCGTCCACCATGATCAGTTCCCGCTCCATCTGTTCCGGCAGATGGGCCCGCAGCACTTGCTGGACGCTTGTTTCGAGCACGATCCGCTCGTTAAAGACCGGGATGAGGATCGAGAGTTTCATGTGCCGGCGAATCTCTTATTCTAGGCCAAAAGCACGATCTCACGGCCTCGCTCGATCCCTTCGCCCGCCGGAAACCGGCCGCTTCCCGATGGAACGGCGCCGGAACCGGCTGCCGTCAGACGAGCGGATTTCGCTCGTAGGCGCGGATCTCGAACACGCGCGCGAGAGGATCTCCGTTGGTCTTCGAGATCCGCACGCGCAAGCGCTCCACCGGCTTCGCCTCGAACGAAACGCGGTTCAGCCTTTGATGATTGCCCTCCACCTTCGCCACCGTCTCATACCCCGATGCGCCGGGCCGCTTCACCTGTACTTCATAGTCCCGGACTGTCTCCGGCTGAGGCGCGCGGACGATCGTGCGCGTCATCGAGTCGTTAGACGTAAGCGTCAGTTCGCGCTGGAAGCCGGTATCGAAGGTCAGTTGCACCCACCCGACACTTTGAGGCCGCTGCCAGACAAGCTCAATCCAGGCAGGCTCCGCGCCGATTTTCGCCGCCCAATGGTTCGCGGCCAGTGGCGCCGCGCCGCTCTTCGGAATGTCGCGGACGATCCCGTTCAGCACCTTCGCGGGCTCGCAGCCTTCTTCATGGCCGCAGGCCTCCACTGCGGCGGCGCGGGCAAGATCGAGAGGATCTTCGTTCGTCACGCGCATGATCGTCTGGTCGTCGCGCAGCAGCGTTTGCTGGAGCCGCGCCAGCCGGTTCTTGTCCTGCCGGAGCTGCCGGGGCGTTACCCCCTCTTTCACGCATTGCGCCGCCGCCGTGCCCGCCGCCTGGCCAAGCACCGCGCAGGTGGCCATCACGCGCGTCGAGGAGAAGGCGACGTGCGTCGCGCTCGCGTTGCGGCCGGCCATCATCAGGTTCGGGATGTTCCGGCTATAGAGCGTCGAATACGGGATGTTGAACACCTCCTTCGTCCGGATCTGCTGGGCCGGCGATAGGTCGGCGCGATCGAAGCCACCAGGCGGGTGATCATCCATCGGCCAGCCACCGATCGCCACCGCGTCGTCGAAGTGGCCGCCGTCCTCAAGGTCCTGCTGCTTGAGCGTCGAATCTCCGACCAGCCGGCGGCTTTCCCGCTTGCCCGGCATCATGCCCACCCAATCGAGCGCCCAGCGCCGCGAATTGGGGTGATCGCCGCTGTTCTTGATGTAATCCCACACGCCCATCACGATGGCCAGGAGTTCGAAGCGGATCCGCTCGTTATCGTGGATCGTGTTCAACTGCCCGCCCCATTCGATCCACCAATAACCGTACTCCCAGAATTCCGTGCCCCGGTGTTTCAGGTGTTCCCCCGTTACCTTGCGCGCCCACTTCGGCGGCGTGAAGGGCATCACCTTGTCATGGAGCTTCGACGTGAAAAGGATGCTGTTGCCCATCGTCTCCGCGTCGGGCTTCTCGGGGGCGAGGCTCTCGCCGAACTCGCCGCGCGCTTCGCGGCCATAGCGGTTCTCCGCGCCCGCTTCGAGACCCAAGCGGCTATCCCCGGTGCAATCGAGGAAAACTTTGGCGGAGATCCGGTAGAGGTGCTCCGTCTTGTCGCAGCGAACCATCACCCGCTCGATCTTCCCGCCTTTGGTTTCCGCCGAGTAGAGCGCCGCATCGAGCAGCAACGTCAGGTTCGGTTCGGAGACGCACTTGTCATAGAGCAGCAGGTCCCACATCTCCCAGCAGCGCTGCGGATTGTTCACCGCGTCGTCGAGCCGCAACTCTTCAAGCAGGCCGCCCTCGCGCCAACCGGGGCGGCCTTTGTGGCAGTTCGCGCCCACGATGTGCATCTTCACTTCGCTTGAAGAGTTACCGCCCAGGCGCGAGCGGTCCTGCGCCAGAATCACCTTCGCCCCATGCCGGGCCGCGGAGATTGCCGCATGCACGCCCGCGGGGCCGCCACCCGCCACGAAGACATCGCAGGAGAGGTCGAGCAGGCGCATATTCGGCTCGGGCGAAGCGAGATGCCGGTCCCCCGAGAGTGGCTCGATCATGCGAATGATGCGCTGCGCTTCCGCCGTCCGCGCCGCCGTCTCCGCCAGGTTCGTGCTACCCGAGACCCCCTGCGCCAAGCCCTGCGCATTCACGTAAACCGAATAGCCGGTGAACCCGGCCGCCGTGCGGATCAGCTCTCGTCGATTCATGGCACACTCCATTCGCGCACTCGCGCAAGTACGATTATTTCAGAACTGCGGCATTTCGCTATTGGCTGATTTCGTGGCAGACAAAGCACTCGATGGAAGCCTTGGTTTCCCGGTGGCAATCGACGCACATCTTCATGGTGGGCGGAACGGCCAGCGTCACCGCGGCGGAGGCGTTTACATCCCCGTGGCAGCGGGCGCATTCGGCCCTGGCATCCAGGTGAACCTTGTGGCTGAAGAAGACAAAGTCCGGCAGCCGGTAAACCCGCTTCGTGGGAAACTTGGTTTGCGCGGCGGTGAAGGCGGTATGGCAGACCTTGCATTCCGCCTCGCCGGGGTACCCCGCCGCGGCCGCCTTACTCACCCCCGTATGGCACTTCGCGCAGGGCATCTTCAGCGGGGCATGCGTCTTGTGGCTGAAGCGCGCCGCGCCCTCCGCCGCGTGCATCGTACACACGGCGGCCAGCAGGAGCGTGAGAACGGCCAGTGAACGTATTCCGGTCATTGCTCGATCACTCCGGCAGGGCGTAGGCGATGAGGGCATCGCTGAAGACGTTGCTGTATTTGTTGCCGCCCCCGGCCGCGATCACCACGAACTGCTTCCCGGACTTCGCGCCCACGAAGCTCATCGGGTTGGCGTGCGCGCTGGCGGGCAGCTTGGTCTCCCAAAGCAGCGCGCCCGTATCCTTGTCGAAGGCGCGGAAGCGGCTATCGTTGCTGGAACCGATAAACAGCAGCCCGCCCGCCGTCACCATAGAGCCGCCCATGCCCGGTGCTCCCGTGGGAGGCAAGCCCTTGGCCACCAGTTCATCCACCACGCCGAGCACGACGCGCCAGCGGAACTGCCCCGTATTCATGTCAATGGCCGTGAGGTGCGCCCAGGGCGGGGCCTGGCAGGGCCACAGGCGCTGATCCCAGAACCGCGCGCTATTCGTGCGCAAACCCACCCGGCTATAGGGCACTTGCGCGCCTTCCCGGTTCGGCCTCAGATACGAGATCATCCCCGCGTCGGCGGAGTTCACATAGAGCGTCTGGGTTTGGGGATCGAACGACGCGCCGCCCCAGTTCGTCCCTCCGTTCGTGCCTGGGAACAGCACCGTCGGCTTGAGACCGATCGGCGTATAGATATCTCCAAACACCGCACCCTTGACAAGCTCCTCGCAGAAGGCGCGATGAGCCGGATCCACATCGGCGAGTTCGCCGGGCTTCATCGATTGCCGCGCGAAGGGCTTCGGCATCACCGGGAACGGCTGAGTGGGCCAAGCCTTCTCGCCGGGAACCGTGCTCGCCGGAACCGCCCGCTCCTCGATCGGAAACAGCGGCTCGCCCGTCTCCCGGTTGAAGACGAAGGTAAAGCCGGTCTTGGTGACTTGCGCCACCGCAGGCACTCGCTTCCCGTTCCGCGTCACCTCGATCAGGTTGGGCTGGGCGGGAAGGTCGTAATCCCAGATATTGTGGTGAACGGTCTGGAAATGCCACACTCGCTCGCCCGTGCGCGCCTTCAGCGCGACGAGCGAATCGCCGAACAGGTTCTTCCCGGGGCGGTCGCCGCCGTAGTAGTCGGCCGAGGGCGAGGTCAATGGCAGGAAGACCAGGCCGCGCTCGCGGTCGACGCTCAGGTTGCTCCAGGCGTTCACCCCGCCCCGGTCCTGCCAGCTATCCCCTTCCCAGGTGTCGTGCCCGTATTCGCCGGGGAGCGGCACCACATGGAAGCGCCAAGCGAGCTTGCCCGTGAGCACGTCAAAGGCGCGGATGTCTCCCGACGGCGCCTTGGGTTCCCCATCGGATGTCCACGCGCCGCAGATCGCCAGATTTTCGAAGATGGCCGGGGGCGACGTCATGCCATAGGCGCGGCCCGGAAACTTGTCCGCGGCATCCTTGCGCAGATTCACGACGCCCGCCTCCCCGAAGTTCGGGTCCGGCTTTCCTGTCGCCGCGTCAATGGAGAACAACCGCCCGTCGATCGTCCCGTAGACCAGGCGCTCGAGTTTCCCGTCCGTCCAATAAGCCGGGCCGCGGTGAATGAACAGCGAATAGGAGTGCTCTTTATCGATCTTCGGATCAAACGCCCAAAGCTCCATGCCCGTTTCCGCATCCAGCGCCACCAAACGGTTGAAGGGCGTCGTGACGAACAGCCGGTTGCCCACCATTAGCGGCGTAGCCTCGAAAGCGCTGCGGACCGGATACCGGCTGCCGTCGCTGATGTCGCCGGAATGCCAGGTCCAGGCGGGCTTGAGCCGCGCCACGTTGCTCTTGTCGATCTGCTTCGCCGGCGAATACTTCATTCCGCCCGCGTCCCCGCCCCAGAAACGCCACTCCTGCGCCGGGACTCCCACCGGCAACAACAGAAATCCAAAAATTGCCAGCAGTCCGCCAAAACCCTTCATAGAAGGCTATTTTAGGCGATTCGGCCGATGATCGCGAATCGGGCTCTTCACGTGATGGCCGCTCTCCGCGCGCGCACTCTTCCGAAATTCCAGGGTTCGGCGACTTCCTGCAGGCGATGTTAAACTGGAGTTGCAGGTCCTTAACTGATGCAATTGCGGCATGGCTGGCTGATTTGGAGTTTCACGCTCTGGATCGCATTTTCCGTGGCGCCGCCGTCCATGGCCGAGGAACTCACCGGCCTCGCGCAACCGCTCGCGGAGGCCTCCGGCGGCGCCGCCGCATCCCCGTTAACCCTCTTCCCCCTCGTCCCCAACCGGAAGCGGATCGCCACCACCGGCAAGTTCAGCACCGGCGTAGCCGCTGATTTCCAACTCACGCTAGGCGGCGAATTCAGTGACGGCATTGCTCAGCAGAACGGCTTTACGGTAGACGTCAGGAACGTCCTGCGCGAGAACAGCACCCTGCGTTTCACCGCCTGGAACACGTTCGACACGAAAGATGGCGGGAACGATTGGATCAGTTCCATCAACTACATCCAGCCATTGAAGCGTTGGGAATCGGGCGGCCTGTCGCTCAACCTCGGGGTGCATCGCTGGCAGTTCCCTTCCGTCCTCAGCGGAGGCACGGACTATATCGCCGATAGCGGACTGATTTGGAATCAGCAGGCCGGCCCCATCGGATTCACGCTCGACGCCAACGTCAAGACCTTGGCCGGAGCCCAAACCCGGAACGGGACCGGCGGCCAGATCTACTACTTCCGCGGGACAACCGCGCACCCGCTACGCCGCGCCGGCAAACTGAATCTGGCCCTCATCCATGGCCCCTCGTTCACCTACGCCAACCGCTTCTACGGCTGCCGCGGCGCAAGAGTCTTCCGCTATGAAGCCGGACTCAGCCTGAACTACGGCAGGTTCTCCGTAGACACCCTTTTCCGTCCGCAACTGGGGCTTCAGGGGCGCATCCCGGAGCACAACTTCTGGAGCGCGGGCATCTCCTACGTCCTTTGGTAAACCCCATCCAGCCCATCGCATGCGGGCCAGAACGAAAAAGGGGGCGGAAGGCCGAAGCCCCCCGCCCAAAAGTTACCCAGGAAGTTAGATACAGAACGAAATCCCTTCGTTCATCCATCTCAAGCGAGCTCTAACTCCCGAAAAGATCATTCCCCCCCGAAATCGATGGCGCACTCGGCAAACAGGCCGTTCACCATGGCAATTTCGCCCTCCGTTGCCGGATTCCGTGTCCCCTTCTGGCTCTGAGTATCGCTTCCGGAAATATAGCGTCACGAAAGAAGTGTTTCTCGTGGCGCCGATGCGGAGATCTTCGCGGATGAATGCTTCCTTGCCGGCTCGCTACTTGGAAGCCTGGCGCGATCTCTCGTATGAATTCTCCTCGGCGGGTTGAATCTCGGAGGACGCTTTCCATGGACTGGACAAAGTTCGTGCTCTTCCTCGTGCTGTCTTTGCCGCTTAGCGCTTCGACGCTCGACGTTTTCTACCAAGTCACTTCTCTCGGTGGCAATAGTTACCGCTACAACTATGCGTTGCAGAACTATTCGTTTCTCGAAGGCGACGAACTCGCCATCGAGTTTCCCGCCGACCAATACGCATCGATCTCGAATGGCGAGCCCTCGGCTTCCCCCGATTGGGATCTGCTGCTCTTCGCGCCCAACTCCCCTCCGGGATCGGCAGGAGTTTACTCGCTGTACGCCCTCGTGGATGCGCCGGATTTCACCGTCGCTTTCTCCGTTGACTTCAGTTGGGCTGGCGTGGGCGCCCCCGCGGCCCAGACATTCTCTCTGAATCGCTACGACCCGAATACCGGTGAGTTTCTGGAGATCGTTCAGCAAGGAATCACCAGGATGGAGGGCGCCGCCGCCGTCCCGGAGCCCAGCTCCACGCTGCTCTTACTCCCAGGAATGCTGCTCATTCTATTCCGTGGATTCAAAACCGCTCGCTCGCCGCGGCGCTAGACCAAATCCAATTCGTCCCAGGAGAACTCGCATGAAACCCCTACGCCAGGCGTGTGCCTTGATGCTGATGCTGCTCAGTCTTGGGTTGCCGGCCAGTGCCCAACTCACAGTGAGCGCTTACGAATTGTTGCGGGAGACGCGCATCACGCGGACCGTCTACGAATACGAATACCGCGTCACCGCCACCAACGGCGGGGCCGAGCCGGCCTTCCAGGTACAGGCCGCGGCGGCGTCGCAGCATGCTTCCCTCAGCGTGATCCAGGGCGCCGCGCAGTTCTCCCGTATCAACGCCGGGATGAGCGCCGCCTCCTCGAACACCGTCATTTTCCGGCTCGACCGCCGAACGCCCTGGAGCGGTTCGCTGCTCAACTGGACCTTCACGACGGGAGAGCCCCCGCCTCCGATTTCCAACGCCGGCCTCAACCAGACCGTGAATCTTGGCGCGACCGTTGCG
>JADLCF010000045.1 GCA_020847315.1 Bryobacterales bacterium | reverse complement strand
CGGGCAGAATACGCTCGCAGATCCGTTCGCGGCTTGCTAATTCCAGGTCGTCGGGGATTCGCTGCCCCGTCGCAAAGTAGGCGAGTGGCTTCTGCCGCCGCCAGGATTCGCTTACCAACTGTCCGATTGAGGTTGTTTCGTCGAGCTTCGTATAGATGAGGCTCTGGTAGTCAAACGCCTCGTAGAGATCGGCCAGCCGCTCGAAGTCGGCCGGCTTCATTGAGGCAGGCGCGACCATGTGCGTGATCGTGTGGCTGAGACTGCGAAGAAAGGATGCAAGATCGTCGGCTGCGTCGAAGTCCCTCCATCCGAGGCCGGGAGTATCGACGAGAATGATCTCCTTGGAGGAGTATTCGCGGATCGCTTTCTCGAGGGCATTGACGGTTGTGAGGGTGTCGAAGCCGACGCCGAGAACCGCCGCGTAGGCGCGGAGCTGCTCCGAAGCGCCAACCCGGAAGTTGTCCATCGAAATGATCTGCAGCGGGAACCGGCTAATCTCGCTATAGCGCACCGCCAGCTTCACGAGCGTGGTGGTCTTCCCCGCGCCCGGGGGGCCGACAAGGGAGATCACCAGAGGTGAGGTGCGTTTGCGACGCAGGCCCGGCTCCGGCATCAGGTCGATGTGGGAAGCGATTGCCTCCTGCAGCGCCGGGAGAATCCGAGTCGATCCCTCACCGGCCCTCTTCAAATCCGATGGGTTTCGTTTACGCGAAGTTCGGCTGGAACGTCCGTGCTCGGCGCCGGAGACTCGTCCGCCCGTGCTCGACTCCCGCTGACCGACGTCCAGCACCCCGCTCACCGCCGAGAGAATCCGTTCAATGAGTTCAGGGTGGAAGTCCTGCTCCACCAGCAAGTCGTAGAGATGGCGCAGGGAGTCGCTCGGAAGTTCCTGCCTGTAGCTGGCCGAGCTTACCCGGCGTACCGAGCCGGCCAGTTGCAGCATTTCCTTCCGCATCGAGAGCATCTGTTCGCGGAGCTTCTCAAGCGATTCGGCGGCAGCGGCATCCATGAGAGGCGCTTCCGCCGCGTCATCCTCAGAGTTGCACGCGATCGCTATCCCAGGGGACGGCTGCTCCCGATCCATGGGGGCTGGGCTCTCTTCCACGGAAAGTGAAGCGACTCCCTCGACGCGCAAACCGGGGGAGGGAGGAGTCCGGTCTCCATTCCGGGCGGATCCCGCTGAGTTTGACGCTGGGGAAGAATGCCCCGGGTTCTCGATGGAATTCGCATTCGAAGCGCTTCGGGCGCGCTCGGCGCTCTGCCGCACAGCTTGCGCCTCCGGCTTCTGGTGCACGCGGTGGGCAAGATCATACGGCGTCCCGGCCACGGCTTCCCGTGGACCGGCGGGACCTTCCCGCGGAGCGGAGTGCAGACCGGCCTCGCCATTCGCCGCATAGGCAAACGTCACGGCAAATCGATCCGATTGTCCCTTTGCTTGGCTCGGGATGCGCTTGGAGTTGAGCAGCATGGCATCCCCTCCAAGCTCACGGCGGGCTTGTCGAATGGCATCCTGGACACTTGCTGCATGAAAAGTTTTTGTCGTCATTTGCATCTTCTTCCATTGCCCCCTTGTGGCGCGCCGCCCGATTCCTTTCTCAACCGCGCCCTGAGATGATCGGATCCGGTGGGTTCCCCCTGCCCGCTCTCATCGCCCGAGCGCAGCCGGCCTTTCTGGAGCCGCTGCCGCGCGGTCAAACTCTGTCCGGCCATTGAACCGTTCCCGATTGCGGACGCCCCCTCCGCCTTCGTCAGCACCGCCAATCTGCGAGCGCCATTCAATGCGCCAACGCTGTCAACGCGCCAGTGCCGCCCAAGACGCCAATACCGTGCACGTCTCATTGAATGGTCCCCAGCGAAACCAGTCGAATCCCGCTTGGGATCTCGTTGTGGGAGAGCACCGCGAGATTCGGAAACGAGGACTCGACAATCTGTCGCACGAAAGGACGAGTTCCGGCGGAGACCAGCACGGCGCTTGAGCCTTCCTGGGATTCCAGAGAGCGCCGGAACGCTTCAAGGACCTTGTTGATCGAGTCGATGTCCAAATTCAATTGGCTCGCGAGTTCCCCGTGTTCCACATGTTCCTCGATGGGACGTTCCAATGAAGGAATCATGAAGTAGATCGGCAGATCACTCTGAGAGTTTAGGTAGGGTTGCGCCAAAATCCGGCGAATTGCCTGGCGCACAAACTCGGTGAGCAAAATGACGTTGCGGGAGTTCTGCGCGCCCTCGCTGAGCGCCTCTAGAATCGAAGCGCCGTCGCGTATCGATACGCGCTCGCGCAGCAGATTCTGGAGAACCCGCTGTACGCTGGATAGCGGAAGCAGCTTGGGAACAAGGTCTTCGACGGCCTTGGGGTTCTCTTCCGCCACGCGGTCCAGGTAGCGCTTCGCATCCTGCCGCGAGAACAACTCGTGGGCATGCCGCCGGGCAATCTCTGCAAGATGCGTCCCGAGCACGCTGAGCCCGTCTGCAACCGAGTAACCCTTCTTGCGGGCCTCCCCTTTCTCCTCGCTGGGAATCCAGACGGCGGGTAAGCCAAACGCAGGATCCTTTACGGCTCTTCCCTCGATCTCCGGGCAATCCGCCTGCGCCTTGATGGCCAGATCGCAACCGGCGGGCAGTTCGGCGCGGGCAATCTCGGCCCCTTTGAGATACACCACGTACTCGCGCGCCTTGAGACTGAGATTATCCGTCACCCGCACCGGCGGCAGCACGTAGCCAAGGTCCGCAACGAGTTGTTTGCGAATGGCCGAAATGCGGCGCAGGAGCGGCGATGAGGCGCCACCCTCGACGTGGCGCACCAGCCCGAGGCCAATCTCCACCGCGAGCGGATCGACCTTTAAGAGAGTCTCCACGCGGTCCTTGGCCGGCGGTTTGGCGGCGGCGGGCGGTTCGGTGATCTGCGCCTCGGATTCCTTTTGCAATCGCCAGCCCACGTAGCCCACCGCGCCCCCGAGGAGCAGAAATGGAATCTTCGGGAGCCCGGGAAGAATGGCGAGCCCGCCAAGAGCCAACGAAGCCAGCATGAGCGGTTGCGCGCTGCCAAAAACCTGTTTGCGGAACTCGAGGCCCAGGCTCTTCTCCGACGCCGCCCTGGTGACGATGAGGCCTCCCGAGATCGAGATCATCAGCGCGGGAATCACCGTTACCAGTCCATCGCCGATGGTAAGGACGGTGTAGGTTTGAATCGCGCGGCCGAACGGCATCCCGTGCTGGAAAATCCCGATCAGGAATCCGGCCACAATGTTGATGCCCGTAATGAGGATGCTGGCGATGGCGTCGCGCTGGGTGAAGCGGGAAGCGCCATCCATGGCCCCATAGAACTCCGCTTCGGCGGCTAGCTGTTTGCGCCGCGACTTCGCTTCGGCCTCATCGATCAGGCCGGCGTTGAGGTCGCTGTCGATAGACATCTGCTTACCCGGGAGCGCGTCGAGCGTGAAGCGCGCGGTGACCTCTGAGATACGCACGGCTCCATGGTTGATAACGACATACTGAATGGCGATCAGCACCAGAAAGATTACCGTCCCGATGACGTAGTTGCCGCCCACCACGAACTGTCCGAACGCCTCGATCACATGCCCTGCGGCGGAGGTGCCGGCGTTTCCATTGAGCAGGATCAGCCGGGAGGAGGAGATGTTGAGGGCCAGACGAAACAACGTGAGCAGCAGCAGCGTAGTGGGGAAGACGCTGAACTCGACGGGCCGCAGGATATACATCGAGACGAGCAGGACAATCACCGAGAGCGTGATGTTGCAAACGATGAACAGATCGAGCACGAAACCCGGGAGCGGCGTGATCATGGCGACCACGATCACGAGCACGGCGATCGGCACTCCCATTTCGGCGACCATGTGCCGGGGTGGGAGGAAAGACAGCTTCGACTTTTGCGCGGGGGTGTCTGATTGGGTACTCAAACCGAATTCCTCGGAACAGCGCGCGGCGCAAACCGGCACGAACCGCAATCTGGCGCCGCGCCCGGACGGACAGCGTGCTCCCACGGATCCCGTCCGCAAGCCGGCGCCGTGCCTGTATCGGGATGTGTTTCGGCAGACGTGGCCCTCGCCGGGACTTCAGCGCGATGTGTCCAGGCGGAAAGATCGGCAGGATCACCCGCCGCCATTAGAGGCGGTATGGAATTTGGCGGGAATCCGTCAGTAGGTGGGCCGCTGCCGCTGCAGTACATACGCAAGCACCTCGGCGACGGCGCGGTAGAGGTCGGGAGGAATCTCTTGCCCCACCTTGGCCGCACGGTATAGAGCTTGCGCCAACGGCTTGTTCTCCACGACCGCCACGCCGCTCCGTTCCGCGATCTCGCGGATGCGAAGGGCAAGGAAATCCAGTCCGCTGGCAACCACCCTGGGTGCTGCCATGGACCCGTGCTCGTAGCGAATCGCGACAGCGTAATGAGTGGGGTTGACGATGACCGCGGTGGCCGCGGGCACTTCCCGGAGCATGTGCTTTCGTAGCATCTCCCTCTGTAGGCGCCGCACGCGAGCGCGGATGAGCGGGTGCCCTTCCACTTCCTTCATTTCGTCCCGGATCTCCTGGCGGCTCATGCGGAGATCCTTGCGATACTTCATCTGACTGCGCGCAAAGTCGATCACGCCCAGAACGAGGAACAACCCGGCCGCGCGCCAAAGGAGATTCTCGATGGACGCACCCGTGATCTCAATTCCATGACGCAGCGAAGTGAGGGGAAGCATCAGGTACACCGGGATCTCCTCTTTCGCGATCCGGTAGACGATCCAGCAGAATAGGGGCAATAGAAACAGGGCCTTGAGGAATTCGGGTCCGTTCTGAGTGAGCGTTTGCTTGGCTTTCCTGAATGGGTCGATGCGCTTGGGATCGAGGTGCAATCGCTTGACGCTGAAGCCAAAGCGCGTTTGCAGCAGTTGAAGGAGGAGCGTCAGGAATACAACGCCCAGCACGGCGGCGCCCATCCCGCCTCCATATCGCAACGCGAGATCAATTGCGATGTTGTGGAGCTGCTGCACGCTTAGCCGGTCGCGAAAGGCCTCCTCGACAAAGTAACGCAACACATCGACAAGCGCGCGGACGGCTGCGGGCGTTTGAGTGACGATGAGCGCAAGAAGGGCGACAAATTGCAGACTGCCGAGGAACTCGCGCGAGACGGCGAACTGGCCCTCCTCGCGAGCTTTGTCGATCCGCCGCTGTGTCGGCTTCTCGGTCTTCTGGCTGCGATCCGGCATGGGTTAGCCGCCGGCCAGGTTTCCGCGAGCCGCGGCTCCCACGGCCATGCGCAAGGAACTCTCGAGGAATGCGAGGACCTTGCCGCCAAAGATCTCATAAAGGCGCACGTAGGTAGTGGACATCAATCCGAGCACGAAAAGACTGAGCAGTAGCTTGGCGGGAAAGATCATGCTGAGCAGCTGCAACTGGGATTGAACCCGTCCGAGCAGGGCGAGCGAGAGATCGATCAGCAGCAGAAGCGCGATCAGCGGCATGGAGAGCCGCGCGGCAATCTCAAACATGGATGTCCCCAGTTGCACCAACTGGTTGGCGGCGGCCACATCGGGCGTGTAGCTGCCGGGGGGAACCCGCGTGATACTTTCTCCCAAAAGGTAGAGCACCTGACGATGCATGCCGGTCGCAAAGAACAGCAGCGAGGCAATCAACTGCGCGAGGACCTGCAAGAGCCCTGCATCCGCCTGGGTGGAAGGGTCGATGATCGACGCATAGCCAAAGCCCGCCTGCAGGGCAAGGAACTGCGCGCCGAGGACGAAGGCTTCAATCAGGAAGTGCACGGCCAATCCCCAGAGTAGGCCGAAGCACAGCTCCGACAGACACCAGACAAGCAAAGTCCCTGTGCTGACTTCGCCCGGCGGGAGCGACGGGGCGCGCGCGAGCAGAGGAACGGTCAAGGCGATGGCAACAAGGGGGCGCACACTTTCCGGAAGCGCCCGCAATCCGGGAATCGGAAGAAAGATCAGCAAGCCGGACATCCGGCTCAGCACCAGCAGGAAGCTGAGTATGCGTGCCTCGGAGAGGGCTAGGTCAACGGGCATACTTCTCCAGGTTTCCCAGAATGGACACGCAGTAAGTAACCAGACGCTCCAGCGTCCAGGGCAGGAATACGATAATGGTTGCGAAAAACGCCAGCAGCCGCGGAATGGTGTTGAAGGCGCTATCCTGCATGGACGTCAGCACCTGGATGAGACTGACGACTGCCCCGACCAGGAAGCAGAGCGAAAGGATGGGAAGGCCCACCCAGAATGCGGTCCACAGGCATTGCCGGATGATCTCCGAGACGGCATCGGGCGTCATCCCACACCCCCGAGGAAGCTCTTCATCAGCGAGCCAACCATGAGATTCCAGCCATCGGCGAGCACAAAGAGCAAGATCTTGAAGGGCGCCGAGACCATGACCGGAGGCAGTTGCACCATGCCGATGGAAAGTGTGATCGACGCGACGAGCAGGTCAATCACCAGAAAGGGCAGGAACAGCACGGCGCCGATCTGGAACGAAGTTTGCAGTTCCGAAAGAACGTAGGCCGGAGCGGTCACGAGGAAGGGCAGCTCAGCGGCATTGCGCGGTGAGGGCGATCCCGACATCTCCAGGAAGAGTTGAATGTCCTTCTCGCGGGTGTACTTCAGGTGGAAGGTTTTGAGCGGCTGCGCAAGAGCGTCTCCCGCTTGCGTCAGGTTGAGTTCTCCGCGCTGATAGGGCTGGTAGGCTTTCTCGAAGATCTCCTGGCCCACCGGCCGCATGATGAGCAGAGTCAGAAAGAGCGACATTCCGATCAAGACCTGATTGGAGGGCGTGGTTTGGGTCCCGAGCGCCTGGCGAAGAAAGTGAAATACGACAACCAGCCGAAGGAACGGCGTGAGACACATTACCATCGCGGGCAGCAGCACGAGCGCCGTCAGGAGCACGATGATCTGCAGCGGGATGTTGACCTCTCCTTGAGCGCCAGGAGTGAAACGGACTCCCGGGATGGGAGAAGGAATCGCTTGCGCGAAGGCGCACGCACTGCAGAATAGGGCAACGGCGGCAGCCCGGAGAGTCGCCGTTGCCCATCGTGAAAGTGCAATCCGGGAGAGCGGAGCCGTCATTGGGCCACTCCGTGTTGCATGGTTCCACGTGGGTCAGCTCCGGGCAGCGGCGGTTCCAGGCCGTCCATCGCGGTCTGCCCGGCTACGGGTGTCTGACAGGGCCGGCGATGTGCCGTTGCAGTCATTTGCCGGAGCCCCGAATGTCTGCTGCGTGGAGTTCCGGATTTAGCGGTTCTCTTCGCGGCCATGCCTTGGGCCGCTCGCGGCGCCAGGCTGTTGCGCGTCGAAAGAACGAGTGGCGCTGCCCCCGCCTGCGAAAGGATGTGATACTCCCGGTTCCCGATGCCGAGAATGAGAAACTGCAATTGAGGACTGAGTGCTTTCCGCGCCCGAACCGACACGCGTTCCGATGTTGCCGCGCGTCCAATGAAGGAGTTCCACCAATGCACGCGGCGCGCTTCCCCATCCAGGTTCACCGGTCGCGGCGTTCGACCGCCTGCCGGATGCCCATTCGCAACACCTCCAGGACGATGGGAGGAGATCCGCATTGAGCCTCCGAGCAACCGAAACCGGAATCCGGCGCCTTCGTTTACGAGTACATGGCGCCGAAACAACCAAGCGGCAAGGCACACCAATACGGGCCATATCCATGCGGGCGCCGGCAGATCCCATAAGGGGATCGGCGACGCCCAGAGAACGAGATGATTCATCCAACGGTCCTCCCTTCCGGTGACGCCGCCTGCGAGCGGCTCCGGACGATCCGATGGAATGGGTCGCTGGGGGAACGAGTGCCTATTCCGTGACGCACTTATTGCTCGCGCAATGCGTGGCCATCGCACTCCACCCGGCAAGGACCCCTTGATCGAGGAAGCGCCAATCCGTTCCAGGCGTAGGCTTCCGATATTCCGATATTCGTGAAGCGCGCCGGGACCGGGAACGGTTATCCGTTCTCGAAATCCGTAATGCGCACGCCGAGCTTGTCTTCGAGGACGACGATCTCGCCGAAACCGATCAGGATGCTGTTCATCCAGACGTCGACGTTTTCCCCGGCCGCGCGGGAGAGTGCAATCACACTGCCCGGTTCGAAGTTCAGCATCTCGCGAATCGAGATCGTCCGCCGATCCAGCTCCACCTCCATTTCCATGGGT
>JADLCF010000044.1 GCA_020847315.1 Bryobacterales bacterium | reverse complement strand
CGCGGTTCCAGCCCCCGTTGACGGTTGAAGTGAGGCGCGAAACGGCGGAGCCCACGGTTTTGATCGACCCAGCACCAGTGCCTGGAAAGCGAAAGTGAAGGTTATACGGAGTAACCACGCCGAATCAGCGAGCTCGCGGGAATCGGTGTGAAACGGCCTCCAGCAGAATCAACGGGTTACCGGCGCGTCTAACCATAGTGGGAGATGCGAAGCGCCGAAAAGCGCGCAAGCCTTAATCTCACAACAGGTTAGCGTCCGGTAGCCGCGTATAACCGAAAGTTCCCGGAAGCCGCTTTCAACGGCTGAAGAAGGGAGTGATACATCACCCCGAGCGGGGCGCTGCAAGATGCGGAGCGGCGCTCGAAGGCGCTGGCGGCGCCAGATGTGGGACGCCGGGTTTGACGTTTAGCGATAGGCTTCGCGGCGGTTGCGGACGCGGAGGACGATGACGGTCTCGCCGTCGTTGTGGAAGCGGGCGCGGTAGTCGCCGACCCTGAGGCGAAACTCGGGTGGGTCGATGGCTTGCAGGCGCTTGACATTGCCAGCGCCGGTTTCAGCGAAGCGCTCTACGGACTGTATAACGCGGCGGGCGATGCCTTTATCGAGAGCGGCCAGGTCGGCCAAGGCCGCCTCGGTCCATTCGATCTGCACTATTCGAGTCCAAGGCGGCGCATGGCCTCGGCGTGAGGAATGCCCTTACCGCCATTTTGCATGAGCCAGGTCTTGGCCTCGGCGACGGCGGCTTTCTCGTCGCCGGTCTCGGGCTCGTCGTCGAGAGGCGCATTGCGCAACGCCGTGGCCACAGGATCGACAATCGTTTCCAGAAACTGAACCAGGCCGGATAGCTGCGTCTCGGGCATGCGGTCAATCAACTGGTGGGCGTGCTGGCGGGTGTCGCTCGTCATCGCGTGGAGCCTCCATTCCCGGTGAAGCGGCGCTCAGCCGCCTTGACGGTGTTGCGCAAAACGATGCTCTCGATCACCGAGCGAATGACGTTCTTCTCTTCCGGATCGAGCCGGGAAGCGGCTTCGAACTGCAAGCGAAGGTCATCGTCGGGGCCGCGCTCGTCTTTGCCGAACAGGAGTTGATCGGAGGTGACGCTCAAGGCGGTGGCCAGTTTGCGAATCACATCGAGAGTGGGCTGGGAGGACCCGGCTTCGTATCGTTTTAGCTGCTGGACATGGCACTCGACGCGGCCGGCGAGGACTTGCTGGGTGAGGCCGCGTTCCTTGCGGAGAGCAGCGAGGCGTTCATGAAAATCGCTCCCGGAATCGGTGCGTGCCGCATACGCAGGATGCGGGGGTGGTGGAGAGGCGTTGACTGATCGGGACTGCATGTTGTACCTGCATAGTATCACATATGGATCTTGACAGATTCTGGTGAAAATCTACGAGCCTGTCGGAATGAACACGCGGTGCAACGAAGAATCAATAACTTACGAGGAGCTGATCGTCCGTAAGTTATTGATTCTAGGTTCGAGAATTCTTTATTCCGACAGGCTCCTACTCCAGGCGCGCTTTTTCTGATGGCGAGAATCCCAGAAGCGGAGATCGAGCGGCTAAAGAAGGAGGCGCCCATCGAGCGGCTGGTGATGAGGTTCGGGGTGGAACTGAAGCGGCAGGGCGCGGGCTTGGGGGCGGGCGCTCGGTCGATTCGCTGGCGTGAGGCTGTTATTGCCGTGGCGCCGCTAGACGCGGTGCTTCCAACTTTGCGCAGGGTGGATCCAGGCGTGTAGAACGCCTGGCTGATCTCTGCGCGCCGCTGACGCGGCGGTTTCGGGGTTTGGCTTCGCTTGGAGGGCCTTCCTGGGTTTTACTTCGCGGCCAGTTCGGCGGGGACGGACAGGGATACGGCGCCGGTGGCGGCCCATTCGGCGCCGCGGGTGAAGGTGGCGATGAAGGCCGGGGTACGGACGGCAGGCACGTCGTGGCCCAGGGCGTTACCGAAGACACGACCCTCTCCATACCGCAGCACCCAGAGCATGGGGTGATCGAGGCCGGGACCGGGTATGGGCTGGCGGGCCTTTCCGGCGTAGAGCGCGTGGTCGTCCCAGGCTGTGGCCAGCACGTGATAAGTTCCATCGGGCTGCCAACGGAGATTGGCGTATAGCTCGTCATGCTTCTGCGGAAGTTCGGTCTTCAGGCCGCGGGTAATGGGGTGGTCCGGGTCCGTGATCTTCACGATGAAATCGTGTTGGGGGCTGTGATGGCCCTGGTTGGGCCGCCAGTTGCCGCCGGAGAGTTTCTCATACTCGGCCCAGCCGTCGAACGCAGCGGCGGAGAAGTGGTACATGACGAGGCCTTTGCCATTCTTCACGAAATCGAGCAGCGCCTGATTGGCGCGATCGCCCCACCAGAGGTCCGGGTTGCGGCGCTCGAAATAATTGAGCACAACGAGATCGTAGGGAGCGAGGGTCTCCGGTCCGGCGCCCCGAAACTCCTCGGTGACGCGGACTTCAAAGCGGCCGGTATCCTCGAGGATCTTGCGGAGTTCGGGCGTGACGGCGCGCCAATCGTGACCGTTCTGCCCGGTGATGACAAGCGTCCGGATCTTCGGAGGGGCGGCAGGCGCCTGGCCGGGAATTGCCGGACCAAACACGAATACGGCGAGAGCGGCGAGAAACAGGCGTTTCGTCATGGAATCAGACCTCCATGTCCATAATACCCGTCAGAGGCCGGATTCGGAAAGCCCGGGCGCGCAAGAGGGGGCGCCCGGAGCGGCAGCAAGCGCTTCGATGCGGTTGCTCCCGGCGCGCTACCGCCGGTACTGCTCGTCCGTTACGTGCTCCATCCATTCGACGACCTTGCCGTTCAGACTCTCTTGAATGGCAATGTGCGTCATCGCGCAGTTGGGGCCGGCGCCATGCCAGTGCTTCTCACCGGGAGAGAACCAGACCACGTCTCCGGGCCGGATCTCTTCGATGGGGCCGCCGTCGCGCTGGGCGAGGCCCAAGCCGGATGTGACCACCAGGGTCTGCCCGAGCGGGTGCGTATGCCATGCCGTCCGCGCACCGGGCTCGAACGTAACGCTCGCGCCTTGCACGCGGGCTGGATCCGGCGCTTGAAAGAGGGGGTCGACACGGGCGGTCCCAGTGAACCAATCCGCGGGACCTTTCATCGAAGGCTGCGCGCCAAGCCGCTTGATATCCATCTGAGTACTCCTTGCGTTGACGATTCCTTACTTTGCCGCGAGACCGGTGATGGGACTTCCGGCCAAGCCGCGAAACACTCCGCGATCCAAGCATGCCGTTCACGAGCTGATCGAGTGACAGCCCCTGGCGGATTCTTTGTCCGGGTTGGCCGGTCCCGTCAATTCTTACCTTCCCGCCGCTCCGCGGGCGATGCAACCGGCCGGGTTTTCAGGAGCGGATGCCGCCGCTCCACTAGCGGCAGCGACACCGGCGCGGCGGCGGCGCTCGAGGCGTAGACGGCTTGCACCATCTCGATGGTCCAGAGGCCGTCGCGGGCGGAGCAGATGGGTTCCCGGTTTTCCTCAACGGCGGCCAGGAGATCCTCGGCAAGCCGGGTATTCACCTCCGGATGCGAGGCCGCAACTTCTCCACCGGGCGGTTCGATCTTCGCCCAAGGGCCGCGCCAGGATGGATCCCGCAAGATCCACGTGGGGTTCGGGATATCGTTCAACGGGAAGGCAATCGCACCCTTCGAGCCGAACACCGTGACGCCGTAGCGCGCGCTCCCCCGGCTCTGGTTCTTCCTGGAAGCGAAATAGCCGGGAATGCCGCCGGCAAACTCAAAGCTCGCCTGAATCGCGTCTCCGGCGATGGGGCCAATCTCCTCCGTGGCTTTCTTGCGGGGCCCCTCGACGCGCGCAGAGCAACGGAGCGGATCTCCCAAAATCATGCGCATCGTGTCAAAGCAATGCGTGCCCAGGGTGAGCATGTCTTCCCCGCCCGCGCGGTGATCTTCCTTGCCGCGGGCGCGCAATTCCAGCACTTCGCCGATGGCGCCATTGCGAATCAGCCGGATGGCTTCGCGCGTGGCTCGCGTTGGCCGCGCCGTGTGACAGACCTGCACTTTGCGGCCTGAAAACGCGCGCATCAGGATATCCGCATCCTCGAGTGTTGCCGCGAACGCCTTTTCCATGAGCACGTGCGCGCGCGTTTGGGAGATCGCCCGCGCCATCGCGACGCGTTGATCGAGCCAGCGCGGGCCGATCACGGCAATATCCGGATCTTCCTTCGCCAGCATCTCCTCGTATCCGGCGTACGCACGGAGGGCTCCCGATCGCTCCTTGGCTTTCGCGCGCCCGGCCGGATCCGGGTCCGAGACCGCGACCACGGTGGCACCAGGCACGCCGCGAAAGGCGATGTCCAGGCCGTGCCCGAAGCCGCCGCGTCCGGTGTGTCCGAGCACGCACACACGCCACTGCCGGGGAGAAGATGCATCCGCCACGGCCGCGAGCGGCCAAATGGAATTCCATGCAAGAGCGCGCCGCCGCGTGATTCCGGGGCGGCCCGGAGCGGGCGTTGCGTGACTGCGGGAGGGGTGCGCCATCATTTCGATTCCCAGTGTGCCACATCGAAATCCAATGCCGGGCCTCCGGAGTCGTTCTCCAGAGGCGGCGCGCGCACCGCCCGTCCGCGCTTTCCGGAACGCGCAGGAGGGGGCAGCGCGGCCCGAGGGGCGCGGGCAATGGGGGCTGGCTAACGGCACTCGCGAACGGACGGCGCCGTTGTTCCCCTTTGCCCGCGCGAGGCAGCTTTGCCGCCATGCGCCCAGCGCCATGGTGGAGGCGCTGGGCGAAGTGCAATTGATTAATTGACGTCGAGTTGATCCCGGCCCGGCAGCGTGGGGAACTTCGCGTGTGGCTCGGTTTGATACCAGTAGGCGACGGAGGCGATGTCATCCTGCAGCGGTAGATACTCTCCGTTCTCGTTCGCTTTCCAGCCGAGCGCCTGGATGGTGACCTTCAGATCTTTCTTGAAGCGGATAGGATCCACGATGTGCCAGCGGTACATGCCGAAGCGCTGCTGGGAGGCGTAAACGCCATCGGGGCGGATCACCTGGTGGAGCCCGGCGTAGGCGGTGCTGAACTCCTGATACTGTTTCGTCGCACGGTTCTCAAAGTTGTAGGAACCGCAAAAATAATCTTCCGTGCCGGTTCCCGCGATGGTGGGGAAGTCCGTATCGCCATCCATATAGAACTTGATCTCGCCTTCGCCCCACCAGCCGCGGTTGTGGACGCCCCATGCCATATAGACGCCCACATACTGGCCGGCGCCGCGGATGCCGTCAAGGATCGTGTAGACGGACTTGAAGGGCAGCGGATTCACGCGCCGGAATTGCGCGTGGAAGTAGGCGGCATCGGAGGGAACCTGGGTGAGGGTGTAATCGATCTGGTAATAGAGCCGCATATCCTGGTCGTCGATGTTCTCCATCGTAATGCGGGCCTTCTTGCGGAAGGGCATCTGCCAGTAGGAGTTAAAGGCGCTGCCGGGATTGACGGTGATGGCGAGCGAGTTGAGGTGCGCGTACTGCCCCCAGCCCATGCCGAAGAAATCGCCGACGGGAGCTTCGACGGAGGGTTCCGTTTCGTCGTCCCAATAGATCCGCAGGATGGAATTGCGCCAATTGCCGGTGGGCGTCATCCAGATGTGCTGGATGGAGCCCGGGCCGTCGATGCTGCCGAGGGTGAAAGTGGTCCCGGCCTTGATCACGATGCTCGGGCTGATCTTCCAACCTTGCCCGAGGTTCCGCGCGGCGTTTTTCCCGGTGCCTTCGGTGGCCATGCCACCGCGGCCCTTCTCGCCGGTGAAATTCTCCGGGCTGATGGAGCGCGTCTCCGCGTTCGAGAGGCGGTAGAGGTTATGGAGGCTGCTATCCAGGCCGTTGTAGGGCTGATTCTGCGCCACGAGTAGCGCGGGCAATGCAGAGATTGCGACGAGAAGGAAGACGATGGATCGAATGGACATCGTTGGACCCCTTAAGGAAAATGGAACCGTGATTTTATCAGGGAACTCCCCGGCATTCACGGGTGATTTTCTTATGCCTCCAAAAGGCGAGGCGCTCATACGCCAAAGGCGCGTTGGAGACCGTAGTTTTCCGCAATCCGGCGATGCCGCTTGAGTGCCGATTGAGCGGCGGGAAGGTGTGCGAGGTTTCGGAACTCGCCTGGATCTTCCCGGTAGTCGTAGAGCTCCTCCCCACCGCCGAGACCTTGCCAGACGTTGTAGCGGTAGCGATCCGTGCGCACCGAGAGGCCCCGGATGTCCTCGTAGGCGATCTGCGTGAAGGCGGCTTCTTTCCCTGCGCGATCCGGGCGGTTGAGAAGGGGAACGAGACTGGCGCCTTCGAGTTCCGCAGGGGGAGCGAGGCCGCAGAGTTCCGCGAGCGTGGGGTAAATGTCCACGCACTCCGCCAGCGCGCGGCTCGTCTTCCCGTTTCCGGAATGGCCGGGCGCCGCGATGATCAGAGGCACGCGGGCCACTTCCTCAAAGAGATTCATTTTCTGCCAGTGCGTGTGCTCGCCGAGGCTCCAACCGTGGTCTCCCCAGAAGGCAATCACGGTGTCGCCGGCGAGTCCCATTTTGTCGAGACCCTGGACGACGCGGCCCAACTGGGCGTCCATGAAAGACGTGGACGCGTAGTACGCGCGGCGGGCTTCGCGGATGGCGCGATCGCTTAGCGGCTTGCCGCCGTTGCGCGCCGCCATCTGACGCCAGAGATAAGGGCGGACGCCCGTGTGCGCGGCGGGAATGTCATCGAGATCGCCGGGCGGATTCTTCGGCACTGGGATTTTATCAAGGGGATAGAGATCATAGAATCGCCCAGGGGCTACGAACGGGAGGTGGGGGCGCACGAAGCCCACGGCAAGAAAGAAGGGATCTTTTCCGCGCTGCTCCAACAAGGTGAGCGCGCGATCCGCGGCGTTGTGATCGGATTGGCCTTCCGCCGTTTCCGCGCGCACCCAGGGCATGCCGGCCCATCGGCCATGTCCGCTTTCGCCGCCCTGTGGCGCGCTCTGCCCTTCCGGTCCGCCGGGAGATACGGAATGGTTCCAGGAGGGCGCGTCCTGGTAGTCGTTGGTTTTCACGCCCGTGGGAACGTTCATGTGGAACATCTTGCCTTCGCGCGCGGTATACCAGCCGTTGTTCTTGAATAGTTGCGGGAGGGTGACGGCATCGGGAAGCGCGTCCCGGAAATCGATGTTGTTTCCGAGAACTTTCGTCTTGTCCGGGCGGCGGCCCGTGAGGAGGGAAGCTCGTGCCGGGCCGCAGAGCGGGAACTGGCAATACGCGCGATCAAAGCGAACGCCCCGCCGCGCCAGGGCATCGATGTTCGGGGATTGCACCACGGGGTGGCCATAACAGCCGAGGGAGGTGTTGAGATCATCCGCGGCAAGGAAGAGGACGTTTTTGCGTTTGCTCGACTGCGCGAAAGCGGAT
>JADLCF010000043.1 GCA_020847315.1 Bryobacterales bacterium | reverse complement strand
TCGAGAATGCGGCCTGTCCGGGAGCGGGAGCGTGCGGAGGCCAGTTCACGGCGAACACCATGGCCACGCTCATGGAAGTTATCGGCCTCAGCCCCTTGGGAACGGCCTCGGTTCCACAGGTGGATCCACGCAAGAACGACGTGGCGGAGCGGTGCGGCCGCGTCATTATGGACGCAGTGAAACGCGATCTGAAGCCCAGGGACATCGTTACGCGCAAAGCTTTCGAGAATGCGATCGCTTCGGTTGCGGCCACTGGCGGGTCAACGAACTCCGTCCTACACCTCTTAGCCATGGCCCGTGAAGCCGGCGTCGATTTGAAGATCGACGATTTTCAGACCGTCAGCAGCCGGACGCCTCTCCTGGTGGACTTGAAACCAGCCGGGCACTTTGTCGCGGTCGATGTGGACAAAGCAGGCGGTATTCCCGTCATCGCTCAACGGCTGGTCGAAGGGGGCTATGCGGACGGGTCGGCTATCACCATCACGGGCCGGACACTGGAAGCCGAGGCAGCCGAGGCGAAGGAAACACCGGGGCAGGAAGTGATCCATCCGCTTTCCAACCCGATCAAGAAAAGCGGCGGCCTGGTTATTCTCAAAGGCTCGCTGGCTCCCGAAGGTTGCGTCATCAAGGTAACCGGAATCGAGCGCAAGGGGCACACGGGACCGGCTCGCGTCTTTAACTGCGAAGAAGATGCGATGGCCGCGGTGACGCGCGGAGAAATCAAATCCGGCGATGTGATCGTGATCCGCTATGAGGGCCCGCGCGGAGGCCCGGGAATGCGGGAGATGCTCGGTGTAACAGGAGCCATCGTAGGGGCGGGCCTGGGCGAATCGGTAGCGCTTCTCACCGATGGACGCTTCAGTGGAGCTACGCGCGGATTCATGATCGGCCACGTGGCGCCCGAAGCGGCGGTGGGAGGTCCCATCGCCGCGGTGCACGAAGGCGATACCATCGCCATTGACATCGAGAACAGGACCATCGATCTCGAAGTCTCGCAGGACGTGCTGAAGGAGCGGCTCAGCCGGTGGACGCCCCCTGAGCCGCGCTACACAACCGGCGTTTTCGCGAAGTATTGCGCGTTGGTGTCCTCGGCCTCGGAAGGTGCCATCACTTCCCCGGTCTACGCGGCACGTGCGCTTCAGGTCCAATAATTCCGGTCGAGACTGCGGTATTGTACGGCTTCGGCCAGGTGCTTGGCGGCGATATTTTCGGCGCCTTCCAGATCGGCTATGGTGCGTGCGACTTTCAGAATGCGGTCGTGTGCTCTCGCCGACAGACCCAGGCGGCGGACCGCCATTTCGAGCGTTCTCTCGCCGGATTCGTCCAGTGCGCAAAGCTTGCACAGCAGGCGCGATGGAATCTGCGCGTTGTTGAATCCGCGTGCCTGTTGCGTGCGGCGAGCCCGCTCAACCCGTTCCCGCATTTCGGCGGACGAGGTTCCGTTCCCGTTGCCGCGGAGTTCTTTATAGGCGACCGCCGGAACTTCGATGTGCAGGTCGATGCGGTCTAGCAAGGGCCCGCTGATCTTCGCCAGGTATCGTTGGATGATTCCACCCGTGCAGCGGCATTCGCGGGTGGAATCGCCGTAGAACCCGCAAGGGCAGGGATTCATCGCCGCCACCAGCATCAGGTTCGCGGGAAACGTGAGGGTCATGTTCGCGCGTGCCACGGTCACCGAACGTTCTTCGAGCGGTTGCCGCAACAATTCGAGGACATTGCGGGGAAACTCCGGAAGCTCATCCAGAAAGAGCACTCCGTGATGCGCCAGGCTGACCTCGCCCGGTCTCGGCGTTCCCGCTCCGCCGCCGATCATGCCCGCGTCGGAGATGGTATGATGCGGCGCGCGGAAGGGCCGTTCCACCAGCACGCCCGCGCCCTTCGGCAAAACACCCGCCACGCTATGAACCTTCGTACTCTCCAGCGCTTCTTCGAACGTGAGCGGCGGCAGGACGCCGGCCATGCGTTTGGCGAGCATGGTCTTTCCCGAACCGGGCGGCCCAATCATAAGGACATTGTGGGCGCCGGCAGCGGCCACCTCCAGGGCGCGCTTGGAAGTGGTCTGGCCACGAACCTCGGCAAAATCCGGCGCAAGCACATCTTGTGACGGTGCCGCTGCTGTTTCCCGCCGCCGGGCGGTAAACTGTTCTGGCTGGTTCAACAGCGATACGACTTCGGAGAGGTTCCGGACGCCGTAGACGCTGACTCCCTCCACCACCGCTGCCTCAGCGCCATTCTCGAAGGGGACGATGACGTTCGGGATGTCCGCTTTGCGTGCGCAGATGGCGATGGACAGCGCTCCCCTGACCGCGCGTACGGACCCGTCAAGCGACAGCTCTCCCACCAGGAGATAGCCGCCTGCGCCGCCAATGACTCCCATGGCGCCCAGGATTCCAGCGGCCATCGGCAGATCGAATCCTGCACCCTCCTTCCGCACGTTCGCCGGAGCCAGATTGATTGTTACGGATTTGCTCGGGTACCCGAATCCCGAATTGATCAGTGCCGATTTGATACGCTCCCGGCTCTCCCGTACCGCCGTATCCGGCATTCCCACGGTGACGAAGTCGCGCGCCGTTCCGGAGGGATACATGTCAACTTCAACGTCGATCAGGTGGGCATCGATGCCGTACACTGCCGCGCTTCGAGTGCGGAATAGTGCCATGGTACAGACAGGAATAGTGCATCTCTGAAGGCATTTTTCGCAACGAATTATCCGATGAGCCGCCTCATTTTCTGCGAACTGCCACCACGCGGGATGAACCCGGAACAGAACAACACCGGATTGTTCCAATGGGCTTCGGCGCTGAACGGCCCGTAGCGAATCCACGATGGGCCTCGGAAAATTCTCGTCGGCAAGGAGGCGCATTTACGCTGGAATCGGGAACGCCTTGTATTCGCGGGCCAGATAGCTTGCGTACGCTAAGCAGGCGAGAATGTCCTCGTGTGTCAGCCCAGGGTAGTTTGCGAGAATCTCGTTCTCAGACTGCCCGGCTGCCAGGAGTTCCAGAATGAACTCGACGGCGAGACGCGTTCCCCGAATCACTGGTTTGCCGGCCAGAATCTCCGGGTCCACGATGATACGCTCGGAAAGCGACATACCAACAGTCTACCGTGCCATGTTCGACCGGGCCAAGCCGGAACTCTCAGGCGGTATCGCACGTGCAAAGAAATCCAGTGGAGGTTGTCTTTGTTGAGTGTAAATGCAATGTGGGCAAACCGGACGCCGGCGCTGGCCGAGGTGATGCGTGCGGCAACTCAAGGAATCACATCGGGTTCAAGTGAAGAAGAGTTCGCGAACGTGCTGGCGGACGGGCTGAAGCAGGCTGGGGTTAACCCTGCGGAGGTCGAGGTAAGCGAAGTGGAGGGGAGTCAGGTTTCTGGCGCACGGCAATTTTTAGTCACCGTGAAAGACGCTGTAGAGCCCGCGGAGAACACGCCGGAACCGCTGGATCTCACCGATCCCGTCGCGGTGTTGAAAAATGCTCTGAAAGGGGCCGGAGTGGACCCGGAATCACTTGGCTTGACGATGTCGGACGATCTGATTCACTATCCCGGTGGGGCCTATCGCAGCCGGCAGATCTCGCTTGGCGACCGGGGTGGAGACCGCTACGACGGAGACGCCGTGT
>JADLCF010000042.1 GCA_020847315.1 Bryobacterales bacterium | reverse complement strand
TATCTCATCTCCATGAAGAAGCCGGGGGAGGTGCAGAGCGTCCCGGACGCTGTTTGGGAAGAGGCGGAGATTGTCAATCGCTTCCAAAGCCCTTACACCCCGGAACTTGCCCGCCTAAAGCGCACGATTCGGGATGGTGAATTCGATTTGGCAAACAAAACGGTGAAACTGCGCGGGAAGCACTGGGCGGGCGGATGGCCCGACCACGCCATCTATAACGGCAGCAAGCGCTACGTGGCGCTTCAAAGCATGAAGGGAAAGCTGCTGTTCGACGGAGAGGTCTACGGCGGCACCGCCTACGTGCAGATTTTCGACGTGAACTCTGGAGAGGAATTGTTCTGGATCGAAGGCAAATGGAAGGAGCGAGCCTCCGGATCTACCTTCATGAACACCCAATGGGTTCGCGATGACATGTTAGCCGTGACATTCGACCCATGGCTGAAGCGAGGGACAGCGTTATGCAAAGTGCCGTAGTTCGATTCATTTCCATCATCCCCATCCTGGCCGCGCTGCTGATTGGGCCGCTCGAACGGATGTATCCGCAAATCGAGAGCCGGGGCGGGACGTTGACCCTCTTCGCGGTTGCCAGCAAGACAGTGAATATCCCGGCGGCCGAGCAGGCGTTCGAGATCCCGTTGACCCTGGACCCCGGCTCCGGAGACGACGATTTCCTGCACATACGCAGGGAATCGCCTGGAGTTACGCTTTCGCTCCGGTTGCCGGGCGGCGCCGTGATGACGCCGGAGAACGCCAACGCATTGGGATTCGAATGGAGCGAGCTTACAGTGACTGCGGGGGTCAACGACACCGAGAATGAATCCGACGGGTTTGGACCCGACTTCACTAGTGAGGCCACTCACACCGTCATTCAGTTTCCGGGCGGGCAGGCGGCAGGAACCTATGTTCTCATCGCCAACTCTTCCGCGGAGCAGGCCGCCTCTGGACTCTCGGTGGATCTGTACATGAGTTCCGGCGCAACGGCAACGGCGAGTACCGACGCCTACTCGTACCGGCTGGGAGATTCAGTGACCGTCGCGGCGATTGTCTTCGCGGACACCTCGGCTGTGACCAGCGCGAACGTGACGGCGACTGTCGGATCTTCGCGAGCGGTGACCGACGCCGTTTCCATCGGTTCCATTCAGCTTGTTGGCAAGAGCGACCTCGGCAATGGAACATCGAGGTACCGTTACACCGCAACCCTGCAGAACAACACGGGCAACTCGGCCTGGCGCTTCCTTGCCGTGGCGAGTAGCCTGGATGAGAATGTCCGCATGGTGCAAGGGGCTTTCGCTTTTTCCGAAGCGCCAACGAGCAGCCCAGTCCCAAGCGCCAACGAGATCCTGATTCTAGCGCCGACCTCCCCAGGCTTCGACCCCACTACTCTGGAATGGGATGTCCGCGCTACCAGCCCGCCGGTGACGCTGTCGTTAATCGATGTTGGCCCTGGGAGCGATCTGGCCAGCGACGGCGTTTTCGCCGCGCGGTTTCAGCCTACGGAAGCGGGCGAGCATCATGTATCCGTCACGGTGGAGGGAACGAGCCCGCAAGGGAAACCGTTCTACCGGAATGCCGCAACCGGGTTCACCGTCATCCCGCCACAAGCCACGGTGGCAGGGATCACCTCCCAGGGCATCGATGCCAACAACAACCAGAAAATGGAATCTCTGCGCTTCACGGCGGACCTTGATGTTGTTGAGCCCGGCGACTATACACTTGCGTTTCAGATTCGAGATGCCGCGCAACATACGCATTCGGTGTTGTGCGCCGCGCCGCTGCACCCCGGCGGCAACCAAATCGCCGTGGAGATCGCGGCAGAGCGCCTGATCGCAGCCGGTTTCACGACAGGACCGTTTACGATCAACGAGGTGACGCTTCGCCGTGATGTATTCGACCGGAACACGGTGGTGGATTATCACGCCACGATGGGGGTGACGCCGGCTTACGATCTGGGTGACTTTGAGCGAGGCTCTATCTATTTCACGGGCCAGGCGAATGAGGTTGCCCTGAACCTGGATGGCCAGACGGGCTATGACGTGTTGCGCGTTCAAGCGGAAGTGCTGCAGGGGCCGGGGGTCTCCGCGAGGACGATGAACTGCAGAGTGCAAGGGAAGTTGACCGACGCGGCGGGGTTCGCGGTGGATGCGGTGACGGGCGAGGCCGGGGTGAGTGAAGGATCGAACTGGGTGGCGATGGATTTTCGCGGCCGCTTCCTGGAAATCCGCCAGTGAATGCACGAGACTTACTCGCAAGGAATCACAATGCATCGCCGATTTGCGGGGCAAATTGCGGAACGCAGCCTAGAATGGAAGCAGCGATGCGATTGCTCATTCAGCTTCAGGAAGATTGTCCCGTGCCGGCCAGCCGCCCCGAACCGGGGACGCTGCCCGAAGCCGTGCGACGCTTGCTGCAGGAGGCCGGCGCGACGCATGTGCGCGCATCGCACCCGGAACTGGTAGGTCTCTTTACGGCGGAGGTTCCGGAACGCGCAGGCATCGGCGAGTTGCTCTCGCAACTCAAGGCATTGCCCGAAGTGCGCCACGCGGAAGTGGATTCGTTCAGCACCACGTTATAGGAGCGCTTCCCACGCGCTTCAGCCCACGGGCGGGATGAGGAGTGTAGTGGCGGGGGTCAGGTAGGCCAGCGGCAAGTGCGCGATGGGCATTCGCTCCGCTCGCGCGTTGCCACGGGGATCGAAGGGCGCTTCGTAGAGGGTCGCCAGGTGCGTCGGTCCGTAAATGCGAGCGAGCGCATCCACCAGAACGGGGAAGGAACTGAGGTCGTATCCCGCGGATTCGTAGGTCCAGTTGCCGATGGTGCCCACCTGCCAGAGCAGCAGGTGCGCCGAAGGGTCCACCGGCGGCAGATGCAGAAGGAAGCTGGTTGCTTCGTATGCCTGGCAGCCTTCGCCGGGGTCAATGCCCAAATCCGCATAAAGGCAATCGGCCGCGGAGATGCCGGGCAGCATGCGGGCCGGGAATCCCGCCGCGCGGGCGCGCCGCACGGATTCATGGGATGGGTAGGTAAACACGCCGGGGTGCCCGTAGAATGCCGCGACGGTGCGATTGCCTTTCTCGAGCTCGGCCATGATTTCAAGAATCATCGCTTCGTAGGTAAAGCTCCGCTCCAACCCGTCGGCATAGAGGTCCGTCATCGTCTTGGCGTTTGGATTGATTGCGAGCAGCGCCTCCTCCTGAATGGGCTCTCCGATCACGTGAAGCAAGGCATCGGCGCCGGCCATCGCGGCAACGGCCTCCAGCGTCAATTGCGATACGGCGCGGATTCCCGTCCCCACCACGGTAAGCGATGGCTTCGGCGCAGGGAGCGGCTGGACAGCATCCATCAGTTGCCGGATCGCCGCCGCGGCCTTCGTCAACTCTGGTTCGTACTGCATCGGCGAATCGCCTTCCTGTCTGCCCTTCCCCTCCGCCGCTATGCGGCGTAGGCGCGCCAAGGGACCTTGCGGCCCGCATCGGGATGCCTGCGGGTGTCGTGGACCTCCAGTTGGCCGTCCTTCCCCCGCGTGGCCCAAATGTGATGAGAGCCCTGGATCGAAGCGGGCACATTGTGGAAGCCCACCTCCAACTGCTCACCCGCCGCAAGATCCCGAGCGTTCGAGACGGGAAAGAGGAACTGGCCCCAATGCATGGCGGGCGTGCCCGGCGCGTTGGAGAGCGGGACCGTGCCCGGCATTTGCGCCTCAAACCATGCGGCGAGGCCATTCACGCCGCCGCCGGTCAGCCGGAAAGAGAGATCGGCCGCGTATGGTGAATGCGCTTCTTCGGCCGGCATCGCCGCGCAGTCAGAAGTCCAGAGCGGCGCGGCTTCGGCACGGAGCGCATCCAATGGAACCGGATCTTTCAGCCAGACGACCTCGTGCGGGGAATACGGTGAAAGGGCGCTCAAATCCAGCCCATACGGACGCTGCCGGAACTCGAGCGCCTGCTCCGCCGCCGGGTGCTGTACCGGAGCGAGAAAGGCGGTCACCACCGATGGGATCATCGCGCCCCCCGGCTTCAGGCAGCGATCTCTCGCCAAAAGCACGGGGGCGAGCATGTTCTCATCCACCCCGTAAACACCCAACCACTCGGAAATGAGTACGTCCACCTGCTCCGGAATCCGGACGTTCTCCATATCCAGCGGGAGCACCTGAATCACGTCGCCGAAGCCATTCTCCGCGATCAACCTCCGCGCGAGCCGGGCTGCCTCCGTCGCCCGTTCCACCGCATAAACGCGAGCCGCACCCGCCTGCGCCGCGATGAGGCTCAGGATACCCGAGCCCGCGCCCACGTCGAGCACGATATCGCCCTTCTGGACGGTGGACCGAATGGACCGCTCGAAGGAAAGGGTTCGAACTTCATCTCCCACCAGCAGGCGGTGGACATCCAAGTCATTATAGGAGAACACAAATACGCTCCAGGTTATTCTTATTTAGCACGGAATATCAATCGGTACAAGACTTGACTTTGTTAACTTACGACATTACCAGACTCGAGAATCTTTCATTCGTTAACTTTAGATATTGTTTACGAGTGTTTCCAGATGAAAACCGCCACATCATACCGCCAGAGACTTGGAAGCGGCGGGAGAACCGCTGCCCCGGCGTGAAGCCCGAGTAGCGCACCACAGCAATTGTTAAATTGTTTTGAAAATACGTTCGTGGATAACTGAAGAGACAGATTCTTATTGAACCATGCACAGCTCAGGTATAGAATCGCCCTAAGAGCGAGACTGCTAAGCCATCTGGATTTCGCATTCAGATCTCGCTAGCGTCCTGGGTTAAGTATTAAATGCCTAGGTTCCCATTGTGTATATGCAGGGAGTCTCACTATGCCCAAAGCCAAGCCTTCCGGCTCCTCCTCCGCTCACGAAGAACAGGAATCTCCCTACTCTGGAGATTTTTCCCTTCGAAGAACCGCCGCTCCGTCCTTGCTGAAACCCGGTGACGACAATATCGTGAAGGGCGAGGTCCTTCTGAAACTCGCTCGCGAGGCGAACCAATCCGTGCGATCAAGCATTCCCTCCGGTCCCCTGGGTACCCGCATGGTTGGCGTACCCGGCGGTTTCGGCATTGCCTCGATCGACAAAGTGCTGGAACGATTCGGCGCGCAAACCGTCGTGAAGCTGCATTTGCCGGCCTCACCCGTCACGGCGGCCGCCGAGGATGACGTTCTGGAGGGCACGTACCGCATTCGGCTCAGCGCCGATGCCGATATCGCGGCGGCGGTCGAAGCTCTCTCCAGGAACAGTTCCGTCGAAACTGCGGAAGCCAACCGGTGGAGAGAGGCGACCGTCACCCCCAACGACCCCGGCTTTGCCCAGCAGTGGGGGCTGGCTCAGATCAACTGCCCCGCTGCCTGGGATCTCTCGACGGGCGCTTCCTCCGTCGTGGTCGCGGTGGTCGATACGGGCGTGGACCTGGACCATCCCGAACTTGCGCCGCTCCTGCTTCCGGGGCAGGATCTGGTGGATCTGGCCGGTTCTTCCCCGCCCCCAGGAACCCGGTTTGAGGGCGATTGGATGGGGCGCGATGCGGAACCGCAAGACGAAGTGGGACATGGCACGCACGTGGCGGGGACCATCGCCTGTCTCACGAATAATGCGTTCGGCGTCGCTGGGGTCACATGGCGCTGCTCGATTCTTCCCGTGAAGGTGTTGACGCGCGTCGTGCAGATCGCAGCGCCGAATCGCGTGAGCGGCGTGGGGAGCGCGGCGGATATTGCCGCCGGCATCCGGTGGGCGGTGGACCACGGCGCGCGCGTTCTAAATATGAGCCTGGGCGGCTATGGCGATACGTTCGTCGAACGCGACGCGGTGGCATACGCCGTCTCGAAAGGCGTGGTGGTGGTGGCCGCCATGGGGAACGACAACACGGACCAGCCCTCCTTCCCGGCATCCTATCCTGGCGTCATTGCGGTAGGCGCGGTGGACCAGAGCAATAAGCGCGCGGTCTTCTCCAACTTCGGGCCGCACATCTCCGTGGCCGCGCCCGGCGTCGATATCTATTCCACGGTGTGGAATGACGGGTTCGACACCAAGAGCGGCACCTCCATGGCTTCGCCCCACGTGGCCGGCGCCGCCGCCCTGACGCTCTCCGCAAACCCCGCGCTCACCGCGGACGAAGTGCGAAACATACTCAAAGAAACTGCCGTACCCTTGCGCGACGATCCCGCGGACCCCGTGCCCAATGACCGGTATGGAGCCGGATTGGTGGATGCCGCCGCCGCGCTTCATCGTGCGCTACCCAACCCAGCATTGACAAATCCAACCGTTACGAGGCCCACTATGGCTACTTTTCCGACACTACCGCCATTACCGACTTTCCCAACACGACCGACGTTCCCAACCTTGCCGACAAGGCCCACGCTCACGCTGCCGACGCGGCCCACGTTCCCGACGCGGCCAACGCTCACCCGGCCCACTCTGCCAACGAGACCCACCCGGCCGACGCTGCCGACGTTCCCCACCAGGCCGACCTTCCCGACACGGCCCACATTGCCGACGCGACCCACATGGCCGACGCGTCCAACCCGGCCGACCTTACCCACGTTCCCGACGCGGCCGACGTTCCCAACCCGGCCCACACTGCCGACGCGGCCAACGTGGCCAACCCGTCCGACGCGTCCGACCTTGCCCACATTCCCAACTCGGCCGACATTCCCAACCAGGCCCACGCTGCCCACCCGGCCCACGTGGCCGACGCGTCCAACCCGGCCGACCTGGCCAACCCGTCCGACCCGGCCCACGCTGCCGACGCGGCCCACTTGGCCGACTCGCCCGACCCGGCCGACTTTGCCCACATTTCCGACCCGGCCCACGATCACGCAGCCCACGTTGACATTCCCGACGAGGCCGACGTTCCCCACCATCGTCACCCGGCCGACCCTGCCGGGCACCATCGTGCCGCAAACGATTGGCCCGGGACCTGGCCCCATCTTCCAGCCGTCGCCCGCCGCCACCGGATATGAAGGCTATTACGACCCCTACGGAACCACGGGCTACGAGGGATACACCGATCCCTATCCCGCCACGGGCTACGAGGGGTACGAAGACCCTTACGGGACCACGGGCTACGAGGAATACTACGACCCCTATGCCGCCTCCGGCTACGAAGGCTACGAAGACCCCTACGCCCAGACCGGTTATGAAGGCTACGAAGCCTACGAGGGAAGCGGTTACGAAGGGTATGGCGATCCTTATGCGGAAGGCTACTACGATCCCTACGCGGAAACCGGTTACGAGAGCTACGAAGACCCTTACGCCGCCTACTACGACCCCTACGGCGAGCAGGCGGGGCATGACGAGTACGGAGGGTATGAAGCCTATGAAGATCCCTACGCGGCATATTATGACCCATACGGATACTCCTAGGCTCCGGCCGTGATGAACCGGGACTCAGCAAGGACGCTCGAATTCCTGTATCGGCGGGGCTTGCTCAGCTCCGCCGATCTGGAGTTCGGCCGGCCCACCGTGAGCGAAACATCGATCTCTCATCGTTCCTGCATCGTCTCCGTGCAAGGCAGGCCGCGCTGGTTTGTAAAGAGCGGAGATCCCGTGCGCAGCCACGGGCGGGATCTCGGCATGGAAAGCGCCGTACACAGGTTAGCCGCCGCGCACCCACCGCTCGCCGGGGTCATCCCCCGCTGCCGCCTGATTCGCGCGGATGGAAACCTCCTCGTAATGGAGGCCGTTTCCGGCGAACATGTCTCTCCGCCGCTCTCCTTGAACGGCCATGCCGACCACGGCCAGGAAGGAGCGCTCCGCGCGTACGGCGCGGCTGTGGGGCGGGTTCACCTTACGGCGCCCCCGCGTTTTGGAGGAGCGCCGTGGATGCTCTCTGCACTGCTGCCTCAATGGGGAGACTATGGTTGGCTGCCACCGCACTGCGGCGCATTTCTTCGGCGCTTGGCCGTGGATGGAGAAATTCGGGCCGCGTTTGATCGCACGCGGGCACAATGGCGGCCCGGGCGCCTCGTGCACGGGGATCTCCGCTGGGCGAACGCGATCTTCGAGGCCGCGCATTCCCCACCGCGCGTATGGCTGGTCGATTGGGAACTTGCCACCTCGGGAGACCCGGCATGGGACGTGGGCTCCGTGATCGCCGATGTCGCGGCTTCGAATGCCTTCGAGAATCGAGACCCCGCGGATTGGAAACGGATGCTCGCATTATGTTGGCCCTTTCTTGCGGCCTACCATCGCGCCATCCGGCCAACGCCGCAAGAATGGCGAGGCCTGCTGGAGCGGAGCTTGCGCTGCGCCGGTATCCGGCTCGTGCAGTCCGTAATTGAGATTAGCCACGATTCAGAGCCCGCTCTTTTTCAAGCGGAACAAATGCTCCTGCCGGCGATCCATGCGTTCCTCATTGAGGCGGCGCCGCCACCCGATCTTATCCGCGGCCCCGACGCGTTTGAGGCGCGCGAATGAACGCCGCGGCAATCGATTCTCCTAGCTTGCCGGACCGCGTGCGCGAGGATCTTCTGGACGCACTCCGGCGGGTCCGCGCACGAGATGGCCGGCTGTGCGTGGACGGTGTTCCGGTGGCTTCCGCCGTGTCGCATCCGGGCTCGCTTCCGCGCGCCCAGCCCGCCCTCGCCGCGGCGCTCTATACCGGTTGGTTCGCGGCGTGGTTTCCACCGAGCGAAGCGCATGGCTCGCGGCTCGCGAATGGGCAGTTTTTCGCATCGCTGCGCGCGGCGCATGCGGCCGCCGCATGCTTTGAACCCGGATGGGTGGCTGCCGGCGCAGTTTCCCCCTATGCCATCGCGGCCGCGCGGGGCGGCGAAACGGTCTTCGTGGAGGTTAGGGAATGCCTCAATCTACACCGGCCGGGAGACGCCATCCGCCGCGGGGATGCCATCGCGATTCGCGCCCGCAGGGATGTGGCAGCTCCGCGGGACGGCTGGTGGATCACCTGGGCCGCCGCCGGTCCCGCGCCGGAAGAGGCGATGCTGCGCCTGTATTGGAATTGCGGCCCGGAGTCCGTTCGGCCGCTCATTCGCGGGCTTACTGAAGCCGCCGGCAACGCGCGCATCCGCTACACGCTCAAATGCCCCTCCGCGCCCCTTCTCTTCGGGCGCAGAGATGGCACCGTGCTTTACCTCGCGAAGCAAGATTGGCCAAAGCTGCGGGAACCTTTGCGGCGGCTCCATCGCAGAACAGCCGCTTCGTTGGATGACGCGACGCCACCCATGACTTTTCGACTTGGGCGGGGCGCCGCTCTGGTGGAAGATCCCGCGAACGGCCACAGTTTCGGCCAAACCATCACGTGGGCGGTTGCAAGCGGCATCCTGGAAGGGCTCACGCTCCATGAGGAAGATCTCGAAGCACGGCTCGAGATTGTCGTGCGCCACATGCGATCGCTCGGTATCTCGCCCGCGCATCCTTATGCCGGTACCCAGCCTTCGGAAATCGAATGGTCTCCCTGGTAACAAAGCGGCGGCAATACCGCCCTATCCACGCCACGCCATTGTCATCCTGACCGCATGCCGCGATATTCCCACTCAGGCTCAACACGTTCAATTCCCAAGCCGATTGAAGGTTCTGAGCAGGAACCTAACAAGGAGCGGTCTCTGCCCACGCTTACGCAAGGCACGCCGGGCCACTTTCGACGAGACAAGCAATCACAGCCACGGCGCGCATCAAGGAATGCAACCGGCCGCAGCCTGTTCGTGTAGACATCACGGGAAGCGCCTGAACCATGATGGCCGCGCCGTTCTCACATTAAGTTCCTGATTCGATTTCCGCCTTCTTGCCGATCGCCTTCTGAAATATACTCTCAAGCACTGCGGCAGCGGTGGCGGCGGTGATCGAGCCGAGGATAAACATCGTGCCCATAAACACCGCCGGTGGCCGGCCATCTTGTTCGCCAAACAGGAAGATGAAGAGGACCGCCCCCAGTACAAAACCGACGATGGCCACCGCGCAGTGCCTGATGATCCGCAGCGCTCTCACGGTTGCCTGCGAGAATACTTGATTCTCTCGGATAAGACCCAAGATGTGGACTGCCTGATAGAGCGCTACGAAGAACAGAATCGATGCCGTGTAGACATAGGCAAGGAATGGATCCTTGAAATAGATCTCAAAGAGCGTGGCGTGCGCGTTCCTTCCTTCAAGATGGGGTTCCCAAAGCAGCAAAGCAAGAGCGCCAGTGCCGATCAGCACGATGACCGCCTGCAGGAACCTGGTCGCGCGTGGCCTCATTTGGTTCGATGCTAGCCCAACCCGTGCTGTACTTCAAGACCTGATTGTGCTCATCCGGAGGCCGATGACCGGCGGCGAAAGCACGATCAAGGATGTGACCGATGGTCTCGCGAGGCCGTTCCCATCCTTGCTTCGCGGGCATGCGGTGGGGGGGGGGGCGGGTATATAATCAACTGTGTTGACGAAATCTTAAATAAAAGAACTCCCGTTAACGAGTTTCAGACTCGACACCGATAAGGCGGTGGATGGCAGAACCTCTTCGCGCAAATGCCGGCGGCGCCGGCAGGCCGCAACTCTCATCAGGCACTGCGAGGCATCCGCGCGGTGCGAGACCGACCGAGAGGAAAGAGACCATGGCTACCGCTACCGATTGGCGCTCCGCAGAACTGAGCAGCCTGACCCAACACATTGCAAGCACGCATCACGCCTACCTCAACCGGCAACTGCCGCTGATTGCTTCGCTATTGACCGCGCACGTTCGCCAATACTGGCTGAAACACCCGGAACTGCTGAAAGCGCACACATTGTTTTTCCAGTTTCAGGCTGCGGTGGAACAACATCTGATCAAGGAAGAAACGGTGGGATTTCCTCTTGTCGAGGCGCGCGGCCAGGACCCTGCGAAATCGCTGGCGCCTTTCGTCAACTCGATCAACGGCCACATTGCCGAACACGCGGCAATTCGCGGCTTGCTTCACGAGATCCGGGAGGCTCTGTGGGATTTTCAAGCGCCGGAGAGTATCGGCGGTGAAGTGGCCTACACCTGCAGACTGCTCACGGAGTTGGAGAAGGATATGGCCGAACATGTGCATCTCGAGGACGACATTCTGTTTCCGAGGGTGCGCGCGGAGGGCGCGTAGAGGCAGTTTGCCGCGCGGCTCCGGCGGGAGGGCCGGCCAGGAGGGTGCGGCGCGCCCGGCGCCGTCCGGCCGCTTAGGCGGCCTGGGATGCGACTTTGGTCACGGCACGAACGCGGCGGGGCTGCGCACAATCGAGAACAGAGGGTATTTGCTTGTCTGCGACTGTGAACCGCGACCCGGAGGCGATGAAAGCCCGCGAGCTTGCATTGCAACGAACACTTACGGTTTGGATCGTAACCGGATTGACGTTCATGCTGCTGCCGGGGACGTTTTTGGGCGTCTGGAACCTGATCAGCATCACGGGCGCACACTCGACCACGCTGATCGATCCCGCCTGGATTCAGGCCCATGGCCACGCGCAGATCTTCGGGTGGATCGGGAGCTTCATCATCGGGATCGGGTTCTATTCGCTTTCGAAGATGGGGCGGCTCCCCGAGTTCGCGATCACCCGCTCCTGGATAAGCTGGGCGCTCTGGACGACCGGGGTAACGCTGCGTTGGGCGACGAACCTCTGGATGTGGGAATGGCGCTGGATGCTGCCCGTATCCGCCGTGCTTGAATTGCTCGCCTTCCTCCTCTTCTTCCTGACCGTCAGCGGACACCGGGCGGAGCCGAAGCCGGGGAGCCCCAAAACGGGCGGGCCGCCGGTGTGGATGTTTGCCGTGATTGCGGGAAGCCTCGGCTTTCTGGCCTCTCTCTCCGCGAACCTTGCCGTGGCGATTCAGGCGGGAGTTTCCGGAATCGGCCCAGCCATTCCCCACGGCGCGAACGAGCGGCTGCTGGTGCTGTTTACCTGGGCATTTCCGGTTGTGACAATCTGGGGGTTCAGCGCACGGTGGCTCCCCGTGTTTCTGGGTTTGCGCGAGCCCGCGGCGAAATTCCTTTTCGCGGCGCTCGGGGTGAACACCATCGGAGTGATCGCCGCGATGCTGGGGTGGTTCATCCCCGCCATGTTCGCGGTGCTGGCCTCTTCGGCGACGGCCGCCTACGCGGTGCGCGTCTTTCTGCCACCGGTGAAAGTGCCGAAGACGCTCGGGGTACATCCCACGTTCCCGCTCTTCGTGCAATTCGCCTACGCATGGATGATCGTGGCGGCGGTCCTGGGCGTCTGCGCGGTGTTCTGGGACCAAGCAGGCGGGCTCTGGGGCTCCTCTCGACATGCGTTGACGGTGGGCTTTATGTCAACAATGGTGTTTGCGATCGGCCAGCGGGTGCTACCGGCGTTTTGCGGCATGCGGGTTCTCTATAGCCCGAAGCTGATGTTCTGGTCGCTGGCGCTGTTGAACCTGGGCTGCCTGATGCGGGTGAGTTCGGAGATCGGCGCCTACGAATCGTATGTCCCCGCCATGTGGCCTTTGCTGCCGGTCTCCGCGATCATCGAGATGACCGCCGTGACGGTGTTCGCTGCGAGCCTGCTGCTGACCTTCCGGCAGCCACCGGCGCACCTCGCGAACGCCGCCCAGGCGTAGAAGCCAGGGTCAGCACGCAGTACGCGAATTACTTACGGCCACGCGCCACGACGAGAACCTCGCCGCATTGCGATTTGAGCCGGGGGGCGGCGCCGAGCAACGCGCCATCCACGGCCTGCAGCGAGCGAAGCAGCGCGCGGGCCGGCGCGAGATGAAACCGCCCGCGAAGCGCGCGCTTGGCCATGGCGAAAAGGCCGATGGGTTGCAGAGCGACTTCCGGGAAATGGCGGCGGAGGATGGCGACGTGTTCGTCATCGAAGATGACATCCTCGCCCTGATCCGCGGAGAGCCCTTCCCGCTTCCAATTCCAGCGGCGGAGCGCATTCAGAAGCGCGTTGTTGCCGTAAGTCTCCGTGAGCACCAGATCGCCGCCGGGCTTCAGGACGCGCAGCAGTTCGCTCCACGCGCCAGGATATTTGATGGTGTGGTGCAGAGAAGCGCAGCCGTAGACGAGATCGAAGGCGGCATCGGCGAAGCAGGAGAGATCGGCGGCGTCACGGGCCACGGCGTCGCACTGCGTGGCAGCGCCGCTTGCGTCCGCCCGCTTGAGGCAGACTTCGACGGCGTTCTCCGAGAGGTCGAGAAAGGTGACGCGGGCGTGCTCGGCGGTGGCCATCCAGAGCCCGAAATCTCCGGTGCCGCAGCCGTAATCGAGCACGCTCCTGCCGCGCAGGTTGAGCCGCCCGAGCGCCGTCAGGGTGGCCCGGTATAGCTCCTTGCGCTCGTAGACTTCCTTGCGAGGATCTTCGAGATCGGCGAGAAAGCGGGATGGAGTGAAGCGAAGGTCGTCCGGCGGCAGATCGAGGAACGCGGCGTAGCGCGCTTCGTAGTAAGCCTTCTCCGCGGCGGCGTGAGTAGACATATTCTGTAGCGGCGACGCCCGGCGCGGTGGGACTCTACTCCACCGCGCAATCCATGAACGAGTAGGCGATCATGTGCAGCATCATCATGTGCGAATCCTCAATGCGGCCCATGTGCTGTTCGTTGACATGCAAATTGAGATCTCCGAGCGGCGCGAGCTTGCCGCCATCGCGCCCCGTGAACGCGATCGTCCGGCAGGGCACCGTGCGCGCGTATTCGAGCGCCTTCACGACATTGGGCGAATTGCCGCTGCCGCTCACGGCGAGAACCAGATCCTTGGGCGTGGCGAAATTTCGAAGCTGTTCGACGAACACTTCCTCATAGCCGACGTCATTGGCATAGGCCGTGATGGTGGCCAGGTTGTCCGTAAGCGCCATCACGCGAAACTTTTTGTCGCGGAGATAGCTGCAACCTTTCACAATGTCGCAGGTGATGTGGGAGACGCTGGCCGCGCTTCCGCCGTTGCCGCACAGGTATATTGTGCCGCCGCCGTCGCGCGTTTCCCGGAACCAATCGATGGCCCGATCCACTTTGGCCAGATCAAGCGAGGCGAGCACGCCCTGCAATTCGTGAACGTATGATTGCGTGAAGCTCATTATTTTCCTAATTCATCCACCAGGGCGAGCGCCCCATAAAGCACGCTGTCGTCGGCGAGGCAGGCGGGCACCACGTCGATGCGGGCTTCGCTCCAATTTGTAATCTGCTTGCGGAGTTCGGCCTTAAGCGGGTCAAACAGCTTCTTACCCGCCTTGCTGATGCCGCCCCCGATGACAACCCGGGCTGGATTGATAAGGAGGATGCATGCCTTCAGGCCCTGGGCCAAATCGACCACGTACTTCTGGACGAAGCGGTGGTCATCGAGCAGTTCCTTCGGGGTCTTGCCGTGATCCCTTTCGAGCCAGAGGCCGGAGCAAAGGCGCTCCAGGCACCCGAACGATCCGCAGAGGCATTGCGGCCCATCGGGGCGGATGGTGATGTGGCCGATCTCGCCGGCGAACGAATCCGCGCCACGGAACAACGCCCCGTTCACGATGATGCCACCGCCGATACCGGTAGAGAGCGTCATATAGAACATCGGGTCAGTATGCGAACCGGCGCCGAACGTATATTCGCCGAGAGCGCCGACGTTGGCGTCGTTATCGATGATGGCGGGGATTCCCAACTCGGCTTTCACGACGGCTGGAAAGTCGAAATCGTCCCAACCGCTCACGTGGGTGGACTTATCGACGCGCTGCCGGGCGTAATTGACCGGCCCACCGAAACCAATGCCGCAGCGGTCAAAGCGCAACTTTGACGACCAGGACTTGGCAACCGCCATGGTCTTATCCACCATCCACTCTTTGCCGCCTTCGCGGTCCGTCACATGGGTCTCGCGCAGAATCATCTGGCCGTCTTCGAAGACCGCCAGCGTCACCTTGGAGCCGCCCACATCAATGGCAAGGACATTCATCGCCTATTGATCTCCGCCTGATCGAGGATTTCATCCGGCGACGCCGTGCCAGTGCCTCGCTTCATGATGGTAATGGAAGCCACCAGATTCCCGAATCGGGCGGCCAGAACCGGATCTCCCGTTGCGGCCAGCGCCATCGCGGCCCCCGCGGAGAAACTATCGCCCGCGCCGCAGATATCCACCGGCTCCTCGACGCGCGCGGTAGCGACATAATCGGCACGGGAAGGAGAGTACAGATCGACGCCGTCGCCACCATGCGTGACCAGAAACAGAGGGGAATGTGTGCGCGCCCGCAAGAGGGAGAAATCCCGATTCAGTTGCAGGCGATCGCAGGCCATCTCCGCCTCTTCCTGGTTGATCTTCACGATGACATCGCGGAAGTGTTCGGGGCGCATCCGGGAATCCACCCAGATGGTCTTATTGGGCGTTTCGCGCGCAATCTCCGATAGCGTTTTCCGCACCGCGGATGTGATCACTCCGCCGATGTCGGTCTCCGCCTGGTCCGAGACCAGAATGACATCCGATTCGCCGGCCGCCGCGCGCAACTGTTCGATCACCGCAGCCTCGACTTCAGCGGACCACGGATTCACGTTCACGAAATCCGTGCGCGGCAGGTCCTCCTCGCCGGTGTTGACGTTGATGTACTTCGTATAGGTGAAGGTCTGCGTTTCCGGACTCACCACCATGTAACGGGTCTCGACATCCCGGCTATCGAGCGCGCGGCGGAGTTCATAGGCGAGCCCATCGTCACCGAAGACGCCAAGCACCGCAACGTCGCGCACGCCCATCGCCACGAGATTGTTCGAGACGGTGCCTCCCGCGCCGGGGGTGCATTCGTAGCTGATGACCGCCACTCTCGGGATCCCGGTTTCGCGGGAAGCTTCCGCGAGGGAAGGGTCATAGAAGCACCAGCGATCGAGGCAGATGTCACCGATCACGAGGGCGCGCAGACCTGCGATTCGAGCGAGGACATCGCGGATCTGAGTATCGGAAGGAAATGCCGGGTCCACCTGATTCATCGCGAAAACACCCCAATCTCACTAGCTGAAGAGCGCCTCAAAAAGCTTGCCGTGCTCCCGGTAGTGAGGAACGATGTAATCCGCGCCCACCTTCACCAGGCGGTCGCGCTTCCATTGGTCCACTTTCGTGCAATCGGGCTCGTCCG
>JADLCF010000041.1 GCA_020847315.1 Bryobacterales bacterium | reverse complement strand
TTTCAGCGAGGTTCACGCTCGGTGTTGGACAGGGAAAGGCAGGGCTCTTCAAAATCCACCGGCTGCGGAACGCGATTGCGGGTAAGGATGGATTGCCGTCGCAGGCCGAACGAGGCCGTTCGCGGAGCCTCATTGGTCCGGTTCCACCTTTCCGTTACCCGTCTCCACACTCCCGGCATGAATTGGAAATTCAGTCTCCCAACTTGGAATTACCGGAATCTGGGCCGTCGAAGGTCAAGGCTAGGCTTCGCCAAGTTCGCGGAACTCATCGGCGTCTGAAAGATGCCGCGGGTTCTGCGAACTCTTCTACTGATCGACTCCTTCCGCTTCCTCGTTATCGCGCCAACTCCCGATCCTCCGCGCCATCGCGCCGACCGTTGAGATCCCCTCACACACCAATGTCTCCGGACCCGCGCCGAAGGCTGCGCTGACTTGAGTCAGCAGCGTTGCGGCCAGCAGGGAGTCTCCTCCCAACTGCGTGAAATCATCCTCGATGCCCACACGCTCCAGATTCAAGACGGTGGCCCAGACCTGCGCCAGGCGCTCTTCCAACGCATTGCGAGGAGCCACGTAGGGAGCGGCCGGGCCGAGCGCCTGCCCGGCCTTGTCGAAGAGCCCGAGTTGTTCGGCCAAACCGATACGCTGGAGCTTTCCGGTGGGTCCTTTGGGGATCTCATCCACAATCAGAATGCGGTTGGGCACTTTGAAAGGCGCGAGCCGGGCAGCGGCAAAGTCCTTCAGTTCAGCGGGCAACGCAACCATGCCGGGGCGCAATACGACCGCCGCGGCAACATCCTGCCCAAGTGAGGTGTGCGGAACCGCGAAAGCGACAGCCAGGGCGACCGCCGGATGCTCGAGCAGACAGTTGTCGATCTCCTTCGGCGCGATCTTCTCGCCTCCGCGGTTAATGATCTCCTTGAGGCGTCCCGTCAGGAACAGATACCCATCCGGGTCAAGGTAGCCCAGGTCTCCGGTATGGAACCATCCATGGGTGAACGCCTGTGCATTGGCGGCGGTGTTGCTCTCGTACCCGGCGGTGACGTTATCCCCCCGGATCACCACTTCGCCCTCCCGGCCAAACGGCAGCAGGGCGCCTGCTTCATCCATCACCGCTACTTCCGGTCCGGCGGCCATGCCCACCGAATTCGGTCTCCTCTCCCTGGGCGGTAGAGGATTCGACGCCATCTGGTGGGAAGCTTCCGTCATTCCGTAGGCCTCCACCACCGGCACGCCAAAGCAACTCTCCAACTCCGACATCACTGAGGGCGGCAGCGCGGCCGAGGAGGAACGGATCAAGCGCAAGTTCGACTTCGCGGAGGGCAACCCCTCCGCGCGCGATGCACCCAATATGGCCTGATGGATGGTGGGCACGGCCGAATACCAGGTGGGCTGGAACTCTTCGAGCCAAGAGAAGAACCGGCTCGCTTCAAAGCGCGGCACAGCCACCACGGAAGCCCCCGCGCTCAATGAAGCCAGAAGCGCCGCCACGAGGCCATGAATATGGAAGAGCGGCATCACGTTCAGGCAGCGGTCCGACGATTGCAAATGCAGGGCCGCGGCCACATTGCATGCCGAATGGCAAAGATTCGCTTGCGTGAGAGGAACCAGTTTGGGGCGGGAGGTCGTGCCGGAGGTATGGAGCACCAACGCTTCCTGCGAGGGAGCCGGCGTCCGGCTTTCGTGAACTCCGGGAGAACGCAGTTCGGCGAGTTCCACAACGCCGAGGCCAAGCGCTTGCGCCGCCGCGCGGCAAGGATGATCCCCTTCCGGGGCGATGAGCAGCTTCGCGTTGAGATCGGAGAGGTAGAAATCGAACTCTTTCTCACGATATGCCGGATTGAGTGGCGCCGCTGTCGCCAGGGAAGCGACCCCGAGAAAGGATAGCGCCATGCCGGCGGCATCGGGCTGAACGATCGCCACGCGGTCGCCAGGGGCGAGGCCTCGCGCGGCAAGCTGACCGGCAATTCCAAGGGTCTCCTGCCGAAACTGCCGGTAGTTTAGCGGCGGGGAGCCCGGCGCCAACAGGGCCACGGCGTCCGGTCTCAACTGTGCCTGTCTCGCCAGAATGTCACTGATCGAAAGGATTCGCTCTGTCGCCACGTTAGTATCCATCCACTCCCTGTTTCACAACAATAGCGGGAGATCCGGCGACCATCACGTTCGGCGGCACTTCCCGCGTAACCACCGCACCGGCGGCAACCACCGCCCCGGAACCGATGCGCATCGAATCGACAACCACGGCTCCCATTCCGACATAGCTGCCAGATCCGATCGAACATGCACCGGCGATGTTCGCCCCCGGGCCTACCGTGATCCCGTCACCCAACTCCGTGTGATGGCCGATCATAGCGCCGCGATTCACGAGCACATGCGCCCCAATTGCCGTATACGCGCTCACGACCACTCCCGGCCAAATGAGCGTACCAGGCCCGGCGCTGCTCTTGCGCGAGAAGCGCGCCGCAGGGTGGATGAGCGTAGCAAAGCGCATACCCATGCCCGCCGCCTGTTCAATGAAGCCGCGCCGCGTGGTGCTGCCGAAAGCGCAAACAGCCCAATGCGTCTTCGCCATCGAAGCCAGTTCATCCACCCAGTGCACGGGCAAGCCTTCAAGAGGCTCTCGGCAGCGCTCTGGATCAATGTTCTCGACGAATCCGGCAAGATGAACGCCGTCGATCTCCGAAACGATATCCGCGACTTCAAGCGCGAACCTCCGCGCGCCCAGAATTAAGAGCGGTTCGGACAAGGTTGCCTCCTTCTCTGGGATTCGCAGCCACAATCTCCAGAATTCTCTGCAGGGATCGCTCCATGGAAAACTCATTGAGGGCCGCGCGGTAACCCGCATCGACGATCTCCATCCGCGCCGCATCGTCTTCCAGATAGCGCGAAATCAGCCCGGGAATCTCCTCAAGGGCGCCCATCACGAAATGCGTGCCGGGGATATATGGGTGTGGATCATAAATGGGTTCTGAAACCACGAGAGACTTGTTCGCCAGCCCAAGGAGGATGCGGATGCCCGAGTACTCGCCCGCGGTTCGCGGCAGGTTCAACAGGATCTTGGCGCGATTGACGAGAACGGTGCGGGACTCCCCCCAATAGGCTGGGTTCTTCCAATCGCCGTAAGCCGCAAGGGAAACCCCTTGCTTGCGCAGAGACTTTAGAATCCGATTGCGGCGCGGAACGTCGAGCGACCCGAGGAAGAGGACATCGATATCCCGCTCCGAGTGCAGATCCCGCCCCATCTCCGGCAGGTAGCCGACCGGAACAAAATGCGACTCGATCCCGCGCTCGGCGAGAAACTCCCGGCGGCCCGGGGCGGAAACGAAGAGCACATCGGGGAGGCGATTCCGGTGGAGACGTTGAAGGGTAAACCAATTCGTGTAGACATCGGTGGCGCGCGGATCCCGGAGCACAATCTTGGCGATCTCGCGCAGGTGCAGCATGGGCTTGGGAATGCCGGAAGCGGCTGGCGGCGGCAACGGCTCCATGTGCCAGATCACCACCAGGGGCCGCCGATCAACGGGCGTTCGCATCAGACTGCGGCAAACTTTCGGGAAGAACGCGGCGTTCCCGTGCAACCAGAGCACGCCATCTTTGCCAGGCACATTCGCCGCGATGTCGCCGCTCACGAGGAAGCGGTCCGAAGGCAGGTCCAGGCGGTCTCCCAGGTATCGGGCTACTGCGGCGCCCGCAGGTTCGCGGCGGACGAAAGTGAAGCTTCCATTCATAGGCTCGCCCTCAGCGCCGCAGTTTGCCTGGGCGTGTCTAGAACGGTTCGCACAGCGCGGACCACGCGCTCCACGTCATGATCGCTGAGCGCGGGGGAAAGTGGAAGGCTCAGCGTTTGCCGGCCGATCCGCATCGCTTCCGGAACGTCTTCGGGTTGCCAGCCAAAGACACTCTGGTAGTAGGGCTGCTCGGCAGCACTGCGGTAATGCACAGCGCTGCCGATGCGCAGTTCGCGAAGACGCAGCAGGAAGCCATCCCGATCCAAGCCCGCGACACGGGGATCCACAAGGATGGGGAAGAGATGGTAGGCGTGTCTTGTCCCGGGCGCGGCCATTGCCGGAAGCGTCACGGGCAGCCCTGTCAGCGCATCGCGGTAATGCAGCCAGATCTCGCGGCGGCGCAACCAATTCGCTTCAACGCGGGCCAACTGATGGATGCCGAGCGCCGCTTCCATATCGGTCATGTTGTACTTGAATCCGGCCGCGACAACCGCGTAATGCGGAACACCGTCGGCACTGAACCGCTTCCAGGCATCTAAGGTCATTCCTTGTGTCGAGAGAATGCGAATGGTCTCGCGATGCTTCGCGTCTCTCGCCAGCACCATGCCCCCCTCCCCCGTGGTGACGTTCTTTGTGGGGTAGAAGCTGAAGCAGCCGAAATCACCGATTGTACCGGCCTTCCGGCCCTGGTACTCCGTCTCGATGGCATGGGCGCAGTCTTCAATCAACGTCAGACCGTGGCGCTCGGCTTGGCCGCGGAGGAGATCCATCTCGCAGGGCCGTCCCGCGAAATGAACGGGGATGATGGCGCGGGTGTTCGCCGTGATGCGCTCCGCGACACGAGCCGGTGAGAGATTCATCGTGGCGGGGTCCACGTCGGCCAGAACGGGCTGCGCCCCTGCGTGGATGATCGCGTTGATCGTGGCGCAATAGGTGAGTGGCGTCGTGATCACTTCGTCACCCGGCCCCACGCCCGCCGCCTGCAGCGCGAGCAGCAGCGCGGCGGAACAGGATTGCACGCTCACCGCCTCATCCACGCCTTTGTAAGCCGCGAAATCTCTTTCAAAGCGCGTTACTCGCGGCCCGCGGCCGATCCACCCGGACCGCAGGCACGCCACGACCTCCGCGATCTCTTCCTCCCCGAGGCAAGGTTGGCCGAAAACCAGAAACGGTTCATCGATCTCGCAATCATCCATCGCAACAGTTCTACCGCAAGCCAGCCCGCCGCCTCAACTGAACGCGGCGATCCCCGCTATTTCATGGCCTTCGTTCTCGTCTCCACGGGCGCCAGGAGAGGGAGCCCGTTCTCCGGCCTATCCAGGTAGAACAGCGCAACCGCCGACCAGTCATCCCGACGGTAAACATTCACCCAGGCGTCGTCGGGGGCTTTCACTTGGTCCAATTGCACCGTCTCGTCGGACTCGTTGAATCTGGTGAGCTTGCCATTCTCATCCATGGTCACCGGGCGCATCGCCACGCCGCTCTTCTGCATGGCGGTCATCTTGTCTTTGGTGTCCCCGCCGATCTGCTGCAT
>JADLCF010000040.1 GCA_020847315.1 Bryobacterales bacterium | reverse complement strand
ATTGGTTGTTTCGCATCGCGCATAACGAGGCCTACTCCCTCGTCCGCAAGTCGCGGCCGGAGGAGGAATGGAACGGCCACGGCGATGGCCCCGAATGGAGCCGCCGCATGGCGCCGGTCGAGGTGTCTTTGGCGATCGAAACGGCGCTCGCGCGGCTGAGCGCTGAACAGCGCGAAGCGGTGGTGTTGAAGGTGTACCAGGGCTTCAAGTTCGAGGAAATCGGCGAGATCCTCGGGACTCCGGTCTCGACGATCAAATCCCGCCTCTACACGGGGCTCGAACTGCTGAAGCAAACCCTGGAGCCGCGCTTGGAGAAGCGCAAGGCGGAGTAAACGCCCTCCATGTGGGGATGGCCCCCGCGAGGACGAATATCCGCGAGGGAAGAAGGCACGGTGCTAGCCATGGATAAGAACGGACGCGATCTGCGGGAACTGGTGTTCGGCGACGACCTCGCCCGGACCCCCGAAGCCGAGTTGCAGGCCATCAACGAACACCCGGAGAGCCAGGATGAACTGAACCGGCTGCTCGAATTGCGGGAAACCCTGCTCAGCCTGGAAGACGAAGATCCGCCCCGCCGGACGGTTCTCGTGGGCGCGCCAGTGGCAACGCCCGTGGCTTGGTGGAAGCGGATCGCGGGCTTCGGCTCGCCCGGTTGGAATTTTGCCGGTGCGCTCGCCCTCGCGGTCGCGGTGCTGGCGCACGGTTGGATGGCCCGCCCCGCTGGAGAGGAATTCACGGCCCGGGAGCTTGCGCTGCAAACCCCTGTCGCCGTAACGCAGCCCGTGGCGCTCGACGCCAACGCCGTGAATGCCCGGATCGATGCCGCCGTCGAAGAACGTCTCGCCGCCGCGATCGTCCGCGTGAAAGCGGATTTGCGGCAGGAGCATCAACAGGAAACCAAGCGGCTGGTGAACGCCGCCGAGCAGCGCCTGGAGCGGGAACACAATAACGAGATGTACCAGATGCGCGAAGCCGTCGCGTTCATCCAGAAGAAGTACGGACGGCAGATGGTGGCGAACGTCGCCTTCATGGGGGAACGGCAATGACGTCGCCCGGCCTGTGGCGTGGCGGCTTCCGCGCGCTGGCGGCCCTCGCGCTGCTCGGTGGCTTGCTCGCAGCGGAGACCCCCGCCGAGCCCTCTCGCATCGATTTTGCAGCGGTACGGCGTTCGGAGCGCTCCATCGATGGCCGTATTGAGCGCTACAACACAGAGAGCCCGATGGAGGTGATCGGCGCTACGCGCGGCGTGTATCTCGCGGGCACGGGGCTGCTGTTTTCCATCGAAGTGAGCCTCTCGCCAGCCGTGGGCATCTCGCCCTTCTTCACAAGGATGCCGCCGGGCGAAGTAGAGAAGATTCATACCGCGAAGCTGGGGCGTGTTCCCGTGCTGCGCGAACTCCTGTTGACGATGCTGCCGGAGATGGCCAAGGCGCATGCCGACGTTCCAGAGAGTGAAGAGATCGTGATGGGGGCCACGCTGTTCTACTTCCCCTATGAGAATCTGCAGGGCCTGCCCGCGCAGATGGTGGTGCGGGCGAAAGCGGGCGATCTTCGCAAATTGCAAACCACCGGGGACGCAAGCGACGCGGCGCGGGTCGCGCCCATGGCGAAGGTCACTCTATACTAGGCATCGTCCCGAGTTTTGAGCACATGAGCACCCCAGCGCACCCAGCCGGCACCGGCAACCCGCACACCGAGGCGGCCCCGAGGCCGCGGCGTCTCGGCGAGCGCCTCATTGCGAAGGGGCTCATTTCTCCCGACGATCTCGACAAAGCGCTGGAGATTCAGAAAGATCGCGGCGACAAGATCGGCCGCATCCTGGTGGACCTCGGCTTCGTTTCGCAAAAAGACGTGCTGGCCACCCTGGCGGAGCAACTGCATCTCGATCTCGTGAGCATCCAGGGAGAGCCGCCGAATGCCCCGGAACTCGAAGGCTTGAACGCCCGCTTTCTGCGCCAGGCCCGCGCCATTCCCTACGCCGTCGAGGATTCCACGCTCCTTCTGGCGATGGCGGATCCGCTCGATTTCGAAACTATCGCCGCCGTATCCCGCTTCACCGGTCTTCGGACGCGGCCCGTGCTTGCGGCCGAAGCGGAGATTCTCGAAGCCGTGGAGCGCCACTACGCGGATTCGCACCCGCACTCCGGGGCGGGCGGCCTCGAAGGCGAGGATGCCGAAGCCCTCGCAGATCTCGAGCAACTCCGCGACATGGCGTCCGAAGCGCCGGTAATCCGCCTCGTGAACACGATGATCGCCCAGGCGGTGGAGAAGCGTGCGAGCGACATTCACATCGAGCCGTTCGAGAAAGAGTTTCGCGTCCGCTACCGGGTGGACGGAGTGCTCTATAACCAGGATTCACCGCCCAAGGATCTGAAGGCCGCCATCATCTCGCGCCTGAAGCTGATGGCCCGCCTGAACATTGCCGAACGCCGGCTGCCCCAGGACGGCCGCATCAAGATCAAGGTGATGGGCCGCGAAGTGGACCTGCGCGTCTCGACGCTCCCGACGCTCTATGGCGAGAGCGTGGTGATGCGCTTGCTCGATCGTTCCGCGGGCGATTTCTACGACTTGCAACGGCTGGGTTTCGACGAGCGGATGCTCGAGCGGATGCACCACTTCACCTCGCTCCCGCACGGCATCTTTTTGGTGACCGGCCCCACGGGCAGCGGCAAATCCACCACGCTCTATTCCGCGCTCAAGCGCATCAACCAGCCCGACAAGAAGATCATCACCATCGAAGATCCTGTCGAATACCAGATGGATGGGATTAACCAGATTTTCGTGAATCCGCAGATCGGTCTCGATTTCGCGACTGGCTTGCGGCATATCGTCCGGCAGGATCCGGACGTCATCATGGTGGGTGAGATCCGGGACCGCGAGACGGCTGACATCGCCATCCGCGCCGCGCTCACCGGGCACTTCGTGTACTCCACCCTCCACACCAACGACGCGCCCAGCGCCATCACCCGACTGCACGATATGGGGGTGGAAAATTACCTGATGAGTTCCACCATCGTGGCCGTGCTCGCGCAGCGCCTGGTGCGCGTTCTTTGCCAGCATTGCAAGCGGGAGGCCGGCACGATTCGCACCGATGCCGGCCGGGAGATTCCGCACTTCAAGGGCGCCGGTTGCCAGCATTGCTTCGGCCTGGGCTACAGCGGGCGCATGGGTATTTTTGAGTTGATGGAATTGAGTGACCGTCTGCGCGAACTCATCATGCAGAACGCGAACGCCGTGCAACTGGCCTCCGCGGCGCGGGAATTGGGCATGCGCACGTTACGCGAGGATGGATGGCTCAAGGTGGAAACCGGCAGAACCTCCGCGGAAGAGGTCATCCGCGTAACCCAGGATTTGTAGCGGCGTACCATGGCGGCCTTCCATTTCAGAGCGGTAGCGGGAGACGGGCGGGTCCGATCAGGCATCCTCCACGGGGAAACCGAGCGCGAGATCGCCAGGGAGTTGCTCCGGCAGGGCCTCACCCCCGTATACGTCGGCGCCGGGAAGAAGCAGCGCGCGGAGTGGAAGCTGCCCCAATTGGGCGCGCCCGGACGCAAGGATGTGCTCTTCTTCACGCAGGAACTTTCTACGTTGCTGACCGCCGGGGTGCCCCTCGATCGCGCCATCGCCATCACGAGCGAACTCACGGAGAATAGCCAGTTCCGCTTTCTGGTGAACGATCTGTTGCGCCTCGTGAAAGGGGGCCGCTCTCTGGGAGACGCCCTGGCCACACACCCGAAGCACTTCTCGGAGCTCTACGTGAATATGGTGCGAGCCGGTGAGGCAAGCGGCTCGCTGGCCCAGATCTTCGAGCGCCTGGCCAAGTTCGAGGAGAGCCGCGACGAGTTGCGCAGCTACACCGTCTCTTCGATGGTTTACCCGGTGCTGCTCTGCCTGGTGGGCATCGCTTCCATCTTCGTGCTGATGAATTTCGTGGTGCCCCGTTTCGCGAAGGTCTTCGCGGACGCCCGCATCCAGGTGCCCGCCCCCACACTCCTCATGATCCAGATTTCCCAGTTCTTTCAGGCGTACACCGTGCCGCTACTCGTCCTGGTTGCGTTGGGCATCGCGGCGCATCAGTATTATGTAAGAACACCGGAAGGCCGAATGTGGTGGGACGGCTTTCAGCTCCGCATTCCCGTGTTGGGAGACGCGCTCCGCAAGGCGGAGACGGCGCGGTTCGCGCGCTCCATGGCCACCCTCGTTGCCAACAGCGTTCCTCTGGTGCAATCAATCCAGATTGCCCGCAATATCCTCGGCAACCGCCGGATGTCCACTTCGCTCGACGCCGTGGCGCAAGGCGTGAAACGGGGCGAGGGCATCGCCGCGCCGCTGCGCCGCACCAACCAGTTTCCCCCGCTTGCCGGGCATCTCCTACTTGTCGGGGAAGAGACCGGCTCGCTCGACGCCATGTTCCTGCGCATGGCGGAAATCTACGAAGCCGAAACCAAGGCCGCGATCAAGCGCTTCACGGCGCTCTTCGAGCCGCTTGTTATCCTGATCATGGGCATCATCGTGGGAGCATTGATCCTCACGATGCTGCTCGGGATCACCAGCATCAATGAGGTGGCGCTATGACACAACAGAACGCAAATCGTCGAAGGCGGCGGCAAGCCGGTATTACGCTCATCGAAATGCTGGTCGTGATGACGATCATCGCCTTGTTCGCCACCCTCGTGGCGCCGCAATTGCTAAACCAGGGCGATAAGGCCCGGGTCACCAAGGCGAAAGCCGATATCGCCGGATTGAAGACGGCGCTCACCATGTACAAGCTCGATACGGGCGTGTTCCCCACCACGGAACAGGGCCTGAAAGCGCTTGAGACCGCGCCCGCGGGAGTGAAGAACTGGAGCGGCCCCTATCTGCAGGAAGTGCTCGTCTCGGACCCCTGGGGTAATCCCTACGACTATCGCTTCCCCGGCCAACGCGGCAATGAACCGGACATCATGTCCTACGGGGCCGATGGACAACCGGGCGGCGAGGACCTGAACGCCGATATCGTCAGTTGGAAATCGAACTGACCGTTCGAGGCCGGGCGGAGCGAGCCATGCGCCATCACGCCAATAGCGCTACCATTCTGCCCGGGGCCGCAACCGCATCGCCGGGCATCCGTCGCGCCGAGGCGGGCATCACGCTCGTCGAAATGCTGGTGGTGGTGGTGATCATCGGCCTGATGGTGGGTATCTCCATCCCCGCGTTTGAGGCTGGCCTCCCGTCTATTCGCCTCCGAGGCGCGTCTACATCGGTAGCGCAGCTCCTTTCCGCCGCCCGCAACCAGGTGGAGCGCGGCCAGGTGGCGGTGCTGGTGGAAGTGGACCCCGCGAAACACATGCTTCGCTACCGGAGCATCCATGGGGAGGGCGAGGACCGGGTGGAGTTGCCGCGAGGAATCGAAATTGCGTCCATTGCGCCCGCGCTGCCCATAGGATCGCCCGCGGCGCGGCAATTCCTGCTCTACCCCGGCGGAGCGCCCCCGATGATCGCCATCGAACTGCGGAACGAGCGCGGCGCGGGCAAGGTCATCCGCCTCAACCCGATCGCCGTTGCACCCACCGTTGAAGACCTGCCCACCCGCGCAACGCCATGAAGCCGCCGGCACGCACAATCCGAAGCTTCCCGCTCCGGGCCGCGCCCGTTCGCGCCCGTGAGTCCGGCTTCACGCTCCTCGAAGCCCTCGTGGCCACGCTCATCATGGCAATTGCCGTGGTGGGCCTGCTTTCGGCGATCTCCACCTCCCTCGCCAATGCGGCGCGGTTGAGCGAGCACGACCAGATCTCCCTACTTTCGGAACGCAAGATGGAAGACCTGCTGGCCGCGCCCATGCCCCTTGGGCAACCGCTCACCGGCCAGTTCGCCCCAGCGGAAACGGGCGGTCTCGAAGCTGGCTGGAGCGCCGTCGTTTACCCCTTCGAAGGCAACATGGCGGCCGTGAGCGATTCCGTCCTTGATCGCCTGGTGCTCGAAGTCTGGTGGATGAGCGGCGGCAAGCGCCGCACCCTCCAGCTCGAAACCTACCGTGCGCGGCGCGTGCAGGATCCCGCGGAACTGGGCCGGTATCCGCGTGGCTAACCGCGCTGCATCCCTTTCGCCCCCGCGCACCACGGGCCGCGAGCGCGGCATGACGCTCATCGAAGTGCTCATCGCCGTCACCCTGGTGGGGCTCCTGATGGTGGGCATCGCGTATTCGCTGGGGATCGGGCTTCGCGCGATGGAGCGCTCGAACGACCGCCTGGCGCTCAACCGGCGCATCGAGCGGACCCAGGAAATTCTCGAGCAGCAACTGCTGAATTTCATGCCGGTGACGGCCGCATGCGCCCTGGAAAACCCCACCGCTCCCCAGGCGATTCCGTTCTTCCAGGGCGAGCCCCAACAGATGCGCTTCGTTTCCACCTACTCGCTCACGGAAGGCGCGCGTGGCTTCCCTCGCATTCTGGAATTCACCGTCGTGCCCGGTGACGGGAAGCAGAACCCGCCCGGTGTGCGGCTGATCGTCAACGAATTTCTCTATACCGGTCCTACGAGCGCCGGGTTAACCTGCTTCGGTCTCGCGCCGGACCCCGTGACGGGCACGCTCATCCCTCGCTTTGCCCCTATCCAACCGCGCCCGGATTCCTTCATTCTGGCGGACCGGCTGCTCGTCGCCCGTTTCCGTTACCTGCAATATCTGCCCCCGCCCGACGCCCCGCGCTGGGTGGACCAGTGGATCTTCAAGGAACTGCCCGAAGCCATCGCGGTCGAGATGGCGCCGCTCCCCGGCGAGAACGCCGGCGTGCAACCGATGTCGCTCGTGATCTCGCTGCGGGTAGACCGCCTTCCGGGGAAACGCTATGGCGATTGATCGGCCGCGCCACGCGCCGCTCCCCTTGCCCCGCCGCGCTTCGAATCGTGGTGGCGCGCTGCTGGCCGTATTGTGGCTGGTGGCCGCGCTCTCCGTGATCGCTCTCACCATCGCCGCCACCGTCCGCGCGGAAATCGATCGCACCACGACGAACGCGGAGGGGGTGCGCGCCTACTATTTGGCCAAGGGGGCCCTGGACCGCGCGGCGCTTTACATCCAATGGGGCGCCAACGCCAACCAGCCCGGCCATCCGCCGGTCTACTATCAGCGCGGCATGCGAACCCTCGAGTTCCGCTTTCCCACCGGCCTCGCGACCGTCGATGTCATGCCGGAAACTGCCAAGCTAAACGTCAACCGCGCCGCCGTCGAGGACCTGCTGCGGCTCTTCCTGGCGCTCGGCCTCGCGCCTCCCGAAGCCGTCGAGTTGGCGGCTGCCGTCGACGACTGGCGCAAGCCCGCCTCCGAGGCCATCACCCCCTTTGACCGCTACTACCTCTCGCTCACTCCGTCTTTTCCCGCGCGCCATGCGTCTCTGGAAAATGTGGAAGAACTGCTCCTGGTGAAAGGGATGACGCCCGAGCTCTTTTACGGCGCTTATGTGCCGGGCTCGGGCGATTCGCTCGTCTGGCGATCCGGCGTGCGCGATTGCCTCACCGTCTACGGGCGTAGCGATTCCGTGGATATCAATTGGGCCGAACCGCCGGTGCTTGCAGCAGTGGGCCTGCCGCCGCAAGCCGTGGCGTTGATCGATGCCCGCCGCCGGCAGCAGCCCTTCCTAATGGAGCCGGAGATGGCGCAACTCGGCATTGGCGGGTTCGAAGGCGCGCAGCGGCTGCAAATTGGCGGGCGCTCCATCTTCACCCTCCGCGCCACCGCGCAACTGCTTGCGCAGGATGGCAGCCTCTCCGCCACCCGGCGCAGCATTGCCGCGGTGGTCGATTTGAACGAGCGCACCGTTCGCCGCCCGTTCACTACGTTACGCTGGTACGACAGGGCATGGAAACAATAAGCACCGCTCCTGTTTCGGGAAATGGCGCCCGCCCGGATCAGTCCGCCGCCGCTGCCGCTCCAGCCGTGCTGCGTTCCGCATCCCTGTGGAAGCGCATCGCCGCCAGCGGGACCGGCGTCGCGATTGCCGTTCAGGAGGAAAGCATCGACATCCTCCTCCTCCGCGTGCGCCCATCCAGCGTAACTATTCTGGGGTATCAACGCTTTTCCGGCCTCAAGGAGCGTGGAGCCGCGGAGATCGGCGCGGAGTATGCCCGCTTCCTGCGCGCCAACGGGATTCCCCAAATGCCGGCCTGGGTACTGTTGCCGCGCAATGAGATGATCGTCCGCTCCCTGAGCTTGCCCGGCGTGGCGGCAAAGGATCTCGATTCCGCCATCGCGCTGCAACTCGAATCCCTGCACCCCTATGTGGACCAGGGGGTCCGCTACGGTTTCGTTCGCGCCGGCAAGTCGCCGCAAGCGATCGTCGGTATCGCGCGCGAAGATCTCGTGGATCGCTGGATCGCTTTCTTCGAGGAAGCGGGTGTCAAACTGGCCGGCTTCACGTTCAGCGCGGACGCGCTCTATCGCGCGGTTCGCTGCTTGCGCATGCCGGATTCCGGCTTCGTCACCGCCCTGCCTTCCGAAGATGCCGTCGAAATATACGGGGAGAGCGCGTCCCGCCCGGTGTATGATGCGCTGCTCTATGCCGACGCCGCTCCTGCCTTGGCGAGAGCCGCTTCGGAACTGCGGCTGGATGATCCGGGAGCCATTCGCGAGATCGCGGAGTTATTGCCCGCCCCCGTCACCGTGGAGCAGGCGGAGTTCGCCGCCAAGCATCCGTTGCTCTATGCCACGGCTCTCGGCGCAGCAGCCGCGTTTCCCGCGCCAGCCGCCAACTTGCTGCCCGCCGAATTGCGCAAGGGCGGTAATTGGGCGATGTTCCTGCCCACACTCATTCTGGCCGGGCTTCTCGCCCTGCTGGTGGCCGGCATGTTCGGTTACAAGGCGTGGGAAGAGCGCCAGTACGCCGCCCGCCTCACTGCGGAGGTGCAAGCTCTCGAACGGCAGGTGGCTGCCGGGCAGCGTCTTGATCGCGAGGGAGAGCGCTTCCTTACGCGGCTCGATCAGTTGAAGGAATACCGCTTGCGGACGACGGCGGATCTCGAAGCCCTGCTCGGGCTCACCCGCTTGCTACCCGACGACGCCTGGGTTACGCAGCTCGATCTCTCCAGAACAGAGATTTCCCTGGCGGGCGAAGCCGCCCGCGCGGGCGACCTGATCGGGATTATCGACGCCAGCCCGCTCTTCGAGAAAACCGAGTTCGCTATGCCCTTGCAGCGCGTGGAGAACCGGGAGATCTTCCGCCTGCGCATCCATCGGGAGGCGGCCCAATGACAATTTCTGCGAGAGACCGCCGCGCGTTGTTGCTCCTCGGCGTGGGTATCGCCGCCCTCCTCGGTTGGCGCGTGTGGAATGCGCGGAGCGCAGCGACGGCGACCGCCTCCACCATCCACCTTCCCATCCCCGTGCTTGAAAAGCGGCTCGCCGGCCTGCGGGAGCGCGCCGCGCTGAACCCCGCCAAGAAAGAAGTGCGGGAGCAACTCGCGAAGGTGGTCGAGGAGCGGGAGAAAGCGCTGCTCCGCGCGGATACGCCGCAACAGGCGCAGGCCGCGCTTCTCGCCAAGGTGCGGGCCGTGCTCGAACGGCAGGCGCCCCCGCTGCAGGCTGGCCAAATCGACATGACGCCCATCGGCAGCGCCGGGGAAGATTATGGCGAAGTTGCCGTCACCGTAGCCTTTCCGTGCGCCATTGAGCAACTCGTGAACGTGCTTGCCGACATCCGGGCCATGGAAGACGCCGTGGCGACAAGCCGGGTCGCCATCACCCTGGCCAACCGTCAAAAGAAAATCCTGAATGTCCGCCTTACCATTTCCGCCCTCACGCCGCGGGAACTGGTGCCGGAGCCCACGGGAGGAATGATCCGATGAAGACCAGATTGCGTTTCCTGAACCTCATCCTGATCCTTGCCTGCGGATTTACCGTCTGGCAGGTGCGCGCCAACCACCTCGAGATGGCCGCGCGGGAGCGGAAGACCTTCGAGCCCCGCGCCAAATCCAGCCCCGCCGGAGAGGTGAAGATCGTTCCCATCCCCCCGGCGGAGCCGCCCTCCGCCTATGTGGAGGTGGCCACGCGCATGATGTTCGCGCAGGACCGTAACCCGAATGTCGTCGAGGAAAAGAAGCCCGAGCCGGAACCCAAGAAGATGCCGGCTTTGCCCGTGCTTTACGGCGTCATCAATTTTGGGGATGGACCCATCGCCATGTTGAGCCAGGACGATTCCGGCAAACAGGGTTCCTACAAGGTGGGCGATACCATCGGCGAATTCAAGCTGGTGAAGATCTCCAAGGAGAAGATCACGTTCTCCTGGGATGGTCAGGAGATCGAAAAGACCGCGGATCAATTGAAGGCGCAGGCAAAGAGCGCCCCGAAGAAAACCACGAAAGAGACGGCGGCGAAAGCCCCCGCGCCGGTCGCCCCGCCGCCGGCCCCCACCAAGCCCGGGCCCGGCAAGGAAACCGGTGGGCGGGAACGCGCCTGCCAGCCGGGGGAGAAAGCGCCTGATGGCACCGTCGTCGACGGCTGGGTGAAGCGGACCACGTATTCCCCCATGGGCGCGGTCTGTTTCTGGGAGCCGGTGGCGAAATAGCGGCTGCGGTAGCGGGTGCGGAACGGGAAGTGAGGGGAAGGGAGAGGCAGCGAATGAGGACGGATATAAAGCATTTCTTCGCGATTGGAGCATTGGCAGCCAGCCTCCTGCCCGCCGCGATGGGTTGGGCGCAGAACGCGCCGGCGAGTGCCCAGGCGCCCGCGACGGCAACACCACAGACGCCGGCTCCGCAAACTCCCGCCGAACCCGCGACGGCGCCCGCGCAGCCCGCCGCGGCCCCGTCACCCGCGCCCGTCCAGGCAAGCCAGTCCCTCGTGCTCGATTTCAACGGCGCCGACCTCCGCACCGTCATTGACCTGCTTGCCCGCCAGCTCCGGATCAACTATATCCTGGACCCCCGCGTGGATGGCGCGGTCACGATCAAGACTTACGGGGAGATCCGCGCTGTCGAGGTGCGGTCCATCCTCGAAACCATCCTGCGCATCAACGGGGCTTCAATGGTGCAAGTGGGCGATATTTTCCGCATCGTGCCCGCCACGGATGCCGTCAACCTGCCGCTGAGCCCCATGGTGAATGCCTCCACCGCCCAGTTGCCGGGCGGTGAAGAAGCCGTCCTCAACCTTCTGTTTCTCAAGTACGCGACGGTGAAGGAAATGGAAGGCGTGGTGCGCCCCTTCCTCGGGCAGGGCGCCCAGGTCACCTCGTTCGCGCCCGCTAACCTGCTCATGATCCTCGACAACGCGCGCAATATGCGCCGCACCATGGAACTCGTGTCCCTCTTCGATAGCGATGCCTTCGCCACGCAGCGCGTGCGCCTGTTCGAAGTGAAGAACGGCAAGCCCTCGGACATCGCCGCCGAACTCGAAAAGATCATGAAAGGCATCGCGTTCTCTTCCGAAGGCGGTTCCACCACGTTCATTCCCATTGACCGGATCAACCTCATCCTCGCCGTTGCCCCCAACCCCGGCGTCTTCGACGAAGTGGAAAAATGGCTCGCGAAACTCGATGTCTCCGTGGCGGTATCCTCCGGCTCCATCAACAACTATGTCTACCGCGTGAAATATAGTGACGCGTTCATGCTCTCGCAATCGATCATGCAGCTTTACACCGGGATGCCCGTCGGCATGGGGATGTACGGCGGCGGCTATGGCGGCTTCGGCGGTGGAATGGGCGGCTATGGCGGCATGGGCGGTGGTTACGGCGGGTTCGGTGGGATGGGCGGGATGGGCGGTTATGGCGGGATGGGTGGCGGTTTCGGCGGCTTTGGCATGGGCGGGTTTACCAATCGGGGTTTTAACCTGGGGGCCCAGGGGATGGCCGGCGCCGCGGGCATGGGCGGAGCCGCCGGCGTAACCGGAGCCGCTGGAGCGGCTGGTGCATCCGGGGTCGCCGCCGGGCAGAATCCCACGGCGAACGCCCTCTACGGCGGGATGGGCGCGTACGGCAACATGGCCGGCGGCTTGCTCGGAATGGGTTACGGACCCATGCTCAGCCCGACAGGCGAGCGCATCCCCCATGTCATCCCGAATTTCATCGATAATTCACTGCTCATCCAGGCCACGCCTCAGGAATATGAGCAACTGCTGAAGCTCCTCGAACAGATCGATATCGCGCCGCGCCAGGTGCTCATCGAAGCAAAGGTGTTTGAAGTCTCGCTCACCGGTGCGTTCGCCGCGGGCGTCAACGCATACCTGAACCGGTTGGGAGATGGGCAGCTCGATCCCGGTTCCGGCGATTCCGACGGCGGCCGCGCCGCGAGTGTCGCCCGCCGAGCCTTGGCGGCCGCGAGTACCGGCGGCGGCCTCACCATGACCGCCGGCATGCTGGTAGGCCACAGCCGCGAACTGCTCGCCGTCCTCACCGCAGCCCAGGATAACCGCCTCACCAAGGTGATCGCCTCACCCTCGATTCTCGCCACCGATAGTATTCCGGCGAGTATCACAGTGGGTACGGAGGTGCCGGTGCTTACCTCGCAGGCCGCCAGCGCCGTCCAGCAGGGCGGCACTTCTCAATTCGCGCAAACAATTACCAGCCGGCAATCCGGCACGAACCTCAAAATCACCGCCAGGGTCACCCCGGCCGGCATCGTTACCCTGCTCATCAATCAGAGCTTTAGTACCCCCCAGGCCGCCGCCTCTTCCGGAATCCAATCGCCGTCTTTCAACAATCGCAGCATCGATACCCAGATCACCATTCGCGACGGCGACACCATTGCTTTCGGTGGAATCATCCAGGAGAATAATCTCGAGGCGAGTGCCGGTATCCCGTACCTGCACCGCATCCCGGTGCTGGGCGCCGCCTTCGGCTCGAAATCCCAGACCAAGACCCGCACGGAATTGGTCGTGTTTCTCACTCCCAGGGTGATCTACGACACCAACCAGATGCTCGACGCCTCCGACGAACTCATGCGAAAGATGGACCGGGTGAAGCGCCTGATGAACAGCAGCGAAGGCAGTTTCTAGAGAATCCACACAAAATCTTAGCCAATAATATATGGTTTACCGGATGTCTGGACTGTAGCACGTCGGCCTGATGCGAAACTATTGACTTTGTTCCGCATAGATGATTAAATTCGGTCTGGTGGGATTCGTCCTCCAACCAAGCGTTAGCTTGGCTCAGTTGTTGGTTGACTTGGCTTAACCGAATCTTATTGCATTCATCGTCCATTGAGAGACGGATGGAGCGGATCGGGTCGAAATCCCGCAAGCATTATAAAAGAGAGCGGAACGCAGAATCTTTTTGAGAACACAACAAAAAGTACAACGTTTGCGTCCAAAGAGCTCCGGCTTTCACTCGAGTTTGAGGCTCAGGTTGAAAGAACACTTCGTCAATTCAAAGCGAAATTCCCTACACCACAAGGAGAAGGAAATGTTCGATTTCCGAAGACTCGTGCTTGCTGTCAT
>JADLCF010000039.1 GCA_020847315.1 Bryobacterales bacterium | reverse complement strand
GACGTGGAGCGGATGCTCGACGAGTCGCATCCGGCGCGGGCCATCTGGGACTTCGTGGGCGGGCTCGATCTGAGCCGCTTCGAGGAGAAGGTGAGGGTCTACGAGGGCTGTTCGGGGCGCGAGGCCTAGCCGCCCCGGCTGCTCATTTCCATCTGGATTTACGCCTATTCGCGGGGCGTCTCCTCGGCGCGGGAGATCGCGCGGCAATGCGAGTGGGAGCCCGGATTCGGGTGGCTCACTGGCTTCGACAAGGTGAACCATCACACGTTGAGCGACTTCCGCGTGAAGCGGGGCGAGGAGATGAAGCAGTTCTTCGGGCAGGTGCTCACGATGGTGCTGATGCAGAACCTGATCACGCTCGAGCGGGTGGCGGTGGATGGCACGAAGGTGCGCGCGCAGGTGAACAAGAAGACCTTCAGCAAGCCCGACAAACTGCGCGCATCAGGTAGCGGTGGCGGCGCTCGAGGCCGGCGAAGCGCGGCAGGATTTGAGCACACGACAGCGGGCGGCGGTGAGCGGGCGGCTCGCGAGGACTGCCTGGCATGCGAGATGTGGCGGTATTGCACGCCCAACTACAAAATCGAAAAGCACGGCCGGGCGGTGAGCATTCGCCTCGAAGACGACCGGGTGGACGCCTTCCTCGCCCGCATGGAGACCGGGGAAGCGAAGGCGATTTACAGGAAGCGAGCGCCGCTCGCCGAGTTCCCCAACGCCTGGTTGAAGACGAAACGGAACTGGGCGAGAGTGCGGTCGAGGGGGCTGAAACGCGTGGCCGCGGAAGCGATCTGGCCGGCTCTCACGTACAACCTGCAACGCACCCTCGCCCTCACGAACCCCTCGCTCCAGCCGGCCTGAACCCAGGCCCCGCCGAAGTCCAAACCCGCCCCCAAACCCCCCATTTTGAGCCTCCCTGCGAGCCGCTGACGCGATTCGCGGTTGAGAACTGCGCGAGCGGTCATGATTTGGCGAAATCAGAACCGAAAAAACCCGAAATGGCGAGTTTCTTTAGAATCACCGGGGTCCAGACCTGGGTACTGCCGGGGAAAGGGTTATTTCACAGCTTCCTCTCTTGAAAATAGTCGTAACCTATTGATTCTTCAGGTGGCCCATTGGTCGGCTAATTTTCATGATCGGGGGTGAACCCACGGTTCATGGGCCAGTGCTGTCCCCGAATTCCTAGCGCCGGGTAGCGCTCCCTGCGACTTCTCTTTCGCCTTGAACCTCGGTGTTTGTGGGAAGATCGTTCGGCCGAGAACCGTGCTGCCACAGTATGCGCGGCCACTCATTTCTCTTCGCTAGTTGGAGATCGTCCCTGTGGAATTGCCACCGGCGTAGCCCTTCTTCGCGAGCTCAGCGATTGCCGTCTCGATCTGTACCGGGCTGAAGTGAGGTTTTACTTCGTGTACCTGCTTGATCAATTCAGAGCGAGCTTGGCCATGCTTTGAAAGGTACAGGACGGTGGATCTAAGCTCCAGATCTTTGGCGCTGAATCCGCCAAAGTCGGCAACCAATTGATCCAGTTTCGGACCGATGTCTCCGAGGAAGGCGGCCGCCCTCTCTCTCAGATCGGCACTTGTCGGTCCTGGATGAATTGCATAGCCAGCAGACTTGAAATCGTAATTCACTAGCGCGCCGCTGAGACCTGCGACGACGTCGAGGTCTCTGGCGACGTCGGCAGAGTACGGCCCGTATGTGTACAGGGTGTAGCTGTAGTCGCAATCGACTCCGAACGACCGTTGCAGAAGGAAGATCATCTTCTGCAAGGCTGTTTTCCCGAGACGGATGTTCGCAGCGTTGAAGCGCTCAACGATCTCTGCGATCAGCCCGTACCGATCCCAAGACACTTCAGTTTCAAAGCCCCTAGAAATCGTCATATCAGTTTCCAAGAAGTTTATTCGCCTTTTCCTTGTATTCAAGCGGGATGTACACCCTGCGTTGGGTCACTTCCTCCAACGCTTGGATGAGGGAGGAACGTGTAGACAGTGGAACTGGACTGAGATCCACGCCTTCGTCGGAAGTCGCGATTCGAATGTCGGCGGACTTCTCGAATTTGTACCACGAACTGTCCGCCTTGTCGATCCAGGCCCCCCAATCCTTGACCTGCGGCAGTACATCTTCGTAGAGCCGATCGACGTCCTTCGTATTTGGGAACAGCGATGTCTCATGCACCCGGCGGTCATGTCTCCTCGTCCTGATGAGCATTCCATCCGGGCCAGCCGCGTCCGTATCGATGGCCCGCCAAACCCTTGGGTCATTCCATCCAAAGTAGCTCTCAAGGTTTGCTCTGTTTGTTGGCGGAGGGAAGGTGCCTCTCTGCCCGGACTGTTCACCGTACTCCTGCTCCAGCAGAAATCGCAACATTTTCGTCACGTGACGATCATAGGCGCGACGGGTGTGGTGAAAGTAGACCTGCACGAACATCATGTAGCGGGCAAGTATCAATCCCTCTACGGCCTGGACCCCACCCTTCTCGACCCCTATCATCAAATCGCCGGTCTCTCGATCGCGGACAACGCGGAGCGTCGCTATCAACCGGTTCAGATCGTAATGTCCATAGGCGACTCCCGCGTGATGCGAATCGCGCAGAAGATAGTCCGCCCGGTCGGCGTCCATCTGGCCTGTGATAAGAGGTCGCCAGAAAAGGGTCTGCGCGGGAAGGTGGTCGTTCTTCAGGAAATTGCAGATTTCCTCGACCGTCACCTTCATGTGATTGAGGGGGTGCCCATCGATCACATCTGCCAGGAGGTGTTGAATCAGGCCGGCCGAATAGTCCTCATGCTTGTAGCGCTTCCCGCCGGGTGACTTGAACGGCATTACATCCTCGCCGGCATGAGAGAAGGGGCAATGCCCGACATCATGGAGGAGAGCGGAGAGCCGAACGATCACCCGCGCTCGATCAAGATCATCCTTCAAAAATGTCGGCTCTGTGACCTCCGGCTCTTCGAGCAGCGGTCGCAACTGATCGAACATTTGTGTTGCGACATGCATTACCCCAAGAGAATGCTCGAACCGGTTGTGGCACGCACCGGGATACACCATCTCGGTCAGAGCCAACTGCTTCACTCGTCTCAGGCGCTGAAAGACCCTATGGTCAACGAGTTCCTGCTCCCATGGTGACAATTTGATGAAGCCATGGATTGGGTCTCGGATGATTTTATCTGTTTTTGCCATGGCGGCTGCGATCTATTCGGAATCGAGTCTACCGTCTCAAGAGAAAGATTATCACGAACAAAAGCTCAGAGAAATGTTCTGTCAGTCGAATGGTGCAACCGCGGTACTCGAAGAGCAACCGCCCCCGATTGACGCCATCGCGGCTCATCACGCGGCTGGGCGGGGATTGCACTGCGGTGATTCGCTTTGGCCGCGAGCCTCGCTCATTAGCGGAGCAGCCGGAGCGCGTTGAAGATCACCAGCAAGGATACACCCATGTCGGCGGTGATCGCCGACCAAAGCGACGCGTCGCCGGCGAATGTCAGCGCCACGAAGATCGCCTTTACGGCCAAAGAGAGCGCGATGTTCGCGCGGATGATCGAGAGCATCCGCCGCGAATGCCGAATCAGCCAGGGCACTTTCGACAAGTCGTCCGACATGAGGAATTCGGGGACAGCACTGGCCCATGAACCGTGGGTTCACCCCCGATCATGAAAATGGCCGCGCTAGAGCGAAGCGGCATCCGCTACGCGGATTGGTTTCAGCGAGCCGTGCAAGCCGAAGTTGACTGTGAGGCTCCGAAGCCTGCGGGACAGCATGGCTGGAACGCCGCGTACCCCCGATTGCCGCAAGCCTCCGCCTCGCCGCCAAGGCGGGGCGGGCTTCGCACGCAAGAGAGACTGCTTTGCCGAGTGCGTTCCCGGCTCCTGAGCTTGGAACCGGTTTTTCTCGAGGAGCAGATATGCGCAGAAAGCCACGCTCG
>JADLCF010000038.1 GCA_020847315.1 Bryobacterales bacterium | reverse complement strand
TCTCCACAGTGGCAACGCCGTGATTGGGGTACACCACTTTTTCACCAACTCGAAATATCATCATTGGTTCTTACCGCCTCATGCGATCAAGGTTTTTGATTACCTATATTCAAATTATTGTTTCGCCAGAGCGATGTCAACCTTTGCCGATGGGGCGCGCGGAAGCCTTGCGGTTCGAGCACGGCAGAAACCGAAAGTATTCCCATTGTTATCAGCAGGTTGTATCGTCTGACCGAAAGTGAAGCAGGAACCAGAGATTTTCCGTTTTCGTGGGCTCCATAAGAGAAATCAATGAAGCACCACCGCTGAGTGGTTTCTCTACGGAATCGTCTAGTTTGGGAGCGCTGGAGGGAGCCGCGTGAACGGCGCGAGGCGTCACCGATGGAGGCAGCGCCGACAGGCGGCCCTGAATGCGGATACAACTCATGCGGCCGAGCCATAGAAAGCACGAAGAAGCCTCCACCGGGAACTGCTACCGGGAGCTTAGAAGCGCGGCGTTCAGCACGACCTGATCGCCTTCCTGGAGGCCGCCGGAAACGGCTGCCAAGGTGGCGTTGGTGAGTTCGATGGTGACGGGCACCTTCTGGAGCTTGCCGCCGATCGAGCGCATGACAAACGCCTTTTCTCCCTCATAGTTCAGCGCCGCACGGGGCACGAGAAGGCCGTGCTCCTTGCTGCGGACCTCCACGTCGGCATAGGCGGAAAGGTCCGGAATCACCCTTGGATCGGTGTTATCGATGGTGACGCGGATAGGGATGTTGCGGATGTAATAGTTCTCCCGCCAACCGCCGGTCGCCAATGCACCCAGCCCGGTCACGACTCCGGATAGCTTGAGATCCGGGAAGGCATCGAGGCCGATGTTGGCATTCTGGCCGAAGGTAAAGTTCTCACTCTCGGTCTGGTTCACCGTCGCCTCGACGACCATCCGGGATGGGTCCACGACCTTCATGAAGGAGCGGCCCGGCCGCACCTGCTCCCCTTCGGATACCTGGCGCATTTCACCGCCGTTGAAGTTCGATTGAATCACGACGAGGCCATTGCGGGGGGAGTGGATGGTGAACCGGTTGAGATCGTTTTGCAGATCCACCAGATTCTGCTGCTGATCCCGCACTTCCAATCGAAGGAGTTCGATATCGGCCGCCTGCGACTGGCGCTTGACCGCAGAATCCTTTTGAAGCTGCTTGTAGCGCGCCTCGGCTTCCTCGGACGCAAGCCGCAGAAGCTCGGCTTCGATCTCGCTCTTCACTTCCGAGGTCTTGAGATCGAGATTGGCTTTGTCGCGCGTAGCTTTGGCCACGAGGAGCGTCTGCTCAAAGGTTTCCCACTCCACCTTGAGGTCGGCGACCTTCTTGGCAAGATTGGCCTCCGCCACTTCCACGAGCGCCCTCTGATCGTCGAGACTGTCCTGCAGAACGGTAGCGTCGAATTCGGCGATCACATCGCCCTTTTTGACGGTGGCGCCGGCGGGAGCGAGTTTGATGATCGTCAAGGAGCGATCCAGCCCCCTGGCATGTACTTCCGGAGCACTGATGTTCGCGAAATCGATGGCTGCCGTCTGACCGCCCGCCCGGATGCTCTTGACGAGCTTGCCCATCTTCACTTGCGCCAGTTGCGCCGCCGGAATGACGGGGGCCTTCTCCTGCGCATTCGGGCGCAAGGTCATCCATGCCACGCCGGCGCCCGCAACGATTACGAGCACGAGGAGCCAGATCCACCCACGAGAGGGTTCCTTTTCCGGCGGCTGGGGCGCTACGGGGACCGGCTGCATGTCCGGTTTACGCTCTGGCTGGGAGGATGGCTGGGTGAGTGCGGACATCGTTCAATCTCCAAACAGTCCTTGGACGTGGTTTGATACAAAGAGTTAGGCGACGGCACGACGGTTTCGGTTACCGAATCCGCCAGCGGCGCGATGGATTGCCGGATTCGCAAGTCGGCGGCGAATCCGCCAAATTCGAACCGATGCGCATTGTCCTCTATTATTACGGGAAAATCCGGGATCGCAATGCCCATGCGATTTGCGAGGAGTACCACAAGCGCAGCCAGCGTTACGCCCGGTTTGAGCTACAGGAACTGAAGCCGCGGCAGGAAACCTGGGACCAGGCGGGGGCTTTCAAGCTGCTACTGAGCCCGGATGGGGAGGCCTGCACGACGACGCAATTCGCCAAGCTCCTCGAAGCTGCCCAAATCGCAGCGCGTGATTTCCACTTGGTGATCGGCCCCACGGAAGGCCACCCCGCGGAATGGAAGCAGCGGGCCGACCGGTTGCTCAGCCTTTCGCCGATGACCTTCCCCCACGAACTCGCGCGCGCGATGCTTTGCGAGCAGGTTTACCGCGCGCTGACTCTCCTGGCAGGACACCCTTACCCGCGCTAGCAGGCGGAGCGTTGCCTTCGAGATCAAGGTCGATTCGATAATCGACGAACAGATCCCCAGGGTTCCCACCGCTGACCGCGCGTTCAAATCGACTCCATTCCGCCGCCGAGATCACCCCATCTTCGGGTTCCGTGACGGCCGCGATGCTGGGCGTGGCATCAAAGACCCGTCCGCGCGCCCGGGCATGCAGTTCGGGACGGAGTTTGGCGGCGGGCATCTCCCAACCCTTCTTGTCGTGAGCGAAGGCTTCGTCGGTGGGAACGGCGGCCACGAGTTCCGGGCTCACCATTTGTTCGAAAGCCGCCCGAAGCGTCGCGTTCCCGCTGCCGTGGTGGCCTACCTTATAGAACACCGTGCGTTCGAGCAGGTTGCGCGCGCTCACCTTATGGGTTGCGCCTGTAGCATCGGGTACATCGAATTCCAGGCCTTGCCAGGATTTCCAACTCTCCAGTTCCGCGTCGCCGACAAAAAGCAGGACCTTCCCGGATTCCACCAGTTCAAACGCGAGCACCAGGCTGGTATTGTTGATGGAGCCATCCAACTGGAGGGCCAGGGATGCTGCGGACTGGAGCCAATCCCCGTCAATACGCCGCCAATCCTCCTTTGCGTATTGGGAGAAAAGCGCCATCCTGGACGTCCAGTTGGTGGCGCTGGACTTCGCGTTCTTCAGTTCCAGCTCCGGAACTCCCACGCGCTCGATTTCACGAAACACATCCTCCTCCGGCAGGGCGCGCGCGGAGTCAAAGGGCCGCAGGCGCTCCGCCGCATCCGAATCCCCGCCGGAGCCATCGGCCGCCCCAAGCACTCCCGCCATCCAGGCGAAGGAGGGGCCGTCGCTTCCGGACTTCCCATAGCCTTCTTCGACCGGAGCGCGCCCCTGGACGAGCGCCTTTCGATCCATCGGCGGACCGAGGACATACATACGCATTCCGCCGGGCACCCAATCGAGATCCATGACCTCACCCGGCTTCAGGAAGGCCGGCGCGACGCCGAGACCTTCGGTGACAAACTCCATCCCTTGATTGCTGCGTTCGGAGAATCCGAGGCTCATGCCCGATGGATCCGGGCCACCAAAGCCGAGGACTTCCGCGATGGCGGAACCGCATTCACGGTCGTATACGGCAGGGCTGGCCGTCAGCCGCTCGACCGCCTTCTCCACGGCCATGGCCATTTGGCGGTGATTCGCCTTGCGCTCTCTGGCGATGGTCTGATCCGGGTCTTCCGTCCAGGCGACCCAAATGCGTTCAGGCGGAAGTTCGCGGAAGATATCCGCCGCGTGAAAAAAGCCCGCCACGTGATCCCAGTGCTCATGGGTGGCCACTACCGCCGCCATGGCGCCCGGTTGCGATCGGGTTCCAGCGGCTGTTCGCACGACATCGGTTGCGATCTCCCGCAGGCGGGCCTTTTCGCCTCTTGTGCCGACGAAGACGCCGCAATCGATCAAGACATGCCGCACCTGGCTGCCGTCGCTGAAACTCAAGAGGAAGCAATCTCCCAATCCGGGCCTGTACATTCGAATACGCACGCCGGGCCCGTCCCAGGAGGCTTCCTTCGGAGCAGGCGCAGTCTTCGGCGAGGGCGATTTTCTTGAGGCAACTTTCCGTGAGGCCGCTTTCCCGGTGGCAATCTTTCGGCTAGGCATGGGTACCCTCCTCCTGACTTTCCCGCTCATGAATCATGGCAAAACGCGAGCCGGGCCCGACGAAGGGAGACTGACCAAAGTAGGTGAACCCAGGCCCGAAGCCCATCGCCTGCCCGAGAGCGCGAAACTGGGTTTCCGCCTCGGCGCGACGTTGGCTGGAGAGGCTCTTGCGAATGACATAGCGAATGATGCCGGTATCGCAGTTGCCGATGATGGTTGCCCCTCCCTCGAAATCGGAGTTGTCCCGGCGCTTCACCCAGAGGAGGAACTCCCGCTCCATGCGCCCCTCCGCGTTCTCCCGGTCCGCGAAATTCAGGGCATGCACCTCGATGCCGCGGTTGCTGCCATCGGAGGGGAGAAGGCCGGCTTCGGCCAGAGCATGATCGCGGAAGCCGGTGGCATCCTGGGCGAGAGCGGCATCGAGCATGTGTTTGGTCTGGATGCGTTCGAGCTTGAGGAGGTGATAGATCGCCTCCCGGACGGGAATGCCGCCGTTGCCGAAGCGATCGATCGGCGCTTCCCGGCGGAGCGCGCGAGCACGGGCGAGAATGTTAAGCTGCTTCGGCAAATCCCAATGCCCGAGTGCGTCCAGGCTGGGGATCGGCCACGGCACGTTCCCTTTTGCGTTGGCGAGGCGGCGAGCGAGGTCCCCCGCAGCGCCCAACCTTGCCAGCAACTGGCGCATAACGGGGCTCTCATTCAGGAGCGTGACAGTGGGGTTTGAAGGACGGCGCCAGCGGAGCGAATCCTCTGAAAGCGTGCGTACGTCGCGCGGATAAATCCCCCGCGCGCGGAACGCTTCGATGAGCGCCACGCGGTAACGCAGGGGATCGTCCGGGAACAGGCCGGAATCAAGCGTAATCAGCGCGCGGAGATAATCGCCAAAGGTGAGATCGCAAGGCGGGCAATAATCGAGCGCGCGAATGCACATGCGGAGCAGATGGCCGGCGGCTTTGGCCGCTTCGTCCGCGAAGCGGTGGATGAGATCCGGGTGCAGTTCCCCTTCGCGAAGAATGCCCGTGCCACCGGAGGCGATCCGTCGCAGGTCTTTGATGCGGGATTCGTAAATGGAGACAAAGGCGTCGAAGATGGCCGCCACGAGCACGGCTCCACGGGCGTGCGGTTCCGTGCTGCGCGCGTATTCGGTGGGGTCCGGTTCCTGACCCAGGTAAGCCCGCAAGGCTCCATGCAAGCCGATGCCTTCGCCGAACTGCCGCGCCAACTCGACCAGGAGGCTGCGCGCGCGAAGGCTGCCCCGCGTCCGCGCGAGTTCTTTTTCGAGAATGCCCGGCAAGGAAAAATGCTGAAAGAGCGCCACGAGGTCCGCGAAGGCTTCGTGGAAGGCAAGCATATCGGCATTGGTCGGCTTCACGAGATCCCGCGCCACGCCATCGAGGATGGCATGGCTCATCTCATGCGCAACCACGTCGTGAGAAAGACAGGTGAAGACCATGCCGCCGGGATATTGCCGCGCGACGTCGGCCGGGGCCGCCGGGAAGTAGCCGAAAAGCAGCGCCTTCTTGAGCGGGTTGTAGTACGCATTCTTCGCCCGGAGGGCATGGGGATAAATGCGTACTTGCCGTACGTATTGCTTCTCCTCGCGCCCTTCCATGACGGGGGACCAGAGCACTTTGCGCCCTAGCGCCCGCTCAAATTCCTGGATGGTCCGCATGGCGACGCCGTAGACCATCTGCTGATGAAAGTTGGGGTTCCCTTCCTCCGGGGTGCAACCATCGGTGGCAATCAGATAGGGATTTTCAAGATCCACGGGGGGGTAGAAGCACGCGCTGGCCGGATCGTGATCCACGACCTCGATGTACTCGCCAGAAGGACCGGGCGCGAGCGTTTCCCACGGCACGGCGATGGTGGTTTCCTTCACGGCGCTTTCGTCCAACCGGGCTCCGGCCGACGGATCAAACGCGAAGACGCGCAGGCGGCGAGAGGTGGGCGCAGGCGTGCGGTCTTTGAGCCTGCCGGCCACCAGCCGGGTTCCGGCGGCGAGGGCGTCGGCGGGGAACTCCGCACTCTCCGTGGGGCCGCTCTGGAGTGTTGCCTTCCCGCCGGGGGAACCGCCCGCGCCCACTTTGGCGCGCAGCGCCCGCTTGAGATCGCGGGAGGCGAAGGGACTCTCGATGACGGCATCGGCGAAGGCGCGCGCCCGCTGCTTGTCTTGCTTGCCGCCGAACAGCCCATCCGGACCGGCATCCCCGATGATGCCCTCCAGTTCCGGATCCCGGTGCAGTAGTTGGGTGAGTTCCAGATTGTACGAATCGTCGAGTTCGGATTCCTTATCCGCAATAGAGAAGATGCTGCCGCGGAGTGCTTTGAAGAAAGCGAAGGCAGCAGTGTCCATCTCCTGGGAAACGAGTTGACGCCGGACTGCCTCCGTGGGAGCGATGGCGATGGCGCGATTGGCTCGAAGCACGCCGCGGCCGAAATACTTTTCGCGATCCGGGAAATGGGGGTCCGCCGAATCAAAGAGGGCCTTGCGCACCATCTCCACTTTTTGCCAGCCGTTCCAGCCCGCGATGCCCGCCTTGTGCTGTTGGAGCCATAGGGCGGAAGCAGCGGCTACCTGGGGTGTTGCGGAGGAGGTGCCCTCGCCATCGGAATCAATGATGTCTCTCGAACCGATTTCCGCCCAGGAGATATTCGGGGTGCAGGCGGCAATGGCAGTTTCCATCTTGCCGGAAGGCCCGTAATTGCCGGACATGGTTCCGATGGGGAGCACGTAGGGTTCGGAATCCGCCATGATGCCGCATGCGGCGAGCACGCGCCGGAAGCGGGCGGGATAAACGATGCTCTTGGGGCGGCCGTAGTTGTTGCCGGCAGCGGTCACAAGCACGATGCCCGCTTCATAGGCGCGGTTCACGACATCCGCCCACAGCCGGGAGGCCACGCCGCCCATGCTCATCGAAACCACGTCGATGGCGGTGGACGGGTCAGCTTGGAGCGACAGCAGATATTCAATGGCATCGCCGAAAGCGCTGGTATTCAGGATCAGGACGGAAGTGGCGACGCGCACGGGAACGACTTCGATATCGGGCGCGCCACCGATGGGCCCCTTCAGGATGCCCTTCTGCTCCAGGCGGTTCACGGAACCGCCAGCCAGCAAGGTGATGGTGGCCGTTCCGTGGCCGGGATTCTTCAGGAATCCACTCTGATCGGGATCCGCGGCATCCGGCCGTCCGTCGCCCGCGAAGTTCTTCTGCAGGTCTTTGCGAAGGTGGCGAGGCATGGCCTCATGCCGATAGTCAAAGCCGACGTCAAGGATTGCCGCGCGAACGGGTTGCGGGTTGCGCAGGGCTTCGCGGGCGCCGCGGAGGGCGGAGTAGTCGTCGTCGAGATGCCAGGCGAAGCGGTCTTTGCCATCCGGGGTGAGCGCGCGAGGGAAACGGGGAGATTGCGGGTTCTCGACGCCACGGTCGTCATCCGGCCCGCCGGCGAAAAGGCCACGCTGCGCCTTGGTGGCGGGCATCGCCCACTGGTTCTCGCAGTCGGGCTCAATGACGACGCCATCCCGCGCCTGTTCATGAGCGGCATCCCAGAGTTCCGCGACGGTCGCCGTGGCACGGAGTTCGTAGCCGGCCCACGCCGCCGCTTTGCCCCCCACCTGCCAGGTAGCGGCCAGCTCAAACTGGTTTCCCGCGACACCAAGCTTCCGGGGAGGTTTGAGGTTCGCACTACTCGACTTGACCAGAAATCGCGCCTGCTGAGTCCGCACGGTCCACCCCCTAATGGGTAGCGCGATAATGGGTGAAAAAATGGGCCAGAAAATATTGCAGGACAGGTGCGTTTCCGCTACCAGCGTCCGCCGCACGGCCATACAATAGGACGCGATGACACGACCACGCCGAATCTTTGCTTTCGCATTCGCTCTTCTGAGCGCCGCCGCCCTGCAGGCCCGCGTCGTCTCGGTGGAGATCACTCAGAAACAGATTGTCGCCGAGGGAAAGCGCTATGGTCCTGCCGGCGAGTATGAGGCGATTGCGGGAAAGCTCCATTTCGCGGTGGATCCGAAGGATCCGGCGAATGCGACGATCGCCGACATTTTGTTGGCGCCCCGCAATGCGGCGGGCGAGGTGGAGTTCTCGTCGGATTTCTATTTCGTTCGCCCCCGGAACCCGGAGAAAGGTAACGGGGCGGTGCTGTTCGAGGTCAGTAACCGGGGCGGCAAGGGCATGCTGGGGTTCTTTAGCGGGGCGGAACGAAGCAGCAACCCGGTGACCGCAGCGCAGTTCGGCGACGGGTTCCTTCTGGAACACGGATTCTCGCTGCTTTGGGTGGGCTGGCAGTTCGACATGCCGCTTGAACCGGGGCTTCTGCGCGTCTATGTGCCGGTGGCAAAGAACGCGGACGGCAGCGCGATCACCGGGCCTGTGCGAGCCAACATCATCGTGAGCGACACGGCATTCTCGCGCTCTTTGGCCGATCGCGAGCACATCCCATACGAGGCCGCAGATCCCGAGGACCCACGCAATGTGCTGACGGTTAGGGATACCGCGAATGGCCCAGCCAGGGCGATCCCGCGTGGGGAGTGGAGCTTTGCGCGATGGGAAAAGGGAGAAGCCGTGCCGGACCGGGGCAGCCTCTATCTCAAGGGGGGTCTCCAGCCCAATAAGGTTTACGATCTGGTTTACGTGGCGAAGGACCCTCCGGCAGCCGGGCTCGGGTTGGCGGCGGTGCGCGACGCGTTGGCCTACTTCAAGCACGCGGGTGACGCGTCACTGGGCGTCAAGGCGGGGCAGTTGGCGCGCGCTTACGGATTCGGGGTCTCGCAAAGCGGACGCTTTCTGCGCACGTTTCTCTATGAAGGGTTCAACGGCGACGAGAAAGGGCGGTGCGTGTTCGATGGCGTGATGGCGCATGTGGCCGGGGGAGGGCGGGGCGGCTTCAACTTCCGATTCGCGCAACCCTCCCGCGATGGGCACCCATTCATGAACCTGCTCTATCCGACCGACATTTACCCTTTCTCCGACGCCGTGCAGCGGGACCCAGAGACCGGGTTGGAGGAAGGCATCCTGGGGCGGTACCGGGAGAAGGAAGGATTGATCCCAAAGATCTTCTACACCAACTCGTCGTATGAGTATTGGGGCCGGGCCGCGTCGCTAATCCACACGACCCTCGATGGAACGAGGGACCTCGCGCCCGCCGCAAACACGCGCATCTATCATTTCGCCGGGACCCAGCACGGCACGGGTAGCTGGCCGCCCGCCCGCAGCGTGGGGCAGGAGTTGGTGAACCCGAATCGCATCCGCCCGGCGATGCGTGCGCTATTGGTGGCGATGGATGCCTGGGTCCGCGATGGCGCGCCTCCACCGGAAAGCCGCTATGGGCACATCGGCGACAAGACCCTCGTTCGCCCGGAGGAACTCCACTTCCCCGCCCTGCCGGGCCGCAACCTCGACGCGATCCGGCGCAGCAGCACCCTCGAAAAGGCATGGCGCGCGGACTACGGGCCGCGCTTTCGCACGGAGCGGATTATCGATTTCGAACCGCCTAAGTTGGGGAAGCCGTTCCCGACGCTGGTCCCGCAGGTGGATGCGGACGGGAATGAACTGGATGGCATCCGGCTGCCGGATATCGCCGTTCCCCTGGCGACATACACGGGCTGGAATCTGTTTAATGCGAAAAGCGGACCGACGGACGTGATCACCAGCATGGTGGGCGGGTTCATTCCATTCCCACGCACGAGAGCGGAGGCGGAACGGAATGGGGACACCCGGAAGTCCATTGACGCCCGCTACCGCAGCCGCGACGAGTATCTGGGAAAAGTGGCGGAAGCCTGCGATGGGCTGGTGAAGGCACGGTTGCTGCTGCCGGAAGACGTGACCGGCATCCTGGAACACGCAGGCGAGGAGTGGGATTGGGCCTGGAGCACGGCGCGGTAGGGATGGCGCCTGCGGACGTGAGGATGCAGCGGTTTAGGCCGGGTCGCCAAGGAGGCGGGCGAGCCGCCGCGCAAGTTCCCCGGGGTTGGACGTCTTGCATTCCCAGACTACGAGGACCCGCCAGCCCAACCGCCGCAGCGCTTTGACGTTGGACTTGTCGCGCTCGCGGTTCCGGGCCAATTTGGGCGCCCAATCGTCTTGGCGCGAGTTTGGCATACGTCCATCGACGCAATACGCATGTTGATGCCAAAAGCATCCGAATCCTTCGATGATTCGCTGCAACCGGGTTTGAGTTGTGTTGCCATCAAGCTTCTATCGATTCAAGCTTGCCAGTTACCTTCAGGCCCCAATGCGTTGCGATCGAAGAGCCGTGCTGGGTCACATCCCCTGCCTACGTGGCAAAGTCATGGGACTCGGATGCCCAAATGCAGGCTTCAGTGGAAGACACCCCCAGCGGCGCCACTACGGCGCAGGAGGGGGCGGGGCGAAGACGACGAGGACGACGAGCTTGCCGGGGCCGTCATTGCGGAGGCTGTGCTCCACGCCGGCGGGCGCCAGGGCGAGGTCTCCGGCCTGGAAATGGGACCGGTCTTCGCCAATGGTCAGCTTCCCGGAGCCTTCGAGGACGTAGTAGAGCTTATCCTGCCCTTCGTGAACATGCGCCTTGTGCTCCTGCCCCGCTTCGAAGCAATTCAAGCCGACGGAGAGCTTTTCACCCCGAGCCAGATCGCACTTTCCCATCTTGCCTGAACGAAACTCGGCGCGCTCCAGGATATTCGGAATCCGCATTGGTCTATTGTGGCACCAAGCGGCGAGGAAAGTGCTGATTCTTTCGCGGCATGGGGACGGAGGTGGGGATTCGACTCCCCTGTATGACGTCAATCTTACAGATCTTACAGTTTCACCGGTTTTTCCGGGAATGTCGGATTGCGCGAGAGGCGTTCGTGGGACATCAATTAGACTCCACTCACGACGTACTGGGTGTGGGAGGACGCTGAGAGCCACTTTCGCGAACGGGCGGCCGCACGGTGGACTTGTAGTTCGCCGAAGACACAGCGCGCTAATGGATGATCGACACTCCTCCTGACTCAAGGTGGTGGGGAACGCTTGCAGACCGAAGCCAGCAGCCCCGGTTGCGGCTTGCCCTTCCGGCGCCCGATTGAAAAGCTCCGTCCTCTGCTCC
>JADLCF010000037.1 GCA_020847315.1 Bryobacterales bacterium | reverse complement strand
CCGGAAATCGCCTACTTCGAATGCCTGCATGAACTGAAGCTCATCGTAGACCTCATCTACGAAGGCGGCCTCAGCTACATGCGCTATTCGGTCTCCGACACCGCCGAATACGGGGATTACACTCGCGGGCCGCGCGTCATCAACCAGGCCACCCGCGACGAGATGAAGAAGATCCTCGGGGAGATTCAATCCGGCCAGTTCGCCCGCGAGTGGATGGGCGAGAACCGCGCCGGTCGCGCGAAGTTCCTTGCCATGCGAAAAGCCGGGCAGGAACTCAAGGTGGAGCAGGTGGGCAAGGAACTCCGCGCCATGATGCCTTTCCTCAAGAGGGCGAAAGAGCAAGGCGTTCCCCAGGAAGCGGAAGCGGCTTCCTCCTAAGTCATTGGCCGTGATGCGAGGGGCGCTCTCCAATCCATGAAGAGTGCTTCCGCATGCCGCCTCCATGCCGCGGCCGCCTAACCGGGCGGCCGCGCGAATCTTTGAATGGCCAGGATGTTTTGATGAAAAAGGTCTTCGTACTCGATACCACCCTTCGCGACGGCACCCAGGGCGAAGCGGTTTCCTTCTCCGTTGACGATAAGATCGCCATTACCCAGAAGCTCGATCTGCTCGGCATCGATTACATTGAAGGCGGTTGGCCCGGCTCCAACCCGAAGGACAAGGAATTCTTCGAACGCGCGCGCGCGCTGAACCTGCGCCACGCCCGGCTCTCGGCGTTTGGCTCCACCCGCTTCGCCAAGAATTCCATCGACAAAGACCCGAACGTCCGCAGCCTTCTCGAGGCCCGGACTCCCACCGTCTGCATCTTCGGCAAGACCTGGGATTTCCATGCCCGGAAGGCGCTTGGGATCACCGAGGAAGAGAACCGCACCCTCATTTTCGAAACCGTGGATATTCTCCACCGCGATGGCCGCGAAGTCGTCTTCGACGCGGAGCATTTCTTCGACGGTTATCGCGCCAATCCCGATTTTGCCCTCCGCGCGCTCGACGCCGCGAAATCCGCGGGAGCCGCGGTGCTCTGCCTTTGCGATACCAACGGCGGAACCATGCCGGATCGCGTGGCCGAAGTCGTGGCGGAGGTGCGGAAGCGCTTCGATGGCGCCCTCGGCATCCATGCTCACAATGACTCGGATGTTGCCGTCGCCAACTCGCTTGCCGCGGTCCGTGAAGGCGCCACCCACGTGCAGGGCTGTCTCAATGGCTATGGGGAGCGTTGCGGCAACGCGAACCTCGCGTCCATCATTGGCAACCTGGAACTGAAGCTGGGGTATGAAACCATCGGGCGGGAGAATCTGGCCCACCTCACCAATGCGTGCCGCTTCATCGCGGAGCTGGCGAACCTCCCCCTGCGCAACGACCTAGCCTACGTAGGCCCCAGCGCCTTCGCGCACAAGGGCGGCATCCATGTCTCTGCGGTGCTCAAGGATTCCACTACCTATGAGCACATCACGCCGGAGACCGTCGGCAACCGGCAGCGGGTATTGCTCAGCGATCTCTCGGGCCGTGGCAATGTCGCTTACAAACTGAAGGAGCACGGCCTCGCCGAACGGCTCTCGGAAGAAAGTCGCCGCGCGCTTCTCGAAAAGATCAAACAGATGGAGTACGAGGGCTACGAACTCGAAGCCGCTGAAGGCACCTTCGAGCTGCTGGTTCGTGAAGCCCTCAACCCCGGCATCCGCTTCTTTGAGGTGGTGAATATTGAAACCACCACGCGCCTCTCGGAAGCGATGCCGTCGCTCACCACCGCCACCATCACCATCAAGACGAAAGCCGGCCATCACTCCGCCACCGCCATCGGCGAAGGCCCCGTCAATGCGCTCGATGTCTGCTTGCGCGATTGCCTGTCCTCTCTTTACCCGGCCATTCGCAAGGTCAGGCTGACCGATTACAAGGTCCGTGTCATCGACGGCAAGAAGGGAACCGCCGCCAAAGTGCGCGTGCTCGTCGAGTGGTCCGATCACGAGATAACCTGGTCCACGATCGGCGTCAGCGAGAACATCATCGAGGCCAGTTGGCGTGCGCTATCCGATGCTCTCCGCCTCGAACTCATGCGCATCCTCGATTCGAGCGGCGAGCCGGAAAAAGCCGTCGCCGAATACTGCTGGGGCGTCTAGCCCGGACGATCTATACTGGGAAGTTCCTGCTATCGAAGAAGGAGGTTCCCATGCCCATTGCCGGCGATCATCCGCGTCGCGTGCTCGAATCCGTTACTGAGACCGCCCGTTTCCTTGGCCGGTATGCGCGGTGTCGGATCATGCCTCAGGCCCTATTTCTCCTCGCGCTGGCATTCTCGCTAGCCGCTCAGGACCACATCGGCGCGGTGCAGGTCCGCGTCTCCACGGATCGCGCGGATTGGCTCTATCAACCCGGCCAGCCGGTTCGTTTCCGCATCACCGCCGTCCAGGATGGGCATCCGCTCACCGGAATCAGTATCACTTACCGCGTGGGTCCGGAGATGATGGCTCCACGCGTCGAAAAGTCCGTTCCGCTGCCCGCCGATGGCCTCGTCGTTGAGGGCGGCACGATGAACGAACCGGGGTTCCTCCGCTGCATTGCCACTGTCGAAAAGAATGGCAAGACTTACAGGGGGCTCGCCACCGCCGGATTTCAACCGCAATCGATCCAGCCCACCCAGATAAACGCGGACGACTTCGACGCCTTCTGGGCGGCGGGGAAAGCCGAACTCGCCGAATTGCCCATCGACGCGCGAATCCTCCCGCTCCCGGAGTACGGCAATGCATCGGCCAACTGCTATCAGGTAAATCTGCAGAACGTCGGCATGGCGAATGCGCCTTCCCGTTTCTACGGCATCCTCTGTGAACCCAAAGCGCCTGGAAAATATCCCGCGCTGCTCGCCGTGCCTGGAGCCGGGGTGCGCGCCTATAACGGCCTGGCAGATTTGGCGGGTCGGGGCATCATCACGCTCCAGGTGGGAATTCACGGAATTCCCGTCACCATGGACCCCGCCGTTTATACCTCGCTGGGCGTGGGCGCGCTCGCGAACTACAACACCTTCGGGCTGGATGACCGGGATCGCTACTACTACCGCCGCGTGTATCTTGGCTGCGTGCGCGCCAATGATTTCCTCACGAGTCTTCCGAATTGGGACGGACAGAATCTCGTCGTCACCGGTGGCAGCCAGGGCGGCGCTCTATCGATCGTGACGGCGGCGATCGACCCCCGCGTAAAAGGACTTGCCGCCTACTATCCCGCGCTCTCTGATGTCACCGGCTATCTGCACAATCGCGCCGGCGGCTGGCCGCACATGTTCCGCGCCACGGAGGGGCCGCGCTCGCATCGCTCACCCGATAAGATCAAGACCACCCAATACTATGACGTGGTGAATTTTGCCCGCCGCGTCAACGTGCCCGGCCTATATACCTGGGGTTTCAATGATGAGACTTGCCCGCCCACTTCGATGTACGCCGCCTACAACGTCATTCCGGGCCGCAAGGAGTTGCTGCTGGTTCTCGAAACCGGCCATAACAATGTTCCGGAACAGGTGGCCGCCGTGCAGGCCTGGCTGCTCCGCTTCCTGCATGTGAAGCCGGACGAAAAGTAAGTTTCGCAGTTCGCCGCTATCATCGCAGCACCCGGAAGAGATTGCTGTAATCGTCGGTCCAGCGAATCGCTTCGGCGGGTTGCGGCGTGGCCTCGATATGGGGGCGGAGCGCGGGCGCATCGAAAAGCGCGGCATCGGCGGCGAGGATTGCCCAGTTCGAGGTGAACGTGCCGAGGTCCTCGTCGCCATGCCCAAGGATAAACCTGGCTTGAAAGCCGATGGCTTCCGCGCCCGCCGCCACCACGGGCGATAGCTGCAGATAGCGGTTGCTGATGTTCAACGCGAGCACACCGCCCGGAGCAAGGTGCTTCCGGTAAAGCTGAAAGGCCTCGCGCGTCAGCAAATGAGTAGGGATGGAATCTCCGGAAAAGGCGTCCACCACCAGCAGGTCGTAGCCGTTCGGCGCCTCCCGTTCGAGTTCCACACGCGCGTCTCCGAGTCTCACCGTGACGCCCGTGGAGCACTCGCCAAGGTAAGAAAAATCCTCCCGCGCCACCGTCTCGATCAGCGGATTGATTTCGTAGAACAAGAAGCGGTCCGTGGGGCGCGCATAGACGGCGAGAGTTCCCACGCCGAGCCCGATCACGCCCACGCGCAGTTCGGGCTTCCTTCGCTCCAGCAGTGCCATTACAAGCCCAACCCCGCCCTCGCGGCCATAGTACGTGGTTGGTTCGCAGCGCCGGGGAGGAAGAGTGAATTGCAAGCCATGCCGGGTGCTGCCATGGTCGAGGCGGCGGTAGGCGTCGTCGCCGTCCAGGTCGAAGGCCGCCTTTGGGATGATGTCGGTAACGGTGATCGCCCCGAAGAAGTTTCGCTCCTGGCGGAGATGAGATTCCCCCGCGATTGCAAACGGGATGGCCCCGGCCAAGGCCGCTACGAACAGTGGGACGGCGGTGGCGGGGCTGAGTTCGAACCTGCCGCGCTTGTGCCCTTTCGCACGCTCGAACTCCACGAGAAACGCCAGCATGCCGCATAGCGCGAGACCCGCGTAGATCTCGTAATAGCCGGAGAAAAGGAATGGCGCTATCAGGCCGACGAAGCAGCCGCCCAGAGCGCCTCCGGTGGAAACCATCAGGTAGAAAGCGGTTAAATACTGCGGCGCGGGGCGGCGCGCATAGAGTTCTCCATGGCAGAAAAGCCCCATCACGAACAGAGCCGTGCAATAGAGCGCCATCTCCGGCACATAGCTCGTGACGAGCAGCGGCATCACGAACGAAAGCGCCAGCGCCACCACCAGCGCCACGGACGTCCATCGCAGCATCCCAAGCGGCAGCCGGTCCGGGAACTCGAAGCAGATCACGAACGTCAGCAGATAGATCACGAGCGGCAGCACCCAAAGAAACGGTACGGGGGCTACATCTTCGGTGAGATGGTTGGTGACGGCCAGAAAGAGCAGGCTGGGGCACGCCGCGAATCCCAGCCACGTGAGGCGCTTCTTCCCGCCCGGCGCGGCGCCTACTTCTTCGTTGAGCCGAACCGCTTCGCTCTCCGTGGCGGTCCCGGCCAGTTGCTTTCGCGAAAACGTGATCGCGATGAGCGCGAGCATCGCGATGGCATACGCAGCATAGAGCACGCTCCAGGCGCGGAACTGTTGATGAAGCCCAATCGTGGGCTCGATCAGGAACGGGTAGCTCAGCAGTCCGAAAATCGACGCGAGGTTTGAGAGGCTGAACAGCCGGTAGGGAACGATGTGGCGCCGGTAGCGCGCGATCCAGGCTTGCACTAGCGGCGACGTGCTTGAAAGGACGAAATACGGCAGGCCGATGCTCGCCGCGAGCATGGTGAGAATTTGCGTGGTGGGGAGTTCGTTCCCTGCGGGTTTCCAGGAATCTGCGGGAATTCCCGGTAGCGCCGCCAGCGAGAGCGCCAGCAGCGCGCCGTGCAACATCGCCTGTCCGCGAGGGGGCACGCGCGAGACCAGCAGATGCGCGTAGGCGTATCCCGCCAGCAGCATCCATTGGAAGAACACCAGGCACGTGGCCCACACTAATGGTGCTCCTCCGAACCACGGGAGGATGTACTTCGAGATCATGGGCTGGATCTGGAACAGCAGGAACGCGCCCAGAAACACCACCAGCACGTCCAGAACAAGGCCGGGGGAAAACAGGACGCGGCGGGAGCTTTCCATGACGGCGTTCTAGAGGGAATTGCCCTGTTTGCGGCGTGCGAGCAGCACCTGCTGCGCATTCACCGCGGCTTCGCCCGCCACCGGGAGCTTGTGAATGTAGCTTCCATCGGGCTGCATCAGGCGGGCCTTCACGTTATCGGCAAGGTAGGTCTCCAACACGTCCTCGCGCAGGTAGCGGATAATCTCAGCGTCCTCCACCGGGAACACCGTCTCCACCCGCTCGTTCAGATTGCGCGGCATCAGGTCGGCGGAACCCAGATAGACCTCGTGCTTGCCCCCGTTCTCGAAAAAGAACACGCGGCTGTGCTCCAGAAAGCGCCCTACGATGCTGATCACCTGGATGTTCTCGCTCACACCCGCGAGGCCGGGCCGCAGAATGCACACCCCGCGCACCAGAAGGTCCACCCGGATGCCTGCCTTCGATGCCTCATACAGCAGCCGGATAATCTCCCGGTCCACCAGCCCATTCATCTTAAAGATCAACCGCGCTGGTCGGCCGTGCTTTTTGTGCTCGATCTCGCGCTCGATTAGCTTGGCGAAGCGCGCGCGCAAGTCGATCGGCGCCACGAGCAGCTTCCGATAATCGGCTTTCGCCGAATAGCCCGTGAGGTAGTTGAAGAGATCCGTGGCGTCCTCGCCGATCTGCTCATCGCAGGTGAATAGCCCAAGGTCCGTGTAGAGATGCGCCGTCACCGCGTTGTAGTTGCCCGTGCCCAGGTGCATATAGCGCCGCATCACGTTCCCCTCGCGGCGCACCACCAGCGCGATCTTCGAGTGGATCTTGAGCCCGAGCAGCCCATAAACGACATGCACGCCCTGCCGCTCCAGCGCGCGCGCCCACTCGATGTTGCTCTCTTCATCGAAGCGCGCCTTCAGTTCGAGCAGCACCGCCACCTGCTTGCCTTCCTCGATGGCTTCGAGCAACGCTTCCACGACGGGAGAATTGCGGCCCACCCGGTAGAGCGTCATCTTGATCGCCTGCACCTGCGGGTCCGCCGCCGCTTGTCTTAGAAACTGAATGATGGGCTGAAACGAATCGAACGGATGATGCAGCAGCACATCATTGCGCCGGATGGCGGCGAAAATATCCTCATCTTCCGCCTTCGGATTCAACCGCTGCGGAATGCGCGGAGAGAAGGGGGCTTCCTTCAGATCGGGCCGGTCGATCGCGTAGAGGTCCATCATGCGCGATATGCCCAGTGGGTTGGGCAGCCGGTACACGTCCACCGCGTCCACGGAAAGATTGGTTAGCAGGATCTGGAGCACGCCGTCCGGCATCCGGTCGTTCACCTGCAACCGCACGACGTTGCCGAAGCGGCGCTGGCGCACGCTCTCTTCCACCGTTTCGAGAAGGTCGCTCGCTTCGAGTTCCTGGATCTCCATGTCGGCGTCGCGCGTGACGTGGAAGGGGTGCGCTTCGAGAACCTTCATGCCGGGGAACAGTGTCTCGAGGTTGGCGACGATGACTTCCTCGATCAGGACAAACCCCATCGGCGTTTCGGTGGAACGCCGTCGCGCGCCGCCGCCGGGCGCGTTTACGGGAACCAGTTGTGAGATCGTGCCCGGAATCTTCAAACGCGCGAAGCGTTGCACGCCCTTCTTATCCTGGATCGTAATCGCCAGATTCAGGCTCAGGTTCGAAATATGGGGAAACGGGCGCCCTGGGTCGAACGCGAGCGGCGTCAGGATCGGAAAGATAATCTCGCGAAAATACGCATTCACCCGCTTCCGTTGAGCCGCGTCGAGACTCGCGTAGGAATAGACGGTCACCCCATGGCCGGCCAGCGCGGGAAGCAATTCGCGGATGAAGCAATCCCGCGATTCCAGCATGATCTTGAGTACTTCCGCGCGCACCTGGTCGAGCAACTGCGCCGGGCTGTGCAGGCCATCTGGACTCGTCGTAACGCCGGCATCCACCTGGTCCATCAACCCCGAAACCCTGACCATGAAAATCTCGTTCAGGTTGGAGCCGACAATCGCCAGGAATTTCACCCGGTCGAGCAGCGGATTCGAGGCATCCCGCGCCTCCTCGAGCACCCGCCGTTGAAACTGTAGCAGGCTCAGCTCCCGGTCAAGGAACAGGTCGCTGTCGTTCGTGCGCTCATGCGCTGTCTTCCCGTTCTTGAGCGGAAGATAAGGCGCTGGCTCAGCGATTGCTTCGGGAATCTCGGTCCGCGCGCGCCGGGGCTTGCCGGTTGGGGGAGCATGCATGGCCATGGGGGTAGTGTTTGCCGTTCCTCTTACAATAGCGATTCCTGACAGCTTCGCGCAGTTTCCACCAATTCCTCCGCATGCACCCGGCGGTCCCATCGATGATCCGCTCGTAGCCGGACACGTTCATCAGGAAGCAGCTTCGCACCACCCAGTCGCAACACACACCTCGGCCAGCACCCCAGCAAGACACTCTCGCGAGCGCGACTCCATCTGGCGCACCGAAACCCGGGCGCAAAGCGATGCGACTGTGCGGCTGCCCGTTTGCGGGCATGACTCCTAGGCGGCCACGCCCGCAGTATGCCGATCCGTGGTCCAGTGCTCGTTCTCCCGTCCCTCCGCCATATCCGCCGAACTCCCACCCCCGAACCGCACCCCGGAAAATCCTCTGCAAACTCAATACCATTGGAGCCTCTTGCACGCTGTTACACTACCGGCATGGTAGTTAGCAGATGCCTGGATAAAGTGTTCCGATTAGTATTGTTTGGCTTGTGCGCATGCCTCTCCGCCGGTGCGGCCCAACCATGGGATTCACCCTTCGCCAAAGACGCGCAAGCCATCGCAGCCGCCGCCCAGGCCGCCCGTCAGAACGACAAGTCGGGCATGTTGATGCTGCTTGACCAGCACCGCTACCATTTCGACGGCAAAGGTGCCTTCAGCGCCGTGGTACGCCGCGTTTACCTCATTGAATCCAAGGACGCCGTGGAGGGGTGGTCCGCCGTGGAGTTTGGATACCGGCCCTGGTATGAAGAACGGCCTGCCGTGCGAGCGCGCGTCATCTCTCCCAGCGGTGTCGTCAGCGTTCTCAATCCATCCACTATCGCGGACTCCCCAGCGAGTGACTTCGATCAAAGCGTCTTCTCCGACACCCGGATGGTGCGGGCCCCGCTACCCGCCGTTGGACCCGGCAGCGTTGTAGAGTATGAAGTCACCATCCGTGAAAAGCAGCCTCTGCTGAGTGCCGGCCAAGTCTATCGCGTCGAACTGAGCGAGTATTACCCTACGTTACGTTTTCACGCCGTGGTTGAGGCGGACAACGCAGTCCCATTGAAAGTGGATACTGGCGGCTTTTCCGAAGGCGCGCTCATCAAGCGTACGGAGCGCGGACGGACCTTCCTGGAAGTGGATGTCGTCGATACTGCCACCCGCAAGAATCGCGAAGCATATCTGACGCCGGAAGTTCCTGCTTCGCCATACTTCGCATTTGCGACGGGAGCCAGTTGGCAGGCGGTGTCCGCAGCATATCACCGCATTCTTGAGGAGAAGCTGGCCACTCCGGCGCCCGCTGGATGGGCGGGAACTCTGCCGGTCGGCGGAGACCCGCGCGCCATCGCCGCGGCCATCGTCTCGCGCCTGCACGCGGACATTCGCTATACCGGCGTCGAGTTCGGCGACGCCGCCATCGTCCCGCGAACCCCGGCGGAAGTTCTGGAGCGAAAGTACGGCGACTGCAAAGATAAGTCAACGCTGCTGGTCAGCGCATTGCGGACCGCTGGTCTCAAGGCGAGCGTAGCCCTGCTTTCCGCCGGCTTCCAGCAGGATGTTCCCCAGGAACTGCCCGGCCTCGGCCTCTTTAACCACGCCATCGTGTATGTGGAAGCCGACCCGCCCATTTGGATCGACGCCACCGCTTCCAGCACCCGCCTCGGCACCTTGCCTGCCATGGCCCAGGGCCGCAGCGCCCTCATTATTCGTCCGGAGACCACCGGGCTGGTCAGTACCCCGGAGTCTTCGCCATCGGAAAACTGGCGCCGGGACGTTATCGACGTTTGGCTGGCTGACTACGGCCTTGGACGCGCACAGGAGCGGGTCGAGGCCGGCGGAAACCAGGAAGTGGCGTTGCGCGAAAGCTTCGATAGCAGCGAGGCCAACCTGAAGGAGCAGGTCCAGCAGTACGCAGAGCAACGCTTCGCGGGGAAACTCCAGGATTTCGATATCCCCGACGCCAGGAACATCGGCGCTCCCTTCCATGTCCAGATTCGCGCCAGAGACATTCGCGTTGCGGTTTCCGGCATCGATAACGCGGAGGTGTCCATCCACCCTTACCTTCCGCTGGTCGCTCTGCCGTATCCACTGCTGTCGGAACCCCCCAAGGACGAAGTTCCGCGCGTAGCGGACTTTCAGTTCCCCGAAGTCTTCCGGTACGAGGTTGTGCAGCGCGTGCATGTCCCAGCCTGGTTGAAGACCGGAGAGCTTCCGCCGCCACTCGAGCTCGAGTCGGGAGGAGTGCGGTTCCGAAAGGTCTATTCGCTGCATCCAGACCGCATCGAAGTTCTCACGAGTGTGGAAGCTAGCCAGCGCCGGATAACTGCGAAGGCGTTCACTGAACTTCGCGAAACGCTCCAGCCCTATGTGCGTGCGCCTGGGGAGTTCCTCAAGTTTGCGCCCGTGGCTTCGGAACTCCTGGCGTTGGGCAAGGTGCCGGAGGCGCTGGCCGCCGTCGAGGAAGGCATCAAGGAGAATCCGTCAAAAGCCGGTCCGCACATACGGCAAGCCCGGCTGCTTCTGAGTCTGGGCCTGGGCTTCCCCGCACGCGAAGCAGCGGGGCGCGCCACGGCCGCGGAGCCTGCGAGTGTCGTGGCATGGCAGATATCCGGCATGGTCTGGTCGCACAGCAGCACGGGAGCGCGGTACCGCGGCGATTGGAATCGCGGTGAAGCCGAGAGCTGCTTCCGCAAGGCACTCGAAATCGACCCGGACGACCGAAGCTCGGCCCTATTCCTCGCCGAACTGTTGGAGAGGAACGAGCGCGGCTTCCGCTACGCCAGCGGGCCGCAACTGTTGGAGGCAGTGGAACTCTACCGCAAGGCCCAGAAAGTCCTTGAAACTTCCGATGTGCAGAATCGGATAGCTGTGGCCCTGGTCTATGCACGGGAGTTTGGTCCCGCCCGGGAAGCAATGCGCAAGATCTCCGGCGGAAGCAGTCTGTCGCTGGAGTTGCTGATCGCCGGGGCGGAACACGGAGCGAACCGCATCCTTGCGGACCCTCGCGTGACGGCGATGGCCGCTGAAGATCGCGCTTCCATGCTCACACATCTCGCGTTCGAATTACGCGCCTTTCGCCGGCACGCCGATGTCCTTGCTCTGTTTGAAGCAGCGGCCCGCCTCAACCGGTCTCCTTCTTTTCAGCGCGTCGTTTCGGAACTCGGCAGAATGAGGCCGTATGAAGACCTTTTGGTTCCCCCGGCAGACCCCCGCCATCCAGTGCAGCAACTCATCGCCATGAATGCCCGAGGCACCTTGTCCAGCAAGTCCGCTGAGCCTTTCCTTTCCGCGCATCTCCGCGGATTAGCCGACCCTGCCGCAATGCTTCCGAACCTGAACATCGCCGATTTCGGTGAGAGTGAGTTGCTTTCCATCGGGGTAACGGACGACGTGATTCTGGATTCAGTCCTGGGTGCGGAACTGGAATCCACCGGCGACGATGTCAACGGGTACACCATCACGTCACGCGTTGGCAGTGACATCACCGCCTATGTGGTTCGCGAAAAGGACAGGTACAAACTGCTGGGAACCCCCACGCAATTGTCTGCCGTAGGGGCCACCGTGCTGGATCTGTTGGCGAAGGGCGATGTGCTGACCGCCCGCGCCTGGCTGGATCGAGTTGCTCTCGCTGCCAGGGTTCCCGGCGATGGTGCAGAACTGCCGGCGGTCCATTCCCTTTGGTCCGGCGTCGGTGAGGGGGCTCGCGGAGCCGACTCCATTCACCGCGCCGCAGCCAGCCTGGTCGGCACCTATTCCGTTTCCCCCAAAGCGGTCGAACTCTTGCGCGGAGATCGCGCCAAATCCACGTCTGCGTATGACCGCGGCATGATCGATCTGGCACTGGCGGAAGCGCAAAGTAAGGCGGGGGACTGGGCTTCCCTGTTGACCGTGGCCAAACGTCTCGCGCAGACCAAACAACACGGACATCGCGCGATGCTGTATTCCATAAAGGCGGCGCTCCATCTGAAGAACTGGCCGGAGCTCGAAGCCGCCGGCGCGCTCGTGTTCGCGCAGAATCCAAAGAACCGGGTGGCCATCGAGACCGTTGCCGCGGCGCGTGCTGCCCAGGGTGACTTGCGGGGCGCGAAGGAATGGCTCGGTAAGCTTGACGGCTCTTCGGAGCCGTCCCTGTTCGAACTGGAGGATCTGACGGAGGCATGGCTCTGGATGAACGCCGGCCGAGCGGATAAGGCTCTGCTCGCTAAGGTGGCGGAGCGTGCGTCGGATAAAGGGCGCATCTCCGGCAAGGCCCAGCGCTCCGTGACGATCGCGATGCTGCAGGTAGTGCTCGGCCAGCCCGCCCACGGAGTGCTGCCGCTATCCCAGAGCCTCATCGAAAGAAATCCGCAAAAGCCTGGTGCAGCGTATTGGGCCACCTACGCCCGCCTGTGCCGCGCATTGGGGTTCGAATCGTCGGCCACGAAAGCGCTGTCCATCGCACGCACTTCTGAATGGGAGGATGACTACGCCTATTGGGCGCTCTCCGTCGCGGAAAAGGCGCCTGGCGGGAAAAGCGTTTCCGGCAACTAGCGGCGAGGCCGCCCGCGCAATTGGCTGAGCGTCCTGCGCCGCGCTACTCCGAGCCGCACCCGAAGCGGGCACGCCCTTCAGCCCGCGCGCGCCCGTCCCAGGGGAGGAATCCAGCGGCGCGACGACAAGACAAACTCGCAAAGCGAGTCCACGGAGAGACCGCCCGTTTGCGGCAGCGACTCCTGGTCGGCCGTGCTTGCAGCATGCCGATCCGTAGTCTAGTGCCCGCGCTCCCCTTGGCTTCGTTTCGCAAGACCGCGTCCTCGCCCTCCATTGAACGCCTCACTCCCCGCAACTTCCGGCGCAAGCCGGAAGCGGGCAGTTCGCCGGTCACCGCCAATTGCAGGAATCGCAAATTTCCCCAACGCACTGATATCAAGGTTCTTATCCGCATGCCGAGATGTTCGGCCCTCGCACGATGGTTCGTTTTAGCAGCCCCATCCGTAAAATTAACCGTGCGGGAGAACTCCGTTCGCCAGCGGTCTTTCGATCTTTCGGCAACCTCGCTCTCGTGCGTGCTCCTTGCCAAAAGGATCGATCTTTTCCTCCACGTG
>JADLCF010000036.1 GCA_020847315.1 Bryobacterales bacterium | reverse complement strand
TCGACGGAAGCGAACAAACCGCAGGTTAACAGTGCGGTTGCTACCATTACTACTAGAACTGTTCCGAGTTTCATACGTGGTATCCGGTGGTCCGTTTTAGAACTGTTTTGCCCTTTGTTGGGCTTGTCTCAAGGCTACGGCTGGGGGAGGATAGACTAGGGGAAAGCCCTAGAGATTTTCTAATTCTGGAACGTTAGAGGTGTGTCGCCGCATGTCGAAGCGGCGCTGTGGAAACGTTCCGCGGACAGGTCGGGAAATCGCTGTGCTCACGAGAACCCATCGCCAAGCCGATCTCCAGCTCGTCTATGACGATTTGGTGCGGGCGTCTCTGTCGATAATCCCCACTTGTTATGGACGGTTGGTCTACCTGACTTCGTTGCGAGATCCGAATACGGGCCGCTACGAGCACTATCTGCTGGAAGAAACCTACGGCGTCAGCCTCGCCCAAGCCGGGTTAGAAGGAATCCACATTCAGAGCTACCGTTCCTGGATCGCGATGAACCTGGAACAGAAACGCGCGGATCTCTATCTCTATCTGGTTTCCCTTTCTTCGGATAAGCGTCAAGTATTGCAAACTTGGCTCATGACCACTCCGTACCGCTCTCTCATCCCACTTCATACGCAACCGGTGGAACGCGAAGTTTTCCTCTCCGACATGCAAATTTTGCTGGGTCTGCTTATGAACGAGCTCGGAATTGATGGGCCTGAAGGCGCGGCATAGCCACCGCGGCAACCTCCCCCACCACATCGATCTCAGCCGGATTCGAATAGCATTGTGGAGCCACTGTGGACGACGGATGGGGGAATACCACGAGTTCTCCATCTTCCAAGCTGCACCATCGGCACATGAACCCGGCTCTGGTTTCCAGGAAATAGATCGGGCGCTCGGTTTCATTGCGCCAGCCGGAACGGACGACCTTCTTTCGGGAATCATCGATCAGCACAAGCGAACGCGGCGGCAACAGGGGCGACATTGCATCGTCCCGCTCCCCGATGACGCCCACGCGGATAGACCTAGGTTTGGGCAGCCCCAAGAGAACGTGAGCCAGCCAGCCATCGGCTCCGGATTCCCGCGGAAGCACCCTGGTCACTCTCGCGTCCAACTCCTCCTGTTCCCCGAGTGTTTCCGCCTCCATCGCGCTCGTGGGAGCGGGTTCGAAAGAGAGCAGATTCGTGGAAGGGGAAGGGCTTAGCAAGCTATCCTCGTCGAGATGATCGAGAGGCAATCCATAGCGCCGCAGCACGTCGAGCGGATTCAAGCGGTAGATCGCGCAAAGACTGTACAGACGATAGATTGTGGGGAGCGTGCCCTTGTTCTCAATGTCCGCGAGGCGGCTAAGCGCGATCACATAATCGTCACTCCCGCGGCGCCGCGCGATTTCATGGCTTGCCGCCTCGACGTCCCGGTACCGCAGATTGAGTTTTTCTCTGACTCTTTTTAGTGAGATTCCAGGACTTTCCATGCGCGGCTCTCGGTGAAACAATCAATTCCATGGACTTGCATCCCAAACCAATTGCCTAACTTATATAAGGACTTCTAGCAGGGAGCCATTCCATCTTATCCGATCTGTTCTGAAATCAGAACAAGAAAGTTGAAGATCTGTTTCATGAAAATTATTGTGGCGATCACGGGAGCAAGTGGTTCGATCTACGGTGTGCGGACGATGCAGAAGCTCCGGCTTCGAGAGGATGTGGAGATTCACCTGGTGATGAGCCGTTCCGGTGAGCGCACCCTGCACATTGAAACCGGGATGCTCGCCGCGGACGTACGGGCGCTAGCCCATTTCCACTATCCGTTCGAAGACATTGGCTGCCGCCTCGCGAGCGGCAGTTTTCTCACCGACGGCATGGTGGTGGCGCCTTGCTCGATCCACACAATGTCCGCGATAGCGACCGGCGTTTCGGGCAACCTGGTGGTGCGCGCCGCCGACGTCACGCTTAAGGAGCGGCGGAGGCTGGTGCTGATGGTTCGCGAAACGCCCTTCCACCTTGGGCACTTAAGGACCATGGTGGCACTGAGCGAGATGGGGGCCATCATCGCGCCTCCGATCCCCGCGTTCTATCACCAGCCGAAGGAGATCCTCGACCTGGTGGATCATAGCGTGGATCGCGTGCTCGACCTGCTCGGCTGCCAATCAAGAGACGCCAAGCGCTGGGACGGGACCGGGAGCGGACCTCAACCCGTATAGCCCTCCTCGCGTTGAATAATGAGAGGGAGCGGCGGGCGCGCCGGGTTGCCGCAACGCGGCGCCACGATAGACCGGCGGTAAGGAAAAACACAGGAATGGCACTCACGAAAAAGAAGACCCGAATCCGGGCAGGCTTTCAGGGCGAGTTCGGCGCATTCAGCCAGGAAGCAACGGTCAAGCTGCTGGGTCCCGGCGTGGAAGCGGTTCCCTTCCCCCGATTTACCGACGTCTTCGATGCGCTGGTCGCCGACAATCTGGATTACGCGGTGATCCCCATGGAGAACACCCTGCACGGGTCGGTTTATGAGAACTATGACAATTTGCTGCGCTATGAGTGCCGTATCCATGGCGAAACGACCATTCGCATCTGCCACAATCTCATGGCGCCCCCAGGCCTGCCCTTCGGGAAGATCACGCACGTCTACTCCCACCCGGTGGCTCTGAACCAGTGCCTGGACTTTTTCCGAGACAATCCCCAAATCAGCAAGGAGATCCACTACGACACGGCCGGGAGCGCCCGCATGGTGATGACAGACCGCCCGGAAGGCGCGGCGGCCATCGCTTCGGCAAGCGCGGCGGAAATCTACGGCGCGCGGATCCTGAAACGGGGGATTGAAGACGACCGGCAGAACTTCACCCGCTTTTTCCTGCTGGCGAGAGGGGAGCAAGCAGCCCCCGCACGTTCCCCAAAGGACCGGAAAATCGCGTGGAAGACCTCGATCGTCTTCAGCGTCGCCAACCAGCCTGGCAGCCTTTTCCGCTCCATAGCGGCCTTTGCGCTTCGCGATCTAAGCCTCACGAAAATCTCTTCGCGGCCCTTAAGGGGAAAGCCTTTCGACTATCTGTTCTACGTGGACGTGCTCGGCCATCTCGAAGATCCCGGGATGGCGAACGCCTTGCGGCACCTCGATGAGCTTGCGGATATGATGAAGGTTCTCGGCTGTTACCCGAAAGGCGATTGGTAGCAGGCACGGGGCGCCGGCGGGATAGGAACGTCCCGCGGAAGTCACTCTCGAAACAATCAGGAGGACGTTCACGCCATGCAGTCGCGAATTGTTTCCCTGCTGCCGGGAGCAACGGAAATCGTTGCCGCGCTCGGACTCAGCGATTCTCTGGTTGCACGTTCCCATGAGTGCGACTTTCCGCCGGAGATCCGGCGTTTGCCCGCCTGCACGGCGCGGGAGATCGAGGTAACGGAGTCGACGCCGGGCATTCAATTGCGTGCCGCCGCCCCCGAGTACCGCGCGCTGAGCCATTTCGAGATTGATTGGGATTTGCTTCGCGGCCTCCGCCCAACGCACATTCTGACGCAGACCAGTTGCGGATCTCATCGGGTGCGGAGAGACGCCCTCGAAGAAGTGCTTCACAAAGAGTTGTTCGAGACCCCGGTGCTGATCCATTTGGAGTCAAGAACGCTCCGGGGCGTGATCGAGGAGATCCGTGGGACGGGTGGCCTACTGGGAGTACCAGCCCGGGGCGATGCGTTGGCCGATTCCTTGACGGAGCGATTGGAACGCATTGGCGAACTCGCGAGGCAGCCCGCCGGGAGCATGCCGATTGTCGCCTGTCTCGAATGGCTTCAACCCTTTCTGATCGCTGGAAACTGGATGCCGGAACTGGTCCGGTTAGCCGGCGGGAAACCGGCGGTTCACGGCAACGACGCGAATTCCCAGTGGATGGATTGGGGGGATCTTCTTGCCATTGACCCCGATGTGATTGTCTCCATGCCGTGCGGTTGGCATCTTTCCCGCGCCATCGCCGAGACGCAGCATACGGCGCAGCGATCCAATTGGAAGCACCTGCGGGCGGTTCGCCAGAATCAGGTCTATGTCGTCGACAGCTCCGGTTACTTCAGCAGGCCCGGCCCGCGTTTGGTGGATTCCCTCGAGATTCTGGCGGAGATTCTCTCCCCGGATCGGTTCCTCCCGCAGTATCAAGGCAAGGGTTGGGTCCGGTTGGCTGCGGGCGCGCATCGTTGACGAATGACGCTTCCACCGGCGTGAACCGCGCTCGCACCCGGCGATGCCCTTAACCCTCCGCCGCGCGCCATTCCCGTCCACTGCTTCCACGCGGGAATCCACGGCGCCATGACCGGCGCGTCACGTATTCACACAACTCCGCATCCCTCAAGTACGAGGCAATTTGCACCGGGAATCGGAAATGGGAGGAACCACGATGTTGTTTGAGGTGAAATCGAATAAGTCCCTCGCGGAAATTGGGAAAGGGTTGGAAGAATCCGCCGCTCGACATCAGTTTGGAGTAGTCGCGGTTCACGACTTGAAGGCAACCATGGCCAGGAAGGGCGTGAGCTACGACGGCGATTGCCTGATCTACGAGGTCTGCAATCCTCACCAGGCCAAGAAAGTGCTGGAAAACAACGGCGCGATCTCCGTCGCGCTTCCCTGCCGCATTTCGGTTTACCGCGTGGGAAATGAGTTTCGGATCGCCACGCTGCTGCCCACGCATTTGCTGGGGTTATTCCAAAGTCCGGCGCTCGACCCGGTCGCGAAAGAAGTGGAGCAGGTGATGGTGGCAATGATGCGGGAGGCGGCTTAGAGATTGCGCCTGGCGTGAATGGATCCCGCGCCGGCGGCCACGCTCCATGCGGCCACCGGCGGGCGGGATCGGCAAGTCGCTAGCGGCTGAGCGCGGGCCGGGAACAGGCCTGGACGGCGGCCGACGGATCAATCGCGGTATTACCCTCTTCGATGTAGCTGATCTTGCCATCCTTGCCGACAACGAACGTCGCCCGGTTGGCAAAACCGCGGTCTTTATTGAGCACGCCGTATTTTGCGGATACGACGCGCATGAAGTCGCTGAGCATGGGAACCGGTGTCTTCAAGACTTCGGATGCCCAATAACGCAGCGATGGCAAATTGTCCGTGCTGATCGTAAAGACTTTCGCGCCCGTGCCTTCAAATTTTGCGATACCGTCCCGGTACGCTTGCATTTCCTTCGTTCAACCACCGCTGAAGGCTGCCGGGAAGAAGGCGAGCACAACGACATTCCTGCCGCGAAAGCTGGAGAGCGTAACGTCGGAGCCGTCGGTGGCTTTCAGCGTGAAATCCGGCGCCACATCCCCCACCTTCAGATGAGTTTTGGGCGGCGCCTGCGCGCTGCCGATGCCTACGCTGAGCAACAATGCGGCGCCCAAGAGTAGCAATGTACGCATAGTGTTCTCGAAAATCCCAGAGAAAAGATTCGCTCCTCCATAGACGGAGCGTTTTCTCGATTGTAGCTCACGCGTTCCGCAATCGTACGCTCGTGGCACGCTCTACCATGCTGTCCAATTGAGAAGCCGCTTCGCATTGCCCCGATAGATCGTTTCGAGGACCGGGTCCGGAAGATCCAAGCCATAGTACGGCCACCAGATGCGGCCCGGCAGGAACTCATCCGCGGTTTCGAGTAACTGCCACCAACCCCGGTACATTGCGGCATCGCGCTCCATATCGGTGCCAAAGAGGATGCGGTCTTTGTACTTGGCGAGGAAAGCGGCGGAGGCGCGGGGCTGCCTTCCGATCTCATAATCGCGGGCCGAGAGATCCAAGTAGAGACGCGGGAACCGTTCCAGCACTTTGCTCAGCGCGGCCAGGTTGTTCCCCTGATTGCTCAGATGGCAAAGGATAAAGAGCGTCTCGGGGTTGCGGAGCAGCAGACGATCCCGTCTCGCCAGGAGTTCCTCATAGGAGAGCACGTCCTTGCCGTAGAGGTTGAAGGTCTGGAAATCCGGAGTTCTTTCCTGGTGCGGGCCGAGCGGCTGCCATGCGGAGGGATGATCGGCAATATGCACGTTCACGGGCATCTTGAGGCGGGCGCACGCTTGCCAAGCGAGATCCAGCCGGGGGTCGTCGATGTGCAGCCGCTTCGCCTTCGGCGCGGATGCCTCCTGGATTCCGGAGCCCTTGTCCGTAATCTCCCCGATTCCCCGCGCGCCCATTTGGTAGCAACGCTCAACGCCTTCCGCCACCCGCCGCGGATAACCCGGATCGTCCGCATTCTCCGTATCGAGAGAACACCACAACTGAAAGCGATCCCGGTGCGGCGCAAACAATTTGACCTGTTGGGCGAACTCATCGCCAATCGCGCCGGTAAACACGACCGTGTACTCCACGCCGACGTCATCCATAGTCCGCACCCACGCTTCGACGTCGGCCGGGGTGCGAATGTGGCTCATTCCGCTATGCGTGTGGGCATCAATCACGGGAAAGCGGGCCTTCTCCACAATCGTGCGGGGAAGCACCAGAGACACGTCGGGTTTGTAGTCCTTGAGCAGAACCGAATCCATCGGTCCGGGTTTCACCGGGATGCCAAATTTCATTTCAGGCTCCGTGGGAGTTGATTGCGCGGCAAGCACCGGAAGGAATGCGAGCAATGCCGCAGCCGTCATCACGAGGGGGCGCAGAGGGCGCAGGGAGCGAATCGATTTCCTCATCATCGAAGTTCCTTTCCGGCCGGGAAGGCGCCTCACCCGATGCGCCCCTCTCAAACTATCACTTGAGGCCGCCATGGCGATGCGCGCGGCAAGAAAAAGCACGGCCACGGGTTGCGTTCGGCGCAGCGCGACTGCTCCCGGGGATTCCGCCGCAACCGGCATTCCCGTGGCTTACTTCGGGTCTTTCACGCAGCGGAAACCGATGGAGGGATCGGCGAGACGCGCGGGGACCGATGCAAACTCCACATTCACGTTCTTCGGCAACGGCGCGTTGAAGCCGCCCCCACGAATCGAGTACCACGGCTCCGTGATGGTGGGTGGCGGGTTCAGAAGACTTTGGAAATGCGCCAGGGCCTCCGCGGACGGAGTGCGAGGATCCTTCACAAACTCCCAAACATTGCCCGCGAGGTTCAGCACACCGAGTGGACTGGCCCCGTCCGGATGGGAATTTACCGGGGCGGGGCCGGTGGGCTTCCCCGCGGGATTGTCCGCCACCACGGCCCTCGATGGGTCGTGCTGATTCCCCCACGGGTACAAGTTCGAGGTTCCGTCTCGGGCGGCCTTCTCCCACTCCTGCGCCGTTGGGAGGCGCTTGCCCGCCCATTCGGCAAACTCCTGGGCGTCAAGATAGGTGATGTTGGTCACCGGGAAATCCGGCTTCGCTTGCGGGAAGTCCAGTGGAAGCGGTTTGCCGCGCGCCGCGCAGAACGCCATGTAGGCGCGATTGCTCACTTCCGTCTCATCGATGTAATACGCGGGCAGATTCACCTGCACGTTGTCCGGACCAAATGGGAACGGGCCGGCCGGCACCAGAAGCATCCGCCCCGTGCTGGTATCCAAGGTCTTCGCCAGAGCCTCTACGCCCGGCTCCTTCTTTTCCGGTCCAGGGCCGCCATTGGGAGGTTTCAGGAACAGCCATGCTCCGATCCCAAGCAGGATCAAGCCAAGCACGGCTGCCCCCGCGTAAAGCCCCAGCCGCGACGCGGGTTTCGCTTCCGTGGGTATTGGCGCTGCGCCCGCGCCGGAGTCAGCCGGCTTCGCGTCAACCGGCCGGGGCGCCTGGCTCACGGCTTCCGACGAGGGATGTTGGGGAGGGCTGGAGGGAACCGCGGGGGGCGCCGCCGTCTTACGCGGCGCGGGTGGAGCGGATGGGTTCGCGGCGGTCACGTCGCCGAGGGTCTCGCCCGATTCGGCGCTCGAATGCGCGTTCAGCCGGGTTTCCAATTCCTCCGGCGTCAACAGCATCTTCGTCGCGCCCAATCCAGCGACGGCCATCTCGCCGCTCGCAACATTCTTAATGCGCCGCAGGTGCTCAATGACCTCATCGAAACTCTGCGGACGCCGTGTTGGATCTTTTTGCGTGCAGGCGGCCACCAACTCCATCAAACCGTCCGGTGGATTCGATTCGAGCAGCGCGGAAAGATTGAGTGGCTCCTTGAGGATCTTGTAGAAAATCTGTTGGATGGAATCCGCTTCAATCGGCCGGACCCCGGTGAACAATTCGAAGATCAGGATGCCATAGGAATAGATATCGACGAGATAGGTAATTCCCTGCCCCGTCACCTGCTCCGGAGCCATGTAATAGGGCGTGCCCAAGGTATAGCCGGCCTTGGTGATGCTGAGTTCATCGATCTTGGCAATACCGAAATCGATTAGCTTGACGACGCCCGTCGTGCTGATGTGGATATTATCCGGCTTGATGTCCCGATGGATGATCTTCTCGGAATGGATGAACTTGAGCGCCTTTGCTCCCTCGATGGCAATTTCAAGCTTGCGCTGTGTATCCCCCGCCTTCTTCTCCGTGATCAGGCTTCGAAGATCGTTGCCCCGCAGGAACTCCATGACCATGAAAGGACGATCCTGCTCCTGGCCGTAATCGTAGACGGCGATCACGTTCGGGTGTCCGCTGATCCGGCCGGCGGTTTGGGCCTCCACCAGAAAGCGTTGGCGGACGTCATCGTTCGCGGCGCCCTCCGGCGTCAGCACCTTTACCGCGACGATGCGGCCAATCACGGTATCCCGGGCGCGATAGACGTGCGACATGCCGCCGCCCAGGAACTCAATCAACTCATAACGGCCAAAGCGATGGGGAAGCGCCCAGGAACTCATTCTCTGTATTCTACCCGGTCCACTCCCGGCGAACCGGGGGAATCTTGCGCTCGCGCCACAAACCCGTACTAGCGCGCCCTGCTCCTCCGTTGCCGCGCCAAGCCCTGGTTGAAGCCCAGAGAGCATCCGAATCATCCAAGTGAGAGTAATCGATTGCCGGAGGAGGATTCGTGAGCACATTGAAGCAGGTACTGGGTGTCTACGAGCCTGGTTCGCAGCACTGGGTGGGCGACGGGTTTCCCGTTCGCAATTTATTTCCTTCGAACGGGGTGGCCGATGCCGTAAACCCGTTTCTGATGTTCGACTATGCCGGGCCCACGGCGTTCGCTCCATCAGACCAGCCGCGGGGTGTGGAGGAGCATCCGCATCGCGGATTTGAAACTGTAACGATTGCCTACCAGGGCACGGTCGACCACCGGGATTCCTCCGGTAACGCGGGCAGCATCGGGCCTGGGGATGTGCAATGGATGACAGCGGCCTCCGGCGTCGTGCATGAGGAGAAGCACGGGAAAGCCTTCACCGAGGCGGGCGGCACGTTCGAAATGGTGCAACTTTGGGTGAACCTGCCCGCCGCCCACAAGATGTCTCCTCCGCGCTATCAGGGGATCGTCAGCGCGGATATCCCGGTCGTTTCGCTTGGGGAAGGCGCATCGGCACGAGTGATCGCCGGCACGCTACAAGGCGCCCAAGGTCCGGCGCGGACCGTGACGCCGGTTGGCCTGTTCGATCTTCGCTTGAAAGCAGGGAGCAAGGGCCGCATCGAGATTCCGGAAGGCCACAACGCCTCCATCGCACTGCTTCAGGGTGACGTGCTGCTGAACGGTGCTTCCGCGCTGAAGGGCGAAGCCAAGATCGCCACGCTCAGCCGCGACGGAGACGCCGTCGAGTTCGAAGCACTGGCCGATTCGACACTGCTGGTCATGTCCGGCGAACCTATCAACGAGCCCGTCGCGAGCTACGGCCCCTTCGTCATGAATACGCAGGAAGAGATCCGCCAGGCGATCGCCGACTACCGTTCCGGCCGGATGGGGCATTTGCACTGACAATCACGATCCGCAGGCCGGTTGAGCGCCTCGCCCTTGCACAGGGGGGGCGCGCACTGGTGTGCGAACGGACGCCTTGACCCTCCGGCTTCTCCTCCGGTCCCGCCCAGGATGACGGCCCCTCCCGCAATAGAGCATCGCCTTTGTCTCACGTCCGGTAGCCGTTGCGCATGGCGCGGCCTTGGCCGTCGCCATGCCGGCGTTAGCCGGAGCCAATCAACCCCGAACACCAACCCATGAAAATTATTTAATCTGTATATTTTCGCTATTGAACTAAAATCATTTCCCGGTTACGATCTACCTCACTGGGGGTAACTCAATGAGGTCTTTGAGGATTATTGCCGCTCTATTTGTGTGCCTACTCGCTGCATCCGCGGGCTTTGGGCAGGCAGTCTCCGGAACCCTATTAGGCACCGTAACGGATCAAAGCGGGGCAATTGTCCCGGCCGCCAAGGTCACACTCACCGCTCAAGGAACCGGCGTGAACCGGTCGACGGATACAACAAATGCCGGTTATTTCGCCTTCCCCGATCTCGCGCCGGGTACCTATTCGGTCGCCGTGGAAATGCAGGGCTTCAAGCGAACCGTGCGCCAGAATGTTCAAGTTCTAGTAAACACCACTGTCCGCGTGGATATGCAGTTGCAGACCGGCGACGTCGCCGAAAGCATCGAAGTGACGGCAGACGCTGCGCTTCTGCAAACAGATCGTACCGACACCGGACGTAAGATTGAAGTGGAACAGTTGGCGGAGATGCCGCTCGGCACGAATCGCAACTTCCAGAACCTGCTGAATCTCGTGCCCGGTACAACGCGGGCCTTCCGGCCGCACTCCGTTTTCTTTAACGCGCAAGATAGCTTGTCGACGCAGGTAAACGGGCAATCCAGACTCGCGAACAACGTACAACTCGAAGGGATCGACAACAACCACAGGACGGGGCTTCTCACGGCGCTCATCCCGCCGATCGAGGCGCTCGAGACCGTGGACATCACAACGAGCAACTACGAAGCGTCGCTAGGCCGGGCGGGAGGCGCCGTCACCAACGTACTGTTGAAATCCGGCACGAACGAGTTCCATGGCAGCGCGTTCGCATTCAACCGCGTGAGCGCCCTCGCGGCCAAGGCATTTCTGACGACCACCAAGCCTCTCACGGTCTACAACTACTTCGGCGGGACGTTCGGAGGACCGGTCATCAAGAACCGGACCTTCTTCTTCGGAGACTATTTGCGCGTGACGGACCATCGCGGCCAAACGGACCGTCTCACCATCCCCACCCCCGCGTTTCGCTCCGGAGATTTTTCCGGCATGACGACGCTCATTTACGATCCCACGACGGGCACGACCGCCGGCGCAGGGCGCACGCCATTCACGGGCAATCGCATTCCGGACTCCCGCATTAGCCCCATCTCGAAGCGCATCCTTGGGCTGCTGCCGGGGCCCACGCTGCCGGGTACCGGGATCAACTACGAGTACAACTCCACACTGGTAAAGGATACGGACAGCTTCGACGTGAAAGTGGATCATAACCAGAGCGATGCCGACCGTTTTAGCGTGCGTTACAGCTTCCAGCGCCCCACCGTGTTCGATCCTCCTTCGTTTGGCGATGCTGGGGGGCCGCATGGTGGCGGTTTCGCCGGCCATGGCGTGCAGAAGGCGCAGAACGGCGCCATCAACTACAACCGCCTATTCAGCCCGACTCTCATTTCTGAATTCCGCTTGGGCGTCAACCGGTATCGCAACGACGCGCAACAGGTGGACTATGGAAGCAAGGCAAGCGAAGCCATCGGCATCCCGGGCGTGAATCTGGACGCCTGGACAAGCGGGCTCGTGAACATCGATATCACCGGCTTCTCAAATCCGGTCGTAGGCTATTCCGCCTCTCTGCCCTGGATCCGCTCCGAGACAAACTTCAACTTCGTCAATACGTGGACGAAAACCTGGAACACGCACACGACGAAGTTTGGCGCGGACATCCGCCGCCTGCGCGACGACCTGCTGCAGACACAGACGCAAAACCCGCGCGGCATCTTCCGCTTCCGTCAAGGGCAGACCAGTTGCAGCGGCAACTGCGGGGCGGGCAATTCCACCTCAGCGGGATTCGCCAACGCCTTCGCCTCGTTCCTTCTGGACCTGCCGAATGACACGGGCCGCGATCTGGCGGTGATCTTCCCCGCCTGGAGACAGACGCAGTACTTTCTGTTCGTCCATGACAAATGGCAGGTCAGCCCGAAGCTTACCCTGGACTACGGCATTCGCTGGGAGTTCTATCAACCGGCGACTCCGCGATTCAAGGGAGGCTTCTCGAACTACAACGCGGACTTGAACCAGTTGGAAGTAGCGGGTTATGGCAATGTGCCGATGAATCTGGGAATGAAAGCGAACTACAAGAATTTTGCGCCGCGTCTCGGTATCGCGTACCGGCTCACCGAGAAAGATGTGATTCGCATGGGCTTCGGCATTAGCTTTTTGCCGTTTGCGGACAACACCTATGCCTACAACTTTCCGGTCAAGCAGAACAACACCTTCAACGGCCTGAACTCTTTCTCTCCAGCCATCCTCGGGGACGGCCGCATCGCCTCCATGGCGAATGGTTTCCCCGCTCCGATCGCGGCGGTAATTCCGGATTCCGGCATCATCACCAACCCGCAGAAGCAGCAATACGACGTGATTGATACGAACTTCAAGGAAGGCTACGTCGAATCCTGGAACATCGCCTACCAGCGCGCCTTGCCGAAGAACTTCACCTTTGAAGCGGCTTACGTGGGCAACAAAGCCGTCGGCGTTCCAACCCCGATTCTGCTGAACCCGGGCCTGATACTGGGAGCGGGAGCCGCGGGCCGGCCATACTTTGCCGAGTACGGGAGGAATGTGAACACGAACCTTCGCTTCGCATCGGGCGACAGTGAATATAACGCCCTGCAGATCAAGGTGGATAAGCGCTATTCCAATGGGTTCCTGCTGACGACTGCGTACACCTGGAGCCGGGCGATGGCCAACAGCGGCGACGACAACGGCGGGCCCGCCTGGTACATCAATCCCGAGCGCAATTGGGCGCGAGCGGGCTTTGATCGCAGACACAGCTTTGTGCAGAGCTACATCTACGAACTCCCGTTCGGCAAGGGCAAGCGTTTCCTGCAATCCGGGCCCGGCGCGTGGGTGTTGGGAGGCTGGCAACTCAACGGGATCCTGACACTAATGAGCGGCAACGCGATCAACTTCAGTTCCACCGCGCCCAACAATGCACCGGGCAACGCGCAGACTCCGAACGCCAGCGGTCCGTTCAAGGTGTTGGGCGCTGTAAACGACAGCCCGTGGTTTGACACAAGCGTGTTTTCCGCCCCGGCGGCGAATACGTTCGGGAACGTAGGGCGCAACGCGGCTTCCGGCCCGAACTTCTACAACCTGGACGCCTCGCTCTTCCGGAATATCCAGATCACGGAACGCTACAAACTGGAGTTCCGCGCGGAAGCGTTTGCGCTTCCGAATTCTCCCGGCTGGCAACTGAACAACCCGACCACAAACGTGAACGATCCGAACTTCGGGAAGGTTCGCGGGTCTGGTGGCAACCGCTCTCTGCAACTGGGGCTGCGGCTTTTGTTCTAGTGCTGGGACATACCATGGGCTGAAGACAGGGGGAGGCGCACGCGCCTCCCCCTACTTTGTTCCATCGGCCGATGATGGAATTTCTGGAAAGCCGAGCGCATCGACGAACGCATCCTGGAACCCCGGCAACGAAGCCAATTCCACGTGCGTGAGGCGGGTGCGAACCGCTTGCACCAGCCGATCCCGTTTCGACGGCTGCAGCAGGAGGAGCCGAGCCCCGCGGAGAGCCGCGTTTCCGGCGGCATGCACTCCGGCGCCATGCACGCCGCTCACGGCGGGGAGAAGCCCGATCCGATGGGCGCTTGCTTCGCGGACATAATTCCCGAAGGCGCCGGCAAGATGAATCCGGTCAAGCGCAGTGACCCCGGCCACTTCCCTCAGGAGTTGCAACCCGCCGGCGATCGCGCCTTTCGCGAGTTGGAGTTCGCGCACATCCCGCTGCGTGAGGACAAGGCCATTGGAGAGCGAAACTCCCGTCCGCGGGGGCCGCAATCGTCCGTTCGAGCCGAGTTCTTCCCCATCGAGAGCGCAGGCGATGGCGTCCACCAAGCCGCTGCCGCAGATGCCTTGCGCCGGTCCTCCCCCAATCACGCGGCAAACGGCGCCGCGCGCTTCGCGGTCGACACGATGGATCGCTCCCTGCCCGGCGCGCATGCCACAGGAAATTCGTCCGCCTTCAAACGCGGGCCCGGCCGCTGTGGAAGCACAGAAGATTCTCTCTCTGGTGCTGACCGCGAGTTCCCCGTTCGTGCCCAGGTCCATCATCGCTTCATTCCCGGAAGCTTCGGCAATCCCGCTCGCAATCAGCCCCGCAAGCAAATCGCTCCCCACGAAGCCGCCGATGCATGGCAGAAACGTAACACGGGATTGAGCGAAATTCCTCCAGCCCAGTTCCTCTCCAGAGAACGACCGTGAATCCAGACTCGGGCTGCGGAACGGAGCGCTGGCCAGCGGCTCCATTGCTTCCGCGCAGAAGAGGTGATGCATTACGGTGTTGCCCACAATCAGCACTTCTTCGATGGAGCAGCCTCCTGCCGCCTCCGCGAGCATCGAACCGATCTGCTCCCGAACCAGAGTGGTGAGGACGCCAGGATGGTGAAGGGCATGTTGCACCCGGCTCATTACATCGGCGCCATGGCGAGTCTGCCGGTTTAGCGCGGACTGGGAGCCGGTGATCTCTCCCGTCGCGAGGTTCACGCACTGAACGACAACGGTGGTTGTGCCCAGATCCACCGCGGCGCCAATGCCCGCCCGCGCCTCGAAGGCAAGGGGCAGATGGTCCGCGAGAATGACGGTTTGCCATTGCCTCACTTCCACGCGCACGGGCGCGGCATTGGGCTCTTCGAGTGAGGTGCAGCAGCCGAGCCGCCAGCCCTCCGCCAGTTCCTCTTCGGTGAGGAAGTCCCGCATCGCGGGCGTCACGGGTACTGAGCCCTCGACGACGCGGACCGTGCAGTCGCCGCACGCGCCATCACCGCCGCATGGGAATTCGACCCCTTCCGCCATCAGGAGATCGCGCAAGGGATGGCCCGGCCCGGGATGAAGCGTGAGACGGCGCAGAGACATCGCGGTCAGGGATGGGTCCGCGCGTATTGCGCTAGAGCCAGAATGTTCTCTTCGGGTGTGCCGCGGGCAATCTCACAGCCCGCTCCGACGATGAATGCGCTGCCCGCCTCCTCGTGGCATTTGGCAATCGCTGCCGTGACACTCGCCGGGGTTCCGTCACGCACCGTCCGAACCGGGTCAAGATTGCCGAGCAGGGCCTGGGAAATCGTCATCGCGCTCCGTGCTTCCGCCACGGGACTGGGGAAATCGAGATCAATCAGGTCCGCGCCGATCGTACCCATGTCGCCCAGGATGCGCCGGGTGTTGCCGCAAATGTGCAGGCGCACCCGCGCACCTTCGGCTCGGATCGCCGCAATCAGCTTCTTCTGCCAAGGCAGCACGTACTGCCGGTAAAGCCGGGGCCCCACCAGCGACGAGGCCGCGTCCCCGACGCCGATCAGATCCGCCCCTGCCCGGATCTGGGCCTTGGCGAAGGCGATCTCCATCGTGACCACAAAGGCAAAGAGATCGTCGATGAATTCGGGATCATCGGAAAAATCGAGCATCAACGAATTGATCCCGCGAAGATCCGCGCCCATGGCGCACGGCCCTTCCACCCAGCCTTCGACGAGAAGATCCCCGCCCGCGCCGCGCCGCAAAGCTTCAACCGCGCGCACACGGTCCTCCATCCGGCTGCCCGCGGCCATCTCCGGCTGTCCGAGACTGGCGAGGCGGCTCTTCTCCTGCAGCACCGCCTGGCTCTCTACGATAGCGGGCGGCTGATTCTCAAACCACTCGATGACACCGCCGAGGTCGGAAGCTTCGCGGGCGGGATCCGAGATGGCGGAGACGTAATCGAAGCCATACCTCTCCGCCGTGCGCAGTTGGGCAGCGGCAAGGACGCGGTAATTCGATGCGTAGTCCCGGTACAGCACGCCGGCGGTATCGCCCGCGAACATCATGGTGATGGGCATCAGAGCCAGATGATCCCGGGGCGCGCCATCGAAAGTAGCAAGGATTCGCTCTTTCCCGTTCATGCCGGAATCGCCTCCGCGCGAAGAATCGAAGCATCATGGCTGCCCACGCTGCGCTCCCCTGGGTGCAAAATCAGGAAATCTTCGTCCCAGTCGCCCGCAATGAGCTTGCGGAACCAGTGCCGGTTTCCTGGGTGCTTCTCGAACCGCCAATCGTTCTTATCCGCTTCACGCCGCGCCTCCCGCTCAAAGCGACCGTCCGGCGCGGCGCCGGTATCGATGTAGACCAGGCGGGAGTAGGTTCGCTGATACCGGTAAAGTTCCTCGTAAAGATAGCGCCCCGGCTCCTCTCCGTACTTCTCCATCAGCCAGTCAAGTTCGTTCGTTACATCAGCGGGCGCGCCGCTCAACTGCATGGTGTTCGGGCAATGCTCCACCCATCCCGGAGAACGGAAATACGTGCCGGCATTCTCTTCGACGATGGCGTCATAAGCCGCCCGGCTGCCGAGCAGCATCGCAATGCAATCGTGGGAGCGCGGCATCACCACCGGCGTCCGCCGGGCTTCGATGCCGGCCAAGCCATTGCCGCAGCGCGCATAGCCGAGAAGAATGGCTGCGTACCGGTCCGGATCCGCGGCGTCAATGCGTTCCTGTATGCGCGCGCGCATCCGCTTGCCGCCCAGATCGTGCAGCGCCTTCGGCAGAATCTCCAGGTCGACCGGATGCGGGGTTTGGGCGGATTCCATCCGCAACTCCCGCTCCAGGACTTCACAACCGATCAGCCGGAATCGCATGGAGCCATCCTTTCCCAAGAGCGCGGATGAATGCCGGAGAGGTTCCGCAACAGCCGCCCACGAACGCGGCGCCCGCGGCGAGCAGGCCCGGAAGATGCGCGGCGAAATCCTCCGGAACGGTATCGTACACCGCTTCTCCGCTCACGATGCGCGGCATGCCTGCGTTGGCCTTGATCCACAACGGAAGCGTGGTGACCGCTCGCATTCGCGCGCAGACGCCGGCGAAGGCTTCAATGCCATTGCCGCAATTGGCGCCCACGGCATCGGCCCCCGCCTCTTCCATGGCAAAGGCCGCTTGTTCCGGGGTAACGCCGGTCATCGTGCGATCCCGCTTCTTTCCGGTATCGAATGCGAACGAGACGATGGCGGGAAGACCTGTGGCTTTGGCGGCCGCAAGGGCAATGTGGGCCTCTTCGAGGTCGCTCATGGTTTCGAGCAGCAGCGCATCGGGGTGGGCCGCGGCGAGCGCTTCACACTGTGCGCGGAAACTCTGAAAGAGTTCATCCCCGGTCACCTCGCCGGCCATCATGAGTTTGCCGCTGGGCCCAACGGAGGCGAAAACATAAGCGCCTGTAGCGGCAGCGGCCGAGCGGGAATGCTCCACTCCCGCCGTGTTCATCCGGGCCATCTGTTCAGCCAATCCAAACCCGGCCAGGGCAATCGGGCTGGCGCGAAAGGTATTCGTCAGCAGTACCCGGCTGCCCGCCTCAATGTAACTCTGAGCGACCGCGCGGACAGATTCCGGGTGGCTGAGGTTCCACGCATCCGGGCATTCGCCAAGCGCCAGGCCGCGCGCCTGCAACTGGGTTCCCCACGCGCCATCGCTTAGCAGGGGGCCGCGAGCGAGCATTTCCCGGATTGTCATGGCCACCTCCTTCCTAAACCGGCTTCAGGCACGCTCGGGAGACTATTGGACCGGGACGCTCAACCCAGCGGCCTGCCTCGCCAGCGCAACCGCCACGTTAGCGTTCTCCCCATAGCCATCCGCGCCAATCTCTTCCGCGAACTGGCGCGTAACCGGCGCGCCGCCCACAAAGACCTTGACGTTCTCGCGAACGCCCGCCGCCTTGAGCGCTTCGATCGTCACGCGCATGGAGGGCATGGTGACCGTTAGCAAAGCGGAAAGGCAGACGATCCTCGCGCCCTTCTCCCGGATGGCTTCGATGAAGCGCTCCGGAGCGACGTCCGCCCCGAGGTCGAAGACTTCAAAACCGCCGCCCTCCAGCATCGAAGCAACCAGATTCTTGCCGATATCGTGTAAATCTCCCTTCACCGTGCCGATCGCTACGCGAGCTACCGGCTCGGCGCCTTGAGCGCTCAGCAGAGGGCGCAACAATGCCATGGAACCCTTCATGGCGCGGGCGGCAAGCAGCAGTTCCGGCACGAAGTATTCTTCCGCCTCATACAGCCGCCCCACCTCATCCATCGCGGGGATCATGCAGCCGTTGATCAGTTCCATCGGCTCAACGCCTTCGGCCAGAGCCTCTTCCGTTACCGCGACGGCGTCCTTCTGATCTCCGTTCAGCACCGCATCGTACAACCGTTTCCGATCCACCATCGCGTTCTCCGCTTCCGCACTCCAGGCTGCATTTCCACCGGGGCTGTTCGCCCGGAAGCATTAAATCATTTTAGGGTCAAGAAGTCCACAATGAGGCGGAGCCCCGCCCTGTGGCGGGAAAGGGCGGACCAAGGAAGGCGCGTTTCAGGAAACCCTATTGCTCCTTGCGCTTCGCCTCGTAGCGGGTCATCCACTCTTTATACTCTTTGAAGCCCTTGCGGCCCATCAGTCCGTAAGTCAGCTTCTTGCCGAGTTCGACGCCTTCCTGGTCAAAGGCGTCGATATCGAGCAGCTCGCCCGCGAACGCCGTCTCAAATTCCAGCATCTGGAAGAGCGCGCCCACGTGTTCGGCGTCTACCCGGTCAATAGTGTACGTACCGTTCGGGCGCTGGTTCTCCGTGAGGGCCGCGGCGGTGGCGCGGCATTCCGCATCGATCAGTTTGGCGAAGTTCTGCCCCGCCAGATAATCAAAGCTCTCAAAGCCAAGCTTTGCAGCGGGAATCTTCCCCGGTGTGTCGAATTTGTTGACGCGGTATAGGCTGAAGAGTTTGTCGTTCGGGCCTTCAATGTAGAGCTGCACTTGGCTATGCTGGTCTGTCGCTCCGAGAGCGGCCACCGGCGTCTGCCCCACGTGGACGACATTCCCCTTGCGGTCTTTCGCTTTCCCGAGCGATTCCGCCCAGAGTTGCCGGAACCAGAACGCCATTCCCCATAACCGGTTCGAATAGGGAAACGCCACCTGGATGGTCTTCTGCTTCTTCGTCCAGAGCAGCCAATGAATCAGGGCCGAGCGAAGAGGAAGATTTACCGAAAGGTCCGCGTTCCAGGCCAGATGGTTAATGGCCGCCGCACCCTTCATCAATTTCGAGATGTCGACACCGGTGAGCGCCGCCGGAACCAACCCAACGGGAGTGAGAACGCTGAACCGCCCGCCCACATTCTGCGGGATATAGAACGAGGCGAAGCCTTCGCGCTTGGCGAGACCATCAAGGTCGCCTTTGCCTTCCGTGGTGATCGCAATCACGCGCCCCGGGGCCTTCTTCGCGCCGATGCCCTGCTTCAACCAGTCGTACACCAGCAGGAAGGTCGAGGTGGTTTCCGCCGTGGAACCCGACTTCGTGACCACGAGCACAATCGTCTTTTTCGGATTCATGCTGGCGAGCGCCGCCTCGAGGAACATCGGGTCGATGTTGTCGAGAATGACGAGTCGCGGATTCGACGCATCGTGTTTCGCCTGCACCGGGTGCGGACCGCGAAGCGCGCAATCCACGGCCCACGGGCCCAGGGCGCTCCCGCCGATCCCGACTAGACAAACGCTGTCGTAGGTCCCTTTCAGAGAAGCCGCGAGGGATTGGATGGCCGCGATGTCCTGGTTGAAAGGCAGATGCGCGAAGCCGTAAACGCCATCATCGCTCAGCTTGTGAAATCCTTTGAGTGCCTGCGCCGCCGCCTTGGCTCCACCGTCAAATTCCTTCCGGGTGAGACCGTGGGCGGAACCCACCATACCGGCAAAATAGTTCGTATCGTCGAATGTAATCTTCATGAGCTTGTGTCCGTTAGCGTGAGTCGCCGGCGAACGAGAGGGAGGCAGCGGTCGAACGCCGACCCCGCATGCCGCGCGTTGGCACTCATGCTCATGATATGTCATTGCGCCATCGCGTCCTACCGGTGCAATCGGAAGCGGGTAGTAGAATGAAAGCGTTCGGAAACGACCGGGCGGAGTGCGCCGTCCGAAGATAAGAGTTGCTATGCGCCTATTTTTCATCGCGGCCCTGGTTTTGACCCTGGCTCTATCGTCATTGCCTCAAACGGCGCCGGAGACCCCGTACACGATCCGTGAGGACGTGATCAGCATCGTGGTTCCGGTAACCGTCCGGCGCCCCGATGGCACGCCCGTGGGTGGCATCCGGTCTCAACAGTTCCGTCTCTTCGATAACCGGCGGCTGCAGGATATCAAGGTCGATGCAGACTACCTGCCCGTCTCCCTGGTGCTGGTGATGCAGGCGAACTCCCGCGCGGAGGGGGCCGTGAAGCGCGTGAAAGAAACCCCCGCGCTGATTCAGAACCTGATCGTGGGAGAGCAGGGTGAGGCCGCGGTGTTGGCATTCGACCACCGGATGCAGCTCAAGTGCGATTTCACAAGCGACTACAACAAGCTGAAGACCGGCGTGGAGGATATCAAAGTGGGCAGCAGCAGCGCCGCGCTCAACGATGCCGTGATGACGGCCATCAATATGCTGAAACGCCGGGATAAGAATCGCCGACGGGTGATTCTTTTGATCGCCGAAACCCGCGACGGCGGCAGCGAGATGAATACGCGCAACGTGGTGAGCGCCGCCGAGATGAATAACATTCAGGTTTACGGGGTGAATATCTCACAGGTCCTGAAGCAACTCACGTCCACCCCGCAGCCTCCCCGCCCGGATCCGATTCCCCCGGAAGCGCGAGGACTTTACCCCGGAATGGTCAATACTCCCACCACGGTGGCGCAAGCAAGCGGCGGCATGGGGCAATCCGTGCAGTTTGTGCCGCTGCTCGAAGAACTCTACCGTGGCGTGAAAGGCATCTTCTGGCGCAATCCGCAGGAAGCCCTGGTGCGGGCGACGGGCGGCCGGGAGTATTCTTTCGCGACGCTGCGCGGTCTCGAAGATGCCTTGGCCAGCCTCGGCGAAGAACTTCACGCCCAATACATTCTCAGTTACACGCCCAGCCCGGAAACGCGCGAGGAAGGTGGATATCACTCCTTGCAGATCGTCGTGGATGGGTATAGCCCGGACTGGGTAAAGCACCGGCCCGGTTATTACTGGGGCGGGATGCCGGAAGCCCCCGCGCGCTAAGACTGCGGCCCGCGGCTCCAGACCACTTCGATACTTGCACGCGAAAATGCCCGGCGCAATGGCCGGGCATTTTCGTCTATTGGCGGTCAACGAGCCCAGGCTATGCGCCGGGAACCGTCGTCTCCGGAAGCACATCGTACCAGGAGTATTCCCTGCCTGTGTAAATCGAGTCACGGCCCATCACGGCGCTCAGGGTGCTCTTCGCGGCCCAAATGGCGGCATTCTCGATCTTGCCGGTACGGGCGCCGTCAACGAACGCGTCCACCGCTTCCTGTGTAATGTCGTGCGGAACTTTGGTTTCCTTCACGGGTTGGCCCGGAAGATACACGGCGGTGCGGGAGCGCGAAGTTTGCACAGTTCCCTTCTCGCACATGAAAGTCTCGCCGATATCGTCCCACCCGTTCACGTTGCGCCGATTAAACTGCGTCGCCTGATAACTGAAGCAGAGGTCGCTGCCGTACTGATAATTCAGTGAGGCGTTATCGAGAATGTCACCGATCTCCCGCCGGGACATTCTGGAACCGTAGCCATGCACCTTCGCAGGATAGAGCCCGGTGAACCAGTTCACAACATCGATGTTGTGGCAATCCTGTTCAACGATGATGTCGCCGGAGTAATCGCGATAAAAGAACCAGTTGCGAATTTTCTCCTGTTCCGGCGGGTGGCCGGTTTTGATGGGCGGACCGCCGCCGATCCAGGAAGCGCGCACGGCCAGCAGCTTGCCCAGCTCTCCGGAATTCACAAGCCGCCACGCTTCCTGATAGGCCTTGCCGTAGCGCTGCTGAAATCCGCAGGAGATGCGCTTCTTGGGGTCTGCCTTGGATGCCGCCTTCAGAATGCGATGCGTGTCGAAGACGTTCACGCCCATCGGCTTCTCGCAGTAAATGTGCTTCCGCGCCGCAATCGCCGCTTCGAGGTGTTCCGGGTGCAGAAACGCCGGAGTGGCGATGAGCACCGCATCCACGGGGCTGCTTAGCATGTCCTGATACGCGCCGAATTCTTTCGCGCCGGAATACTTCTCGCGTCCGGCGGCAAGCCGATCCGGGTAAATATCGCAGATCGCGGTCACCTTGGCGAACTCGTTCTTGGCGAAGAGGCTGCTCACGTACATGCCGCGGTTGCCGCAGCCGATCAACCCCAGCGAAAGCGCGGAGTTCGCCTGGCTGCCGAAGGCGGTCTCCGGCTTCACGATCAAAAAGCTGGCCGCTGCCGCCCCGCTACCTTTCACAAAGCCGCGGCGGGATGCCGAATGATCCATGGTTTCTCCTCTCTGGTGAACCGGTCGCCAACGAATCGGCGCAAGCGCTCCGATTATATCAGCACCCATTGGGATGATTCCGCGCTTGTCGGACCATTGCCTGGCAGGGGCGCGTACGCGCTCACGGGCAACTTCCGGGCAACTTCAGCAAGGGCGGCTTCAGCACCCGTTTCGTGTAAAATCGTGTGTTACCCTAAGAGCTGCGAGCACGTCCCACAGGTTGAGTTATTTCCCATGCGTCAGTTTGTTAAGACCATCCTTTTGTCCACCTGCGCTCTGATCGCGCTCGGCGGCTTCGCCCTTTCGGCCCAACAGAAAGTGGCCATCATCGACGTCCAGCGAGCCATCCTCGAAACGGCGGAGATCAAGAAGGCGCAAGCCGATCTGGAAGCCAAGTACAAGCCGCGGCAGGACGAGTTCGAGGCCGCCCAGAAAGAAATGGCGGCCATCCAGAATCAGCTGGATTCCCAGGCCGCAACGCTCACTGCCGCGCAAGGCGCCGAGCTTCAGGGAAAGCTCCAGATGTCCCAGCGGCGCGTGCAGCGGATGCAGGAAGATTTACAGGCGTCGATTGGACGGGATCGCGACGCTATCCTCGGCCAGGTGGGTCAGCGGATGCAGGCGGTGGTGACGAAGATTGCAAGCGAGAAGGATCTCGACGTCCTCATTGATGTTTCGAACGCGGTCTATTTCAAGCCGGCGCTCGACATTACCACCGAAGCCGTCACTGCCTACGATAAGGCGCATCCAGCCAGCTAGATCTTTCGCCGCGCTTTGAAACAGAAAGCGCGGCGCCGGTGTCCAAATGGGCAGGCGCCATGTCCGACTTTCTGAATAACTACGGCGTTGCCGATGCGCGGCGCGAGAAGCGGTGGAAATGGATCGTCGGGACCATCCTGATTGTCGCCACCATCTCCATTTCCGGATATTTCTTCTTCCGGACCTACTTTGAAAAGAAGACCATGGACCACTTCCTGGCGCTGCTCGGGGAGCGGAACTATCCCGCCGCGTACGTCATGTTCGGCTGCACTAAAGAGAAGCCCTGCCGCGATTACGCCTTCGAGAAATTCCTGGAAGACTGGGGTCCCGGCAGCCTGTGGAGCGACCCGCATTACGCCGAGATCGCCAAAGTCCGCTACTGCGGGGATACCGTCATTTTCAACATGTTCATCAAGGGCGATGACGTGAATCTGGTCGTCCAAAAAGATTCGCAGGAGATTGGCTTCGCCCCCTGGGCTACCTGTACCGGCACCATCGTGGAGATGGAAGTCAAGAAATAGCCGTCGGCCGGCAACGGAACTTCCCTTCTAAGTCCACCCAACTGTCCGTGTAAGAAGACACGCGCGGGAACATGGCGCGGGTTCCCTATCGCAACTGCGCTTCGAAAACGCGGCCTTCCGGGTCCGATGCCAGAACAAGCTGCGGCTGTCCCTCCGGCGGAGCCGCTTTGCTGCCGGTAACATTGTTCAGTAGGCCGTCCGAATCCAGCAGAATCGCCGCCTTTGGCGTGAGATCGACCGGTTGGCGGGCGGTCGTTTGCCAGACGATGACGTCACGCCGCGGTTCGAGCCCATCCTTGTGGTAGAGGGAATGGATCAGCAGGAGCCGGCTGGAGCGGCCCAGCAGCACAATGGGCCGGCTTGGCTCGCCCGCCTTGGTCCGCGGCGCATAGGGTAAATTCCTCCATTTGCCCTTCGGGTCGCGAATGCGGAGTACGAGTTGCGGCTGGTCCATGGCATCCACCGAGTTCTTCGTGGCGATGTAGAGTGTGCCATCCTCCGCCACCGCCGTATGGAGGTGGTCGTCGGCGGTGCGCCCACCGCTCGCCGCAGTCTCGATCGGCTTCCACGCTTCCGGCGAGGCGCCATCGTCATGCTCGCGGAAATAGACGGCATCATGATCCTGGTCAGACCAAACAACGGCCACGCTTCCCGGCAAGGCCACGATCGTGCAAATATCATCCGCGTCAGCCTTAGCCGTACTGACGGCGATGGGATTGGACCATTCGCGCGTCGAGGCGCCGATGGAATGTCGCACGAACATCTCCCGTTGCCAGTTGTAAGCGATCCACCAGCGGCTGCGTCCATCGCGTGCGATAGTTGCAGTTTCAATACCCTCGGCCGGCGGCTGCACCGGAGGTACACGTAACGTAGAAGGCGGCGTCGCGAGGGCATACCGCTGCGCCGGCCCATTCCAGCGCAGTTGAACCACGGCGAGGCGATCCGGCGCGACGAGCACGGCCGTGGCCGTATCGCGGTCCGCCCATACATCGGCCTGCCCTGGGAAGCCCTTCAGCGAGGAGTCAAGATAGGTTTGCCGCTGCCAGCCCTCCGCGCTCCGTTTCCAGACGCTGCTTCCGCCTTCGACAGGAAGCCATGCCCACCAGGAGCCGTGCGCAAACCACAATTTCGATTGCGGCTTATCCTGCGTAGGCCGGCCGGCGTCCACGCGGAACACGGGCTGAGCAAATATCTCCGCCGCGGCGCCATGCGCGCAAAGAACGAACAGAGTAAGAACGCTCGCGCAAATCGCGGCTCTTGAGAACGAAACGTATTTCCTCATTGGAATCCTGCCACTCGATGAGATGTACTCTCGAAGGCGCTTTCAGGATATCGGACGGGAAGCGGCGGTGGTAGTTCCAGCAAGTCAGTAAGAGAGCAGCCGGCGCATTTCGGCCGTCAGATCGCTAACTTGCGGGAGGATCGTGTTCTCAAGAATCGGATTGTACGCCACCCACACGTCCTTCGCCGCAACTCGCCCCACTGGCGCATCCAGACGGTGGAACAACTCGTCCGCGATGCGGGCGGCAATCTCGGCGCCGTATCCCCAACTCAGCGTGTCCTCGTGAGCCACGATCACGCGGTTCGTCTTCTCCACCGATGCCTTGATGGCATCCCAGTCATACGGCGAGAGCGAGCGCAGGTCAATCACTTCAATCGTTCGGCCCGGCAGTTCCCGTTCCATCTCCGCCGCCGCCAATTCCGCCTTGTGGACCAGTGCGCCGTACGTGATCACCGTCAGGCTCTCGCCGGAGCGTGCAACCCGCGCCTTGCCAAACGGGATCATGTAACCCGCGCCCGCATGGGAGTCGCGGTTATATGGTTCGCGATACAAGCGCTTGTGCTCCAGGTAAAGCACGGGATCGTCGCAACGAATGGCGGTGCGCAGCAATCCGGCTGCGTCGCGCGCATTCGACGGGAAGACGACGCGAAGACCCGGGATGTGGGTAAACGCAACCTCCCCGCTCTGGCTGTGATAAATGGAGCCCCCGTTGAGATAACCGCCGATCGGCGCCCGGATTACCACCGGGCAGGAAAAACCATTGTAGGAGCGCCAGCGCATCGTGCAGAGTTCGTCGCGGATCTGCATCATCGCGGGCCAGATATAGTCGAAGAACTGGATCTCCACCACCGGCTTCATCCCGCGCAAAGCCATGCCGAGCGCCCTGCCGACGATACCCGCCTCGGCAAGCGTGGAATTGAAGCATCGGTCGTCGCCGAACTCGCGCTGAAGCCCTAGCGTGACTTTGAACACCCCACCTTTGCCCTTCACCTCCGGCAAATGCTCGCTCCGGCTGCAATCGGCCACATCCTCGCCGAACACGAGCATCTTCGGGTTGTGCCGCATCTCCTCATGGAGCGTGAGGTTGATCGCATCGAGCATCGTGCGCGGCTCGCCCTGCCCATGCGCGGGAGTATCGAAATCGGCAGAGGTGGGGTCCACTTTGTCCGAGTAAAGGAACTCCATCACTCCCGCCGGATCCGGCATCGGTTCCTTGAGAACGTCATTCTCAATGTGGGCGATCTCACGGTCTATCTCGCCGCGAATGCTCGTGATCTCCGCGGGGCTGTAAACGCCCTTCTCAATGAGAAAGCGCTCCATCCAACGGATCGGGTCCCGCTCCGCTTCCGCTTCCCGCTCCGTGGCGCTCTTGTAGTGGCGCTCATCGTCTGAGAGCGAGTGGGAATAAGGGCGCGTAACGTGGGCATGCACGAAGGCGGGGCCGTGCCCCTCACGGCAATACTGCGCCGCTTCCTGCAGCGCGAGATAGCTCGCCACGAAGTCAGTGCCTTCCACCTCGATGACTTTGAGGCCCGGGAAGCTCTCCACCAACCGCGAGATGTTGCCTCCGGCGGTCTGCACTTCCACCGGCACGGAGATGGCGTATTGGTTGTCCTGGATGAGATAGACGATCGGCAATTTTCCCAGACAGGCGATGTTCAGGGACTCCCAGAATTCGCCCTGGCTCGTAGCGCCTTCCCCGGTGGAGCACAGCGTGACTTCATCGCGATCCGGATGCAGCCGCAGCGAAGCATCCGCGCATCCCACCGCGTGCAGATAGTGCGAACCGGTGGGCGACGACGAACTGACAATGTGAAGTTCCGGGCTGCTCCAGTGGGAAGGCATCTGGCGTCCGCCGGAAGCCGTGTCCGTCTTCGCTCCCACTCCTTGCAGCAACATGTCGCGCGCGGTCCAGCCCATGGCGAGGGAACTGGCGCGGTCTCGGTAGTAAGGAAAAAACCAATCGTAGCCGGGGCGAAGCACCATCCCGGCGGCGGTCTGAATTGCTTCATGTCCGGCGGCGGAGACCTGGAAAAAGATCTTCTGCTGCCGCTTCATGAGGATCTCCCGGTCGTCAATGGACCGGGACGTATACATCAACCGGAAAGCTCGCTTCAGATCTTCAACCGGGATGCCCTTAAGATGGGGTTCGATTTCGCGGGCCGGCTGGGATCCGGTCACACTCGCCATTCGTTCTCCTCCATACTCAGCGTCTAGTTTAACGCGCGCTCAAATATCAGTCAAAATCATCAACCCTATTCAAATTTCTTATATCAGTCCGCCCGGAGGAGCGCGTCCAGGGAAACAGCGGACCTTGCCGCGGAATCCAATTCCCGAAGGGCCCAGGTGCTTTTGCACACCCGGCGGGTTTCCGCCAGAATAAGGGTAAGAGCGCCATGAAATCGGAAGACTCGAACAGCGCGAAACGTTTTGTGGTTCGTGGCCGCGTGCAAGGCGTCGGCTACCGTTTTTTTGTGGAAAAACACGCCCAGCGCATGGGATTGCGCGGCTATGCGAAAAACCTCGGCGATGGCACGGTGGAAGTCGTCGCGTACGGTGCATCCTCCGCCATTCAGGAACTGGAAGGATTGCTGCGGATAGGGCCGCGCCTCGCGCTGGTTTCCGGCGTGGAAACGGAAACGGCGCCTTCGGGAGATTACACCCAATTCCGCGTGCGCGTCTAGCAGGAGGCCGCACCGCACGACCAACGGCCCTACGCCTTAGCGAAATCCAGGCTGAGGGGCCCTTCCGGCTTGCGCGGTTCCGTGTGCTGCGCTCTCATCACGCCTTCGAGTCTCGTCACCAGAACCGGGTGATCCGGAGCGGCATTCCGTGATTCCCCGGGATCCGTGCTGAGATCGTAAAGTTCGACGGGTTTATCCGGGCGCGGCCGCACGGCTTTCCATTTGCCCACGCGGACGGCCTGCTGCAGAGCCTCCAGGCGGTAGCGTTGATTCTTGAAATCGAAGGGGAAGAATTCCCAATACAACGGTCGCTCGGCATCTAACGTGTCCCCCCGCAACAGCGGAACCACGGAACGGCCATCCAAGCCGCTTGGCGCCGGCGCTCCGGCTATTTCACACGCCGTGGGATAGAAATCGTGGAAAGCCCACGGCGCGGCGCTGCCGGATTTCGATTTCGTCACGCCCGGCCAGCGCGCCATCATCGGAACGCGAATGCCGCCTTCATAGAGATTGCCCTTCGCGCCGCGCAGAGTTCCATTGCTCTGAAACCGGTCAAACTTCCGTGAATTCGCATCGACGCCGCCGTTGTCGCTGGTGAGGAAAACCACGGTATTCTCGGCCAGGCCATTCTCTTCGAGCACGTCAAGCAAGCGTCCAAACTGGTGGTCCGCCTTCGTCACCATCGCGGCATACGCCTTCTCAACCGGAGCCCACGGTTCCTTCTCGTAAGACGTCACATCGGGAATCTCATACTTCCCGTGAGGGAGTGTCCAGCAGGCATACAAGAAGAACGGCTCGTTGCGTCGCCGGCGGACGAAATCGAACGTTCGCTCCGCGATTCGATCGGCGCTATAGTCGCTCCCCTGTCCCTCGTGATTGCCTTTTAGGAGGTCCCGCCGGTCATTGTCCCAAAGAAAATCGGGGTAGTAGCTATGCGCGTGGACCTGATGCAGGTAACCGTAAAATTCGTCGAAACCGTGCTTCCAGGGCACGCCGTCCGTGCGGATGTCGCCGAGCCCCCACTTCCCGAAAGCGCCGGTTGCGTAGCCTGCCTGCTTCAGCGCGGACGCCACCGTGCGATCGCTCGCAAGCAGCGGCATCGTACCGGCGTTGGTGCGAATACTGCCGTGGCCGGAATGCATGCCCGTCATCAATACGCAGCGGGACGGAGCGCAGACCGTGGAACCGGCATAACAATCCGTGAACCGCAGACCTTCCCTTGCAAACCGGTCCACGTTCGGGGTGCGAATCAGCTTCTGGCCGTAACAGCCAAAGTCGGCGTACCCGAGATCGTCGAGCATCACGTAAACGATGTTAGGCGGACGCCGCGATGCTGCATTCGTTGCCATGGCAGCCGCCGCGGTGGCGCCGGAAGAAAGAAATTGCCGCCGGTTCATCGGCCTCATCCTATCGCACCCGCCCGGCAACAAAAAGGCACTCGCCGGATGCGTGGCGGAAGCTGTCTTTCGAGTGATTTAGGCCCCTCTACGCTAAACTGGAAGATGGTTCTTCTATGATCGACCCTATTCTCGCCAAGTTATTCGGCACTGCGAATGAGCGCGCCGTCAAGCGCATGCAGCCGGTGGT
>JADLCF010000035.1 GCA_020847315.1 Bryobacterales bacterium | reverse complement strand
TCGGTACTGCCCCATTCAGGACGGTAAAAGAATCCATGTCGAAACAGCCGGAAGCGTCCCCCAGCCTCAATAGCTGGCTGGAAGAGGAAATGTATAGCCAGTATGTAAACGGCCAGACCTCCGTGGACGACGCCTGGGCGAAGATCTTCCGCGATCCGCACTATGGCGAGACCCATAATGGCGGCCCGGAAACGCATGCGACCGGCGTTTCGAGCGTTGCGGCAACCCCGGCGAACGGCCACTCCGCGACCCCTTCCGCAGGCAGCGCTCCGGCAGCGCCCGCCCCCTCGGCGGCGCCGGCTTACAGGCCCACCGCCAATGAAGAGGTCGAGGCAATCCGCGGCGTCGCCGGCAAGATCGCCCTGAATATGGATCTCAGCCTCACCGTTCCGACGGCCACGTCGCAACGCGCGGTTCCGGTGAAGGTGATCGATGAAAACCGCTATTTCATGAATCAGCATCAGGTGCGGTATGGCAAGGCGAAAGTTTCCTATACCCACCTGATCGCCTGGGCGATCGTCCAGGCTCTCAAGAAAACGCCCTCTTTGAACGACGCCTATACCGTGGTGGATGGCGTTCCGCACCGGATCTTCCGCAAGCAGATCAACCTCGGAATCGCCGTGGATGTGGAGGGCAAGGACGGGAAGCGCTCCCTGCTGGTGCCGAACATCAAGAACGTGGGAGAAATGGATTTCGCGCAGTATCTGAGCGCGTTCTCCGACATGGTGCGGCGCAGCCGGAGCGGCAAGCTCACGGTGGACGATTTCGCGAACACCACGATCTCCCTTACCAACCCAGGCACAGTGGGCACGATCGGCTCGATTCCCCGGTTGATGGTGCATCAGGGCGCGATCATCGCCACCGGCACGATCGACTATCCGCCGGAGTGGCAGGGCGCCTCGCCGGAAGTGATCTCGCAACTCGGCCTGAGCAAGGTCATGACCATGACCTGCACGTATGACCACCGCATCATTCAGGGCGCCGAATCCGGGATGTTCCTGGGGATAATCCACGAATTTCTGCAGGGTGGACACGAGTTTTACGATCACGTTTTCCGCGATCTTGGCGTGGTGTCGAACCCCGTCCACTGGGCGCGGGACCGGCAATCCGCGGGGTCCTCGCTGCAGGGCGGCGGCGGGCGGGAATCGGATATTGTCAAGCAGGCTGCGGTCTTGCAGCTCATCAATGCATACCGGGTGCGGGGCCACCTGATCGCCGACCTCGATCCGCTGGGCGATGCCCCCGTGCATCACCCGGAGTTGGAACCCTCCACCTATGGGTTGACGATCTGGGACCTCGACCGGCAGTTTCTCACCGGCACGCTGGGCCATCGCGAAGGCAAGACGCAGCCCATCTTCCGGACGCTGCGGGAGATTCTGGAAATGCTGACGCGCGCCTATTGCGGGCGCATCGGCTGCGAGTACATGAATATCCAGCATCCGGAGCAGAAGGACTGGCTGCAGCAGAACCTGGAACCGGATTCGGCGCATACGCCGCTTGAGCGCAATGTGCGGTTGTGGACCCTGGACCGCCTCATTCAGGCCGAAGAGTTCGAACACTTCCTGCACAACCGCTTCGTGGGGCAGAAGCGCTTCTCTCTCGAAGGCGCGGAAACGGCGATCGCCATCCTCGGCCACTTGCTCGACGTAGCCGCGGCCGACGGCGTTCATGAGATTGTCATCGGCATGGCGCACCGCGGCCGCTTGAACGCCCTCGCGAACATCGTCGGCAAGCCCCTCGTCCAGATCTTCAGCGCGTTTGAGGGGGACCCGGACCCGACTTCGATGCAGGGCTCCGGTGACGTGAAGTATCACCTGGGCGCGTCCGGCACCCGTTACGGCGCGGATGGCAAGGAGATTGTCGTCTCGATCGCGCCGAACCCCTCGCACCTCGAAGCGGTGAGCCCCGTAGTGGAGGGCATCGTCCGCCCCAAGCAGGAGAGGTTGAAGGATGCCGATCGCGAGCGCGTGATTCCCGTGCTTCTCCACGGCGATGCGGCCTTCGCCGGACAGGGCGTGGTGGCGGAGACACTGAATCTTTCCCAGTTGCCGGGGTATACGACGGGCGGCACGATTCACCTGATCATCAATAACCAGATCGGCTTCACCACGAACCCCGAGGAGGCGCGCTCCACGCCGTACTCCACGGATGTGGCGCGCATGGTGCAGGCGCCGATTTTCCACGTGAACGGCGACGACCCCGATGCGGCGCTACGGGTGCTGAACATCGCGTTCGCGTACCGGCAGGCGTTCAAGAAAGACGTCGTGATCGATATGTTCTGCTATCGCCGCCACGGCCACAACGAAGGCGACGACCCGAGCTACACGCAGCCGGAACTGTACCGCAAGATCAAGGAGCACCCCAGCGTTGCTGCGCTCTATGGGGAACTTCTCACGCGCGACGGCATGACCACGCCCGAACAAGTGGCGCAGATCCACAAACGGCACGTGCAGCATCTCGAGGAGGCCTACCAGGCGGCGCAGCAGAAGAACAGCATCTCCCTGAGCGCGGATAGCCTGGCCGCGCCGCCCGAGGAGAAGACGGAAGCCCCGCCGCGCACCTCGGTTGGCCGTGACATCCTTGAGACGGTCGTGCGCGGGATGACGCACCTCCCCGAGACCTTTCATCTGCACCCGAAGCTGCGCAAGTTTGTCTTCCGGCGCGAGGAGATTTTCCAGGCCGATTTCCATATCGATTGGGCCACCGCGGAAGCCCTCGCCTTCGGCACGATGGTGCTCGAAGGCACGCCCGTGCGCCTGAGCGGCCAGGATTCCGGACGGGGCACGTTCAGCCAGCGCCACCTGGTGTTGGTTGACGCGGAGACGAGCCAGGAATATACGCCGCTCCAGCATCTTTCGCCGGACCAGGCGCATTTCCAGGTTTGGGATAGCTCGCTCAGCGAGTATGCGGTGCTCGGTTATGAGTTTGGGTACACCATCGGGGACCCGCTCACGCTGGTCCTCTGGGAAGCGCAATTCGGCGACTTCTTCAACGGGGCCCAGATCATGATCGACCAGTTCATCACCTGTTCCATGCAGAAATGGAGCCAACCGAGCAGTCTCGTGATGCTGCTGCCCCACGGCTACGAAGGGCAGGGGCCGGAGCACTCGAGCGCGCGCATCGAACGCTTTCTGATCCTCTGCGCGGAAGATAATATCCAGGTGGTGAATTGCAGCACGCCGGCGCAGTACTTCCACGTGTTGCGGCGCCAGATGTACGGCGGCAAGCAGGGGGCGGCGATGCAGATGCCGCTCGTGATCTTTACGCCCAAGAGTTTGCTGCGCCATCCAATGGCCGTTTCCGGCCTGGAGGATATCACGGGAGGTTCCTTCCGGGAGACGATCGGCGAGGTGGATCCGATCGCGGCGGAGAACGTGCGCCGCATTCTGATGTGCAGCGGCAAGGTGTATTACGACCTGATCGCGTACCGTAAGGAGCAGGGCCTCGACAACGTCGCCATTGTCCGGGTGGAGCAAATCTATCCTTACCCCGAAAGGCAGATTCGCGATCTCATCCATCGCTACCCGCTGACCGCGGAGGTGGTGTGGGTGCAGGAAGAGCCGCGCAATATGGGCGCTTGGGGATTCATGCGGGAGCGGTTGGACGACCTTCTCGCGGAAAGCGGACGTAACGTCTACTACATGGGAAGAAAGCCGAGCGCCAGCCCGGCCACGGGGTCTCACAAACGGCACATCCAGGAGCAGACGGAACTCGTCGAAGGCTCCATGGCCGAAGCGACCTTCAGCACCGGAAAGAAGGCGCGTCCGCTCACCAGAAAGCGGGCGACGGCGTAGGCGAGGGGTTCCGGAGTAGGCTCCATCGTCTCCCGCAAGTTCCATAAGGAGAAGGGCCACCGGCATGCGGTGGCCCCTTCTCTTTCCGGCGATCTCTTGGAATTGCCGTCTAGTATTCGCGGTCCGTCTTGATGCCGGGCTCAGGCACCGGATAGCGCCCATCGGGGCCCAGTTGCAAGGGCGCGGGGCCGTTCATGGTGAGCTTATCCACGTTGGGCGCGAACTCATGCGGGCAGTTCAACATCTCGTCGAATGTGACGATGCGTCCGGTGTGCGCCGCCATCCGGCCCATGCTGGCCACCATGCTGGCTTCCGCGCCGCGCTTCACTTCGTTGTAGGGCTTATCGTTGCGGATGGCATCCATCAGATCGTCCCACTCGAACTGGTAAGGGCTGGTTTCCGGTTGAGGGAATGCCCACGTGACGTTCGGGTCCGGGGGCAGCGGCAGTTGCTGCCGGCTGGCCACCCAGGGGATCTTGTAGCCCTTGTAGATGCGCGTCATCCCCGGCGTGTGGCTGAGCGTGGAGACTACAGCCGAGCCTTTCGTGCCGTGGGCATACGTGGCGAATTCGTCGCGGCAGCCTTTCATGTTGCGGCCGTCGAAATAGAGGCGTGTGCCATCCGGGTATACATATTGCACGGAATAGGTGTCGAAATTCTGGTCGAGCGAATCTCCGCGATAGTGCCGTCCGCCCATCGCGTGCGCTTCCACCGGCCAGGCGTTCTTCATCCAACTGCACTCGTCAATCTGGTGGATGTAGTAGTCGCTGAATACGCCCCCGCTTGCCCACAGAAATGCGTGGAAGTGCTGAATCTGGTGCGTGAGTTCGCTCACACCGGCGGGCGTGGGGCCGGACGTGCCGCCGCCTTGCCCCATCCGGTACGCGCGCATCGCCACGATCTCGCCAATCTGCCCGTCCTGGATGCGCCGGTGCAACTCCTGGCGCGCGCGGCAGTGGCGCACCATCAGCCCCACGCCCACCTTGAGGTTCTTGCGCGAAGCCTCTTCGCCGAGGGCGAGCATCCGCTTCGTTGTGGGGCCGTCGACGGTGATGGGCTTCTCCATGAAGACATTGAGACCCTTGTCGATGGCGTAGCGGAACTGGTGCCAGCGGAAGGCGGGCGGCGCACCCAGGATCACCACATCGCCGGGCTTGAGCGCATCCATTGCGTTGCGGAAGGCGTCGAAGCTCAGGAAGCGCCGCTCGGGGGGAACGTCCACCTTGTCCGCGAACTGGGTCTTCAGCTTGTCGTAGCTTGAGTTCATTTTCGCGGGCACGACATCCGCCATCGCCACCAGTTTCATGGGGCCGTTGGTTACGGAAAGCGCGTTCATCGCCGCGCCCGTGCCGCGTCCGCCGCAGCCCACCAGCGCAATCTGGATGGTGTTGCTGTTGGCTGCATGCACGTGGGGCAATGCCAATCCGGCCAGGGCCGAGACGCCGAGAGTCTTGCCGGCGCCGCTAAGCATCTCCCTTCGGGAGGGTGCGGCCGCATTTGGAGCAGGGGTTGGATTGTCCGGTTTCATACCCCAAAGCTTATATCAGTTCCTGCGCGCGTGGGGTGGAAGCCCGGGGCAGCGCAAGCGGCACGGGGAAAGTCCGCTATACGGGAGCCCAGGGCATTACTTCCGGATATAGAGAAAGAGCGTGTGGCTGCGGCCTTCGCCGTCATCCTCGATGGTCACGGTTTCCGCGGGCGTCCAGCCGGAAAACTCAAAATCGTGGCAGACGATGCGGGTTCCCGGCTTCAACTGTTTCTCAAGGATCGGGCGCATGCGGTCGTTCGACGTGGGGAGCAAATATACCGTCACCACCGAAGCCGGGGAATAGTCCTGCAGAAGCATATCTCCATGGATGATGGAGGCCTTGCTATCCAGCTTCTTCCGCTTGATCGCCATGCGGCTCTGGATGACGAGCGGCATATCGTACTCCACGCCCACGGCCTTCGCGCCGAACTTCTCCGCCGCCATCAGCACGATCCGGCCGTCGCCGCTGCCCAGATCGTAAACCGTATCCGATGGCTTCACCTTGGCGAGCGTGAGCATTTTCTCCACCACGCTGATGGGCGTGGGGAAATAGGGCGCCAGTTTGGGAGTGGGGCTCTCCTGCGCAACCAATGCGTTGCCTGCCAAGCCCAGCGTGGCCGCCGCCAGAACCGTTCGTCTCAGGAAGTGCATGCCGGTTTCCCTCACCTGGTACTGATGGTCTCACGTCTACGCGCGCTCCCGCGCAACGGCGTCCATGGGGCCACATTTAGGACGCGCGGGTACGCCGCCGGTTTCGTCCGTTCGAAGGGGAGCCTCGCGAGCCCGCTAGTAGGCGATATGGATTCCGGCAGGATTACTCGCATTCCCTCCGGCGACGATCCGGAGTTCGGCCAGCCCTTCATCCATCACGCCGGGCAATTCCAGTTCCACCAGGTAAATTCCGGCGTAACCGGGGGCGAGCGTGGCCTTGATGACCGGAATGCGGAGCCCGTTCACAAATGCTTCGACGTGGGCGACGACGGCAGGGGGATTCTCGAGCGGCGCAGCCATTCCGGAGGGCCAATCGGGAGACACTGCGCCCAACCCGGCCAACAGCACCTGAAAGCGGCTGCCGGGCGGAATCGGGTTGTTTTCGTCCATGAACAATCCGTTCTCCGGATGCAGCACGAACGGGTTCCCATCGGGATGCAGGAAAATTGAAGGCTGCGCCGGGCGCAGAGGAAGAGCCAGCGTCCGAATCTGGTTGTCGTTCCCCTCGAAGGCCAGCTCGACGCGGTCCGAAACGAGCCCGTAAGGAAGCTGCACCTGCGCGCTGCCGGGCCGCTTCCCTAGGAGGACGGCATCCGCGCCATTGGCTCGCAGCCGGCGGAACGGTTCCCCATACACACTCAGCAATGCCCCCGGCGTGGCGGGCGCGCGCCCAAGGTCCGCCGCATTCCGCACGAGCGGCTGCGCGGCCACCCCCGGTGCTTCCACCGAATAGACTCCGCGATTCTCCGCTAGTGCATACAGGATCGTGCCCGATGGGTCTAAGCGCAGATCCACCGCGCGGGCGGGGAGCCCATCCAGCCGGAAGGGCAATCCCGAAGAGGGGCGGCTCATGGAGCGGAAATCCACGTGGAAGCGGTACGTGGTTTGGCCCTCCACCAGAAACAGCGCGTCCTGCGCGAATCCGGGCGCCGCGGCATCCCAGGAACGGGAATTCAGCCCAAGCGGCGTCCAGTTGTCCCAAAACGCGCCGCCGTTGAGCGTGCGCAGCAGCAGCGTTGCGCCCGTATCGGAATCCGCCACGGCGATGGCCATCCGTTCGTCGTCCGGATTCACATAGAGTGCGCGAACCGCCTTGAGATCCGGCTGGGTGTACGCTCTCCAAGTGGCGCCATCGTCGGCGGAGGAGAGGAGCGCGCCATCCGTGCGCCCCACATAGATCTGCGCTCCCGTGGAATCCCACGCCGAAACAAGCAGCCCAAGTTTGCGGACCGCAGGCGGAGCAGACCCCTCGAATGCCGGAACCAGCAATTTCCAGCCGTGGACGGAGCCCGGCACCCATTCGAGCGTCCGCCCATCCCGCAGTTCCACTATGAATCCGCGGGCGCCTTCGGGAAAACGGAGGATCTTCGTGGCGGAAAACGTGGGAAGCCCTTCTCCCGCATGGAACCAGGTAAGCCCGCTGTCGCGGCTGCGCCAGATACCCAGGTCGCCGGCAACGAGGAGATCCTCGGGGTCGAGTGGATTGAGCGCCAGGTCGGCAAGCGATTCGCCCAGCAGAGAGATCCCACGATACCGGGTGAGCCCCGTCCAATGCGTGCCGCCGTCGTCTGAGCGGTAAATCTGGTCGCCCAGCGCATAGACGACATTCCGCGCCATGGGGTGCGCGAGGGTGAACCGCGCATCCGCCCTGGGCCGCGGAACGATGCGGTTCTCCGGGCGTTCGGGCGACGTGGCATTCTCAATCAACGCCCAACCCCGCCGTTCCATCCATCGATAAATCTCGCCATCGGGCAACTGGACCGCCGGGGCCGCGCCATCGAACCAGACGCGCTCCACCGGGCCTGAAGCTTCTCCCGCCACGCCGGCCAGGATGGAGGTATTGCCAAAGGGGACCCAGCGATCCTGGCCTTCGCGCGCAGCCAGTGTGTTCTGAGCCAAAGCGCACCACGGTGTTGCCGCCACAAGCAGCACCAACGGAAGCATTGCCCGAAATCGCAAGGCGGAGATGAAACCTCCTCTACCCACCGGGGCAACCCATCGCGAATTGCCCTCGTAAGCATTCTAAATCGATTCGCGCGAAGAAGTTGCGGGCATTCCACGCGCTAGAGACGCACGCGCCGCCATTGCTTTCCCGATTGCACCAGCAATTCCGGAGAATTCGGCGTGTACTTGAGGTCCACCACCTTCTCGCCATTAATCTCCACCGCATTCGCTTTCAGGCGCCGCGCGGCTTCGCTGACCGAAGGAGCCATGCCCGTCTTCGCAAGCAATTTATCGACGCGTACGTGGCCATCCATTAGCACGCCTTCCGGAAGATCCATCGTTTCGAGGTCCGACGGAGCCTGGCCTTGCCGTACCACGCGGTTGAATTCCCCGGCGGCGGCGTCCGCCTCCGGGGCGCTATGGAAATCGCCGATAATCCGCCGGGCCAGAGCGATTTTCGATTCCATGGGATGCGCATCCCCCGCCTCCACTCGCCCGCGCAGGGCGGCGATCTCCTGAATAGAAAGGTCGGTGAGCATTTCGTAGTAGCGCCACATCAGTTCGTCGCTGATCGACATCAGCTTTTTGAACATCTCCGCCGGAGCCTCGGTGATCCCGACGTAGTTCGCGAGCGACTTTGACATCTTCTGCACGCCGTCCAGCCCTTCGAGCAGAGGCGTGGTGGCGACGATCTGCGGGGGCTGCCCGTAGGCTTTCTGGATCTCGCGGCCCACCAGGAGATTGAACTTCTGGTCCGTCCCGCCGAGTTCGACGTCCGCCCGCAGCGCCACGGAATCGTAGCCCTGCGAGACCGGGTAGAGAAACTCATGCAGGGAGATCGGGCTGCCTTCGCGGTAGCGTTTCGTGAAATCGTCGCGCTCGAGCAGCCGGGCAACGGTGTAGTGGGAGCAAAGCCGCACCATGGGCTCAAAGCCCAGTGATTCCAGCCATTCGCTATTGAAGCGGATCTCGGTCTTGGCGGGGTCGAGTAGCTTGAAAATCTGCTGCCGGTAGGTTTCGGCATTCGCGGCGATCTGCTCCCGGGTCATCGGCGGGCGGGTGAGGTTGCGGCCCGAAGGATCTCCGATCAACCCGGTCATGTCCCCGATCAGAAAGATGGCGGTGTGCCCCAGGTCCTGAAAATGCTTCATCTTGCGGATGAGAACGGTGTGGCCCAGATGGAGGTCCGGCGCGGTGGGGTCAAACCCCGCCTTCACGCGCAGGGGGCGTCCCTCCTTCGCCGCTTCGAGCAACCGGCTCTTCAAATCTTCGACGCGGATGATCTCCGAGAATCCCTTGGCGAGGTACGCGATCTGTTCGTCAATGGTCAGCGAATGCACTCTCCCATTTTGGCATCGATTTCCGCGCGCCTTCCGGATCGGGAGGGGAAATCGCTACGAGACCGCCGCGGAATGCCGGGACTACAGCAACCCCGGACGCTCCAGTTGTTCCGGCGGGTACAGGTTGGGCTCTTTGTTGAGGTCGGGGCTCCCGGGCATCAGACAGCGGTACTGCGCATAGGTATTCGCATTCAGCACATACTGCCCCGTGCGCAGATTGCAGGCGATGGTCCAGCCATTCCATTTGTGCGTGCAGACGGGCAGGCATTCCTCGGGGCATTTTTCCGGCGGCGCGGGCTGGGGAAAGCCGGAGGTGCAGGGGTTCCATTTCCCGAATTTCAACCAGCGGGAGAGGGGAACGTCCTCAATCAGGGTCTGCCTGGTGCTGACGGTGTAAAAGAGCCGCCCTGGGCAGCGGGTCTCATTGGCATGAATTCCGGGATGGTTCTGGCCACCCGCCAGGATGGTGCGCCAATCTCCTGACCCGCACAACGCGCTGAGTACTTCAGGATTCTGCTGCCTCGCGAGCACCGGGCCGATGGAAGTAAGCGCCGCATCGATGGAAAGCCAACGGCGACGGTAGCGGAAGGAGGTCCATCCCAATACGGCCGCCAATCCGGCCAGGAGAATGATGAGCGATGCCATGGTTGCGGGTCGTCCGCGCGGGGACCATCGTATTCTCTCAGATCCGCCGGGTGGACGCGCAACGGGCAGCGGCAGGCGCTAGTCGGCGCGGACGGTCTTCATGGGTACGCCCCGCGCAGCCACGGTGGCGCGCCACTGGCCGCGATACTCCTCATACAAGGTGGCAAAGCCGGCCCAGAAGTAGCCGCCCACGAACAACGAGAGGAAGGGCAGACAGAGGACTTGAAGCGAATCCACCGCCCACACCATCATTCCGGCGAAGTAGCCGCCCGCTGCGAGCTCCAACCAAGGGAGAAAGCCGCTGGGGCGCGTGTACTTCTTGGCCTTCTCGACCACTTTCGTCCGGCCCTGAATCGCGTACTTTGCCGTGCGGACAAAGCTGGAACTCACGCCGAGCAGCGCCTCGATCACCGCCTTGGTGTTGATGAATGTGAGGGCCACCCCCACCGCCATCAGCGCCGGCATGAAGAGCAGGGAGCGCTTCCAGTTATCCGGGTGGAGTTCTTTCTGGGCGCAGCAATAGAACGCGATCAGCGAAGCGAAACAAGCCGTCATCACGGGTACGTCGAGCAGTAAGAACTCCAGCCATCCCATGTAGAAACGGACGATCATCACCGGCAGCATCAGCGCGGAAACGCCGATCATCATCGGGTAAGAGATATTCGGAATCAGATGCAGCACGGCATGAACCTTGGCGTGCCGGGGCGCGTTTGAGCGGAGAAGCCGGGGCAGCAGCTTCTTCGAGACCTGCGTGAGGCCCTTGGCCCAACGGAACTGCTGCGTCTGGAAGCTGTACATCTCCACCGGGAGTTCGGAGGGGCACACGACATCCGGCAGGTAGACGAACTGCCAGCCATTCATCTGCGCGCGGTAGCTGAGGTCCGAATCTTCGGTGAGCGTGTCGTGCTGCCACCCGCCCGCGTCGCGGATCATCGTCTTGCGGAGGATGCCCGCCGTGCCGTTGAAGTTGAAGAAGGCGCCCGTGGCGTAGCGCGATCCATGCTCCAGGACGAAGTGAGCATCGAGCAGCAGCGCCTGAACTTCGGTAAGTAGGTTGAAATCGCGGTTGGTGTAGCCCCAGCGCGTCTGCACGACGCCGACTTTCGGGTCAGTAAAGTAGTGGATGGTGCGGCGGAGGAAGTCCGCGGGCGGAAGGAAATCCGCATCGAAGACGGCGACGAATTCACCGGTCGCGGTGTCGAGCCCCTCTTCGAGCGCGCCCGCTTTGTAACCCTGCCGGTTGGTCCGGGGGCGCAGTTCAATGGGAAGACCCATCGCCTGATACCGGGAAACGACGGCTGCGCAGACCGCGGTGGTGTCGTCGGTGGAATCGTCGAGCACCTGGATCTGCAGGCGATCGTGCGGGTAATCCATCTTGCTGACCGCTTCGATCAACTGTTCGACGACGTTCTGCTCGTTATAAAGCGGAAGCTGGATGGTAACGCGCGGAAGCTCCGCGAATTGCGCGGCGGGCGGCAGATTCAATTTCTTCTTGTTCCGGTAGTACCGCCACAGGATTTCAAAGCGGTGCAGTCCGAATACTGACAAGATCGCCAGCAGGACGAAATACGGGATCATCAACGAATAGTCAAACAGCGCCGGTTGATGAATTCCCGCGAAGGTGTCATCAAATAGCTGCGACATCACCTGATCGACCGTGGATCGGGACGCGAAAAACCCAAGGGGAAGATATGTCAAAAACATGGCGCTAATGTCCATCGGAACGGCGGAAGCGCCCGAGTCGCGCAGCCGATATAAAAGATGGCTCCGCCGGCTGCTTCCGGTGGCGGTATGGGGCGCTCGGGAAGACCCCTTTGAGTTCCGGCACGCAACTTGGAGCCGGATTGCTAACTCTTTGTTTCCGCTCGATCAACTTGTGGGAAATCTACTCCTGCTCCCCATATTGTACCTGTTAATGAAGATTTTGCTCCCGCGATTTTCTGAATCGGTTCATTCAGCTTTGTTAGGGAATAGCCGCTCCACCTAGAGTGCCACGAAACCACTTATTGGGGAGACCGGCTGTATCGCTGTGCCGCGCGTGGGCCGTTTGTGCCGGGATTCTTAAGGAGTCCGCCAACCGCACCCGTCCGGGGCGGCCCTTTCGCTGCCCGGCGGGCGCCGCTTCAATTTGGTTTCGTGATGGCCCGGATTCAAGAATCCATGGAAGTGGCGCCGGGCTCTCAGGAAGGCCCATGTTCGTCCACCGCCGTTGCCGGAATCACATAGAGATACGCGCCGCAGGTGTCGCAGCGATGAAGTTCGTCCGTCATGGCGAGTTCCTGCACCACCTGCAGGCGGACGGTTAGGTGGCAGCCGCCGCAGGTTCCCGCGGAGACCTCGGCCACCACTTTGCGGCGGCCCTTGCTTTTCATGCTCTCGTAATGGCGTCGAACGTCTTTGCTGAGCTGCGCGGCGAGGGATTCCCGCTCGGCGAGGTCCTTCTCCCGCAACGCCACCAGGTCCGCCACGCGCTTCTCGGCCTCCGCGCGCTCCGCTTTCACCGAGGCCTGCTCCACCTTCAGCGCCGCCTCCGCGCTTGCGACATTCGCAGTCAGGCTCTCCGCCTGTTCCATCAGGGTGAGTTGCCGGTCTTCCGCCGTCCGGATGGCATCCTCGTTGAAGTCGATCTCGTGCTGGAAGGCCTTGTACTGCTCGTTCGTCTTGGCTTGCAGCATCTGCCCCTTCAGCTTGGAGATCTTGGCGTTGTGGTCCGCGATTTCCCCTTCGAGATCGCGGTTGCTCTTCTGGTTCGCGGCCAGCGCCTCTTTATCCGCCCGCAGCTTCGATTCACCCGCATGCAGCTTCTTTTCAATGGCGGCAATATGCTTCGGAAGACTATCGATCTCCGCGCTAAACTCGGCAATCGCTTCATCGAGAGTCTGGATTGGAACCAGTAGCCTAATATCGGGGGACATCAAGGCCGCATTCTATCACGCAGCACTCCGGCGATCCTCTTGAGCGGACCCGCGATGGCGTGCTGCGCCGCTTCAATCTCCGTGACGCCCAGCAATCGGCACGCAAACATGTACGCTACGAGACCCAGCGGCACGGAGACCGCGACGTCCACGAGGTAGGCCAACTTGCGCACGCCGAGCACGGCTGCCACCGCGCTGCTCGAAAGCCAGCAAACCACCCCCATCAGGATTGACGCTCCGCAGATGCGAAGGAAGCTCTCAAGCAAACGCCGCCCGAAGACCCCTTGCAGACGATTCCGGATCACCACGAACAGCACCAGGAAGCTGATCGTCGCCACCACCGACGTGCTGAGCGCCAGCCCCCAAAAGCCCACGTTATAGACCTTCACCATCGTGTAGGCGACGGCGAAATTGGTGACGATGGAGGAGAGGCTCACCCACATCGGGAACCGGGCGTCATCGATCGCGTAGAAGGCGGGGGCCAGGATCTTGGTGGCGGCGTATCCCACCAGCCCGAGCGCGTAAAACTTCAACGCCATGGCCGTTTGCTGCGTGTCGTAGAGCAGAAACCGGCCGCCTTCGTAAATCGCGCCGATCATCGAATCCCCCAACAGGGCAAGCCCGATGGAGGAGGGGATGGTGAGCAGAAACACGAGACCCAGGGAGCGGCTGAGCGTTTCCCGGAACTCGTGGAAATCCGCTTTGGCGGCGCTGCGCGAAATGGAAGGCAGCGTGGCGGAGGCGATCGCAACCCCGAACAGACCCAGGGGTAACTGCATGAAGCGAAAGGCGTAACCCAGCCAACTGATCGGCCCGCTTGCGCCGCGCAACGGGTCCAGGACGCTCGCGGCCAGGGCCGTATTCACCATGACGTTGACCTGCACGGCAGCCCCGCCTAAGATGGCAGGGCCCATCAGGCGCATGATGTGGCGCAGGCCGGGATGCTGCCAATCCAGGCGAAAGCCAAAGGAAAAGCCCCGCTTCGCCAGGCTGGGCGCCTGCCACAACAACTGCAATAGCCCGCCGATCACCACGCCGTAAGCCATCCCCTCGATCGGGGAAATCCCCAGCGCGGGGCCGGCCAGATAGCCCAGCGCCAACCCGATCGATAGAGAGCCGATATTGAAAAAACTGGAGGCGAGCGCGGGCACGGCGAACTGGTTGCAAGCGTTGAGGACGCCCATGGCCTGAGCGGCCAGCGAGACCAGCAGCAGGAACGGGAACATGATGCGGGTGAGTTGCACCGCCAGTTCGTACTTGCCGGGCACCGCGTGAAACTCGCTGGCCAGCAAATCCACGAATTGAGGCGTGAACAGCATCCCGAGCAGGCAAAGCCCGCCCACGAAGAGGACGATGGTGGTCGACACCAGTTGGACGAGCACTGCGGCTTCCCGCTTGCTCTTCTCTGTGAGGTATTGCGTGAACGTGGGGACGAAGGCAGAAGAGAGCGCTCCTTCGGCAAAAAGGTCCCTCAGGAGATTGGGGATACGGAAGGCGAGGATGAACGCGTCCATCACCGGCCCGGCGCCGAAGAGCGTGGCCATCACCACTTCCCGCAGCAGCCCGGTGAGGCGGCTGAGCGCCACCGCGCCCGAGACGATCCCGGCGGAGCGGACGATGCGGGCGTGCTCCAGTTTGGCCGAATCGCCGGGCAATGGGACCTCCCCGGCCTCTTCAGCTTCCGAGTTGATGGCGCTTGCAGGCGGCTGCGTCAGGAGGCTTCCCCGTACTTTTCCAGGAAGTGGGCAACGGTATGAATGCCCTTGTAAAAGTTTTCCACCGCGAATTTCTCATTCGGGGAATGCAATCCGTCGTCGGGGAGGCCGAAGCCCATCAGGATCGTGGGGATGCCCAAATGCGTAGCGAAATCGCCGACGATGGGAATTGATCCACCGCTCCGCACGAACACCGTTTCGCGCTCGAACGTCTCCTCAAAGGCCGACGCCGCCACGCGGATGGCCGGATGGTCCGGATTCACCATGCAGGCCGGCCCCGCGCTCAGGACCCGGACTTCCGCCTGGCAGCCCGCCGGCGTGCGTTCCGCCACGAAATCGCGGAACGATGCGACAATCCGATCGGGATCCTGGTTCGGCGTCAGACGAAAACTCACCTTGGCGGTTGCTTCCGCCGGGATCACCGTCTTCGCTCCCGCCCCGGTGAAGCCGCCGGCAATCCCGTGAACTTCGAGCGTCGGGCGGGACCAGACGCGCTCCAGCACCGAATACTCCGTTTCTCCGGTCAACGCCTGCGCGCCCACTTCCTTGCTCAGGAACTCGGCTTCATTGAACGGCAGAGACTTCCAGCTTTCGAGCTCCACCTCGCTCGGGTCCTCAACATCGTCATAGAAGCCGGGTATCAGGATGCGTCCCCCGGTGTCCTTGGCCTGGCTCAGCAGTTCGATGAGCGCAAAGACCGGGTTCGGCGCCGCGCCGCCGTAAAGGCCGGAATGCAGATCGCGCGCAGCGCCTTTCATGGCGACTTCCGTGTAAACCAAACCGCGCAGGCCCACGCAGAGCGTCGGCAGGCCGGGGGCGTACATCGCCGTATCGGAGACCAGTGCGACGTCCGCTTTCAGCTTCGCTCCGTTAGCCGCCACGTATGCCGCCACGGATTTGCCGCCGATCTCCTCCTCGCCCTCCACGAGGAACTTCACGTTCACCGGAAGGCTGCCGGAAGTCCGCATCAGTGCCTCGACGGCTTTGACGTGGATGTACATTTGACCCTTGTCATCGGCGGAACCGCGCGCGAAAAGGTTACCGTCGCGAATCGTGGGTTCAAAAGGCGGCGTCTTCCAGAGATCGAGGGGGTCTGGCGGTTGCACGTCGTAATGCCCGTAGCAGAGCACGGTGGGCTTGCCGGGCGCGTGCAGCCAATCGGCGTAGACCAGCGGATGGCCTTCGGTTTCGATCAACTCTGCATTCTCGAGCCCCGCGGCGCGCAGGCTGTCCGCCACGAACCCTGCCGCGCGGCGTACATCGCCCCGGTTCTCGGGTAGGGTAGAAATGCTGGGGATTCTTAGGAATTCGAACAGTTCGCTCAGAAACCGCTCTTGATTGGAGTCGATGAACGCAGAAACCGTATCGGGCATTTGGGAACTCTCCGGGAACCCACCATTATATGGCGGCTTCGGCGAGTTGTTCGCGTCCCACGAATTCGGAAAGGGTCCGCAGACAGCGGCGCACCTCCGGCGCGTAGAATGGCTGCGCGATGAAATCGACGGCTCCGGCCTCCGCTACCTCCGTCCAGAGCGAAGGGCTATCCGTGCGCGCGGTCACCACCACGCGGGTTTCCGGCGCGCGCGAACGGCAACATTCGAGCGCATCCAGCCAGTCCCCATCCTCCAACTGCGAATCCGTGATCAGCACCGAAGTGCGATTCGATGCCAGCCAGCTTTCGAGTTCCGCGACGGTCGACACCTGGCAAAGGTCCATCCGTTGCACGGAAGCGATCCGCGCGAGGCGCTCAAAGCGGTCGGCGGATGCAGTGACGTAAGGTACAGTCATTCTTTGCCTATCCGGCATTCGTTGCATAATATCTGCCATCCTTTGCATAGCCACCCGCCCCGTGCCCCATTCGCGCGGAAATCATACGGCGCAAAGCCGCGGCTCGAAGGGTTTCGCAAGCACATCACGATATCTGCTAGCTCTGACGCCAGTGGCGTCTAAAAGGTTTTCTCTATCCAGTCTATATCAGCAGCTTTTTAACGAATGAGAATATTTTAGTACTATACGGCACGATTGCCGTCATTTTCTATTCAAGAGGATAAAATTCGGCAGAACCCGCCGCGCTCTTAAGCGACAGGCGGTTGCCGCAGGTGCCAGTCGGTGTGCTGCTGGTACGCATCTCCCACAGCCAGAATGCGGTTCTCATTGAAGGGTCTCGTCACCAGTTGCAGCCCGATCGGAAGCCCATCGGCGAAACCGCAGGGAATCGAGAGCGCGGGCCATCCCAACAGGTTTCCCGCAGCGCCAAGACCGGTGAGCCCCCGCGCGCTCGGACTTTTCCGCTGCGAGGCGGGCGCATGGAGCGACGTGTCGATCCGGTTCGCTGTTTCCAGCCGCGAGGGGGTGATGAGAATATCCAGCTTCCGGAACAGGGGAACCAGTTCTTCCTGCATCTTTCCGCGAATGCGCTGCGCGCGTAAATACTCGGTCGCCTTCATCTCCAGGGAAGCCTGGAGGCCTGCGATCTGGTACGAATCCGCCAACTCCTCCACCCGGCCGTCCCGAACCAGTTGCTCAAAAACAGAGGCGGATTCCGCGCGGATCACGGCGCCCGCCACGCTTCCGTAGGGGAAATCCGGGAGCTCGGTTGTCTGAAGACGCAGCCCTAGTTTTCTGAACACCTCGAGGGCTGCAGCGAATCCGGCGCGGGTGGCTGGCTCGGCCCATTCCTCGAAATCGACGGGGTTGTAGCCAATCGTAAGCCGCGTGATGTCGCCGGCGTACTGCGGCCCGTAATAGAAGGACTTTCCCGCGGAGCCGCGGTCCCGGCTATCCCCGCCCGAAATTGCCTGGAGCACGTGGCCACAATCTTCCGCGGAGCGGCACATCGGGCCGATCTTATCCATCGTCCAGCTTACCGGCATCGCTCCGAATCGGCTGACGTAGCCATACGTGGGCCGCAAGCCCGTTACCCCGCAGAATGCGCTCGGGGTGAGGATGGATCCCCAAGTCTCCGAGCCGAGCGCATAGGGAACCAGGCCGGCGGCCACCGCGCTGCCCGAACCGCTCGACGATCCACCGGACCAGTACTCCGGATTCCAGGGGTTGCGGCCCGGCCCCGTAAACGAAGCCGCCGCGTATTCATGTCCACCCGCGCCGGCCAGTTCCACCATGGCCAGTTTCCCTACCAGCACCGCGCCCCGGCCTTCGAGATTCTCAATCGCCGCCGCCTTCGTCTCGAAGACCTGCGTGGCGTATGGCTTCGCGCCCCACGTGGTGGGATAACCGGGATAGGCGAGCAGATCTTTCGCTCCAAACGGGATGCCCTGCAGCGGGCCGCGATAGCGCTTGCGCTTCAGTTCCTCGTCCGCGTTTTTCGCTTGCTCCATGGCCGATTTGCGCGTGAGCGAGGCGAGTGCGTTGTACTTCGGCCCAAACGTCTCCAGCCGGTCCAGATACGCTTCCGTGAGTTCGCGGCTGGAGATCTCCCGATTCACCAGCATCCGGTTCAGTTCCGTAATCGATTTAAAGAACACGCCGGGGGTCGCCATCGCGCTATCTCACCACCAGCCCGAAGATGGGTTCGTCGGCGGGCGTCAAGGCAACGGATTCGAGTGCCGAGGCGGCTCTCGCGTTCGACTCCAAATGCCTTTTCAGCATGTCCCGCTCTCGATTGGGAGTTTCCTGTGCGGCCAGCGGGGCAGCCGCCGCGATCGACCCCGCGAGCGATGCCCATTCCCTGCGCGAGTACGCATTTCGATTCGGCTTGCTAGACATGGTTATCGGCTCCGAGCGTCTCCGGCGGGGCGTAATCGGCTTCCAGCGCCGCCCTCGCCGCATCGAGCATCGTCTTCCGGGGGGCGGAGGCGCCCGTCCAGATGGAGAACGATTCCGCCGCCTGCTCGATGAACATTTGCAGACCGTCGATGGTGTGCTTGCCCATTTCCGCGGCGCGCTTCAATAGCGCGGTTTCCCTTGGGTTGTAGACCATGTCAAAGACAATGTCCGCCGGGATCCGGTCCGGGAAGTAAATGCCTTCCGGGTTCGGATACATCCCAAGCGGCGTCGCGTGGACCAGCACATCGAAGGATTCCCGCACCGCTTCCTCATGCGTCATCGGCGTCCCGGCCACGGCCTTGGCGAGGGCTCGTACTTTGTCGAGGTTCCGCCCGGTGAGAGATACCTTGGCCCCGGCGTCCGCCAATGCGAATGCGGCTGTCCGCGCCGCGCCCCCGCTACCTGCCACCAGCACCCGCGCGTTACGCACCTTCAGCACGTTCTCGAGCGGCCGCAGCGTGCCCGCGACATCCGTCGTGGCGCCGCGCCACTTGCCGGCCTTCTTCCAAACCGTATTCACCGCTCCAATGCGGCGCGCGAGCGGGTCCACCACATCCAGGTAGCGTATGATCTTCTGCTTGTGCGGAATGGTGACGTTGAACCCCTTCAGTGGAAGGCCGTCCGCAAGCGTCATGAAGTCCTTCAGTTGCCCGTTCTGCACCAGGAACGGCAGATAGATTGCGCCGATCCGCTTGAACTGAAACGCACGGTTATGAATCTGCGGCGAGAGGCTGTGCCGCACGGGAGACGCGATCACGCCGTAGATGCCCGCGTCCTTGCGCAGCTTCTCCGCGCCGAAGACCGTGCGCATCTTCTGTGAGCATATCTGGCCGGGCGCGGTACCCCCGGCGGAGTTCGGGGCGGCGTACGTATAGAGGCACCCCATCTTCACGGAAATCACCCTGGACGGGAATCCCATTTCGCCCATGCTCAACAGGATGAGCGGCGTGCCGGGCTTCTCCGAGGCAAGCGAGAGCAGCCGCAACAGGTCCGTCGGCTTGCGCGCCGTGGTCACCACTTTGTAGCCGTCGGCGGGAATCTTCTGCAGGCGCGTCATCAACTTCTGCAAAGGCGGCGTACCGCTGAAGCTATGGTAGGAAATGATCAGGTCCGTCGAATTGCGCAGCCGGTCCACGAGTTGAGGAGCGGCTTCCGCGCTCTCGATCTCGACATCCACCGCGATCGCCCCCGCCGCCGCGGCTTGTTCCAGCAGTTCTACCTGCTCGTCGATACTGCCGTTGAATCGCCCGTGGTTCTGATGCCGGCGGCACGTGGCCAGGATCTTCGTTTCGGGATGCTGCTTCAGAAATTTGCGGATGGCTGCCACGCCCGCGGATGGTTCTTCGAGAAAATCCAGCCGGAACTCAAAAAACTGGGAGCCATGCTCCATCTCGCGCTTCGCCATCTCCAGCAGTTGTTCCACCTTGGGGAACCCCAGGGCAACACAAATCTTCGGGAGGCGGGTAGCGTGTCTCATAGGGATCTGGATTTGGAGAGGCGTACGCACGGCCGGCAGGCGGTGCGCCGATCCTTCGTATTGTATACCGGCAGCCTCGCTCATTCGGACGGCAAGGCCGTCGCGCGGGCTTCCGCCGCCTCATGAAGACGTTTACGCTCCTCCTCCCGCCGCCGCTCGAGTTCGGTTCGCCATGCCTCAGCCACGGAAACCGCAACGGGCGTCACCAACGCATCCGCGCCCGCCTGGTACAGCGCGATTGCCGCATCCAGCGTCAGCTCTGGAGCTTGCACGGCGATGCCGAGTTTACCCTTGGCGTGGTGCGCCACATAGCGGGCCACGCCTGCCATGCGATCCACATTGCCGGTCCGGAACGAGAGTTCCATCACGTCCACCGCGGTGCGCTTCGCGAGCCGGATCCCGATCAGAATGTGATCCTGCTGCACCTCATCCACTTCAAAGACGGCCCGCAGCCGCGCCCCTGCCTCCCGGCAATGCTCGGCCATCTGCAGAAGCTCCGATTCCAGATAAAGAAACTTCCGGGAAACAAGCTTGCCGAGATTCATCGTCAGCGCCAGTTCCTGGGCGCCGCGGCGCAGCACGTCGCGTGCCTCATAGAGCCGCGCCGCCGTGGTGGAGCTGCCTCCCGGATAGCCTGTCATGGTCGTCAGTTTCACCCCGGAACCGGAGATCCACCCCTTCGCCAGGTCGATATCGGATGGGCGCGCGAGAACGGCTCCCAACCCGTTCGAGACGGCCGCGCGGCACCCCTCGTAGACAGCCTCTTCCGTGAGCGCCGCGCCGGCAAGGGAAAGCGCTAGCCGCGACGCCAGGTCTTCGAAAGAGGTGAATTCCGGCCGCAAGGGTTGGCCGGCCTCGTCCAGGGCCACTTCCGGTGTTTCTGATTTCCCGTCGCTCATGTTCTCAACGCCCAACGTACCACGGCATACTTCGCGCGCTAATCGCCGCCCGCCCGCCGGGAATGCGCCGGCCCCCGGAACACGGCATTCAACAGCAACAGATTGTTGCCGTCCATTTGGGCGCGGAAGGCGGGATCCGCGACAAAACCAATGACGTTGCCGCGGCCCACGGCCTGGCTCACCAGAAAGGGCTTGAAGGCAAGTTGCTTGCGCAGCCGATCCCACAGGTAGCCGCTCTCGAACACTTTTCCGGGCGCTTCCAGATAGCCGGCGTTGACCCCCTCGTCCAGCGTTAACGGAGCGTAGATCGTCCTGCCGGAATAGAGAACGTTCACTCCGCGCTCGCAACCCACCGTGAGCCAGTGGTCCGTATCGACCTTCCCGCGCAGCAGCACCCCCAGCACGTCGCCCGTCTCCTCGCCGGAGTCTTCAATGAATTCGAGATACTCTTTTTCCGTGCTGAACGTGGCGCCATCCACTTTGCCCGATTTATCCGCCGCCGCTTCTTTCTCGTTGGAGGCTGGGGTCTCTGTGGCTTCCCGTTCCTGCTTGAGGCTCAACAATCCAACCGCGCCGCCTCTCAAATAGTCGAGCGCCCCTCCAACGCCCACCAGAGTTCCACCATCCCGCACGAAGCGCTTGAGATTCTCCGCGCCACCGGTTCCGAGAACCCGCGCGTAGCCGGAGGCGGAGCCCGGGGGCAGAATCAGCGTGTGGTAGCGCGAAAGATCGGCGCGCGCTACGGCAGCCGCGCGAATGATGGTGACCGGATAGCCGAATTGCCGTTCCAGGACGAAGCGCATGGCGCCGGCGGCGTTCGAAGAGGTGGGTTCGTCCCATAGCATCGCCACATTCGCTTTGGGGATGATGCGGGAAAACGCGCTCCCGAAATTGATGCCCGCATCCACCCATCCGGAAGAGGCAGCCACCACTTCGGCCCCGCTTTCGCGAGCGAGCCTCGCAACCGTTTCCACCAGATTCGCGGGGTTCTCCGCCACCCGGAGCACCAGGGTCCCCCGCGGATAGGTTCGGCCGCCTTGAACCGCTTCCTTGTCGAGCCCCAGCACCGTGAGGTTGCTCCGCAGCGCGGCAGTGAGGAAGCGTCCGGCCGCAGTGGTTCCCCACGGCACAAGATAGGCGATGGGCGAGGCGGCGGGGGATACCTGCCCCTGGGGCCGCGCGTCCTCGCTCCACTCTTCAAAATCGCCTGTCGAAGCGACGCCGGCCGCCACCGCCTCCACGTTAAACATCAAGGGCAGTGACCATGCAGTGACGTCGTAGATCTCGTCTCCCAGGCTCTTGGCGCGGCGCCGGTCCTGCTCGCGCAGAAACGTATCGTCCATCGCGACCTGCTTTTCAAGAAGCACGCGGGCCATGCGCGCGCCCGGCTGCGAGAGCGGCACGACGTAGCTTCCCGCCGGATACTGGCGCGTCCCATTGCGAAACGGCGCCTTGGCCCGCCTCACTTCAAGGCCGTGAAATCGCAGCACGGATGCAAGCTTGTCGATCGTGGAAACATCGCCTTCACGCGGTAGGATATATTCCTTTACCGCGCCCTTGCGGCCCTCGTCGATGGCCGTCCGCCGGTAATCGTAAAACTGGGTCAGCAGCTCGCCGCGCTTGTCCGCCGTCGTTTCCGCTGTCGCGAGAGATGTGAGGAAATGGCCTTCCACGGTATCGCGGAAAGTGAACTCGCGGCCGGTGCTGGTGCGCGCAAGCAGGCCGCGCGAGGAGCGCTGTTCGTAAGTCATCGCGATCGAGCCCAGGTAGGCGGGCCAGCTTGCTCCGTAGCCGGGGTAGAAGGCGTCGAAGACTTCTCTCGTGAAGTAATTGAACCCGGCGCGGTCAAAGTACGCGGCGTTGTTCTTCCCGAACCAATCGAGGCTCGTGCGCTGGTGGGGCACGAGCCAGGGGTTATAGGGGACCGCTTCCGGCGCGAAATAGTAGGTGGAGTCCGAGCCCATCTCATGGAGATCCACAAACACCTGGGGCAGCCATTCCCGTAGCTGGCGAATCCGGGCGCGGGATTCGGGCTGCGTGGCCGTCAACCAATCGCGATTCAGATCGAAGAGGTAGTGGTTGGTGCGGCCGCGCGGCCACGGCTCGTCGCGTTCGGCGGAGATCGGGCTCGCGTCGGGCTGTAGGCCCAGTGCCTGCTCAAAATTGCCGATCCAGCGCGCGCGTCCGTCGGGGTTCTGGATCGGATCGATGATCAGCAGCACGTTCTCGCGAATCTTGTTCACAACCGGGTCATTTTGCGCGGCCAGCATGTGATAGGCCATGGCGATCGCGGCGTCGGAGGGTGAGATTTCGTTGCCATGCACGGAATAGGCGAGGCACAGGATCGCGGGCAGGTCCGCGATGAGCGTCTTCGCCTCCGCCTCGCTCGTCTTGCGGGGGTCGCCGAGCCGCTGCATCCCGGCGCGGATCTCCGCGAGACGCGCGATATTGGCTTCGGAGCCGATGTAAGCGAATACCAGTTCCCGCCCTTCCCAACTCCTGCCGATGCTCTCCACCTTGATGCGCCTCGACGCCCCTTCGAGTGCGCGCAGATACCGGATGAGATCGGCGGGCGTGGTTACTTTATCGCCGGAGGCGTGCCCGAGCACTTGCTGGATGGTGGGGATGGAAGAATCGTACGCTGCGCCTTTCACGTAGGGCAGCGGTTGTGCCGCAGCCGGGAAAAGCCCCAGGCAGAGAGCCGCTCCCAGGCTCAATGCAGCGAAGAATCCGGACGGCGAACGCAAGAATGCAGCGGCTCTGGGGTGCATGAGAGATTCCTACAGGATGAATGTTCCTATACAGAATAGTGGAAAGCGCCCGATGGGTGCATGAGCGGGACGCGAGGGCGCGGGATGGACGGTTTGCGCGGCATGCCCTTCCAAGCCGGACGTGCCGGCGGGCGGCTGAAGCCGGAAAAATGGCTTCTTCCTCTGCGCAGTTCCGCAGTTTCAAATTTATATTCCCTTTCTTGTCAATCGCTTACAAGACACGATTTCGGAGTCCGCCTGATCTCGCCTCTATAGTCGTATCGAGTGAGCCCGGCGGGGGTGGCCGGGCATGCTCTTGAGCTGCGCTGCCCCGTGCTACGGCATGTGCGTGTGGTGATCTGCTCGCCCTCATCCGGACCGCGCACGAGCACTTGGCGGGGCTCTGCCGGTCCGGATCCAGGGCTCCGCCTCGCTCGCCTCTGTGCCCCACCATCCGGCTTCTCTTCCCTCCCTCTTGCGAGATTCATTTCCAGCTTCGCACCGCTTCCTCAATCCCCATCCCACGGAATTTCTTCATGGAAATCGCAATGCAATGAGTGTGTCCACTCCTCCGCGAAAACGAAAAATCCATGGACAACCTGGACACATTGGACAAACTGGACACTTTGGACAAACTGGACACTTTGGACAACCTTGGACAACTTGGACGACTTGCCCTACCCGCCCCGGCCGAGCGGCAGTCACGGCGGGAATTGGCTCCATTCGTCCCCGCTTTTCCCCTTCGTGAGATATCTTGGAGAAGACGTTACATTTTCGTCACGGCGTCGTATCGGAAGATCCCACTCCGATGGTTCGCCCGTTGGGTAGCATCACACTCGGAATAGCATGCGGCTCGAAGGTACGTTGCGGTCTTGGAACGAAGAGCGCGGGTTTGGATTCATCCACCCGCGCAACGGCGGCGAAGATGTTTTCGTGCACATTAGCGCCTTCCGCACGCGCGACGTCCGGCCGGATTCGAATCAACTGGTTTCCTATGAGGTGGAGCCTGGGCAGAACGGCAAGCTGCGGGCGCGCAACGTCGATCAGATTCTTCCCGCGGCGGCCGTTGCGGCGGCCGTTCCGGAGCGCGTTGCCCGCCGCGATGCCTATGGCTGGCTCGCCCTGTTGCTGTTTATTTTTCTCTATGCCGCTCTCGCGGTAAGCAGAGGGGTTTCCGATCTCTTTGCCGTGATCTATGTGATTACGAGCGTGGTGACGATCGCCGTCTATGCCCTGGATAAGTATTCTTCCATCCGCGGGGGCTGGCGCGTATCGGAGGCGATGCTCCTTTTCCTGGGCCTGATCGGCGGATGGCCGGGCGCGATCGTCGCCCAGCAGGCCATCCGGCACAAGTCGAAGAAGCCTTCCTTCCGCCGCGCCTTTTGGGCCACGGTGGTGCTGAATGTGGCGGTCTTTATCTTTCTGAATTCGCCGTGGCGCCCAGGGTTGCCCATCTGAGCCCACCGAAGGCCGCCTCCATCGACCTGATATTCTGGCTTCGCATCGATTCGCATCCCAGGAGGATCTTGCCATGCGTTTTACTCGCCGCTCCGTTCTCGCGGGCGTGACGGGGGCCGCCGCCTTCGGCCAGAGCGCCGGCGCCGCGCCGTTGCGGCTCGCCGTGGCCGGGTTGGTACACGGACATGCCGGTGGGTTTCTCCACCAGGTGCGCGCCCGCGCGGACGTCGAACTCGTGGGCGTATCGGAAGCGAAGCCGGACGTGCTGGCAAGCTACGGAACCCGGTTCCGGATTCCCGATGACCGCCGTTTCCGCTCCCTCGGGGACATGCTCGCGAAGACCCGCCCGGAAGCGATCGCCGCCTTCGGCAGCACCTTTGACCATCCCGCTGTGGTCGAGGCCGCCGCCGCAGCTCGCTTGCCGGTGATGATGGAAAAGCCCCTCGCCGTCAGCCGGGAGCACGCGGAACGCATCCGAAAGGCGGCGGCCGCCGGCGGCATCTCCGTGATCGTCAATTACGAGACCACGTGGTATCGCAGCCACGGCCTTCTCTACGAACTCATCCACCACCGCAAGGCAGCCGGAGAGATCCGCAAGATGGTGGCGATGGACGGGCACGAGGGGCCGAAGGAGATCGGCACTGGGTCGGAGTTCTTCGAATGGCTCACCGATCCGGTGAAAAACGGCGCCGGCGCGCTCTTCGATTTCGGCTGCTATGGCGCCAATCTGATGACCTGGATGATGGATAACCAAAGGCCCGCCGCCGTCACCGCCCGCACCCTGAGGATCAAGCCCGCGATCTACCCCAGGGTGGATGACGAAGCCACGATTCTGCTCGATTATCCGAACGCGCAAGGCATCGTCCAGGCCTCCTGGAACTGGCCGTTCAGCCGCAAGGACTTCGAGGTCTACGGTGTCACCGGCTATGCCAACGCCTATGGCGGAAACACGCTGCGCACCCGCATGAAAGAGGAGAAAGCGGAGACCGCGCAGGAGCTTCCCGAACTCCCGGCACAGGAACGGGATTCCGTTTCCTATCTCGCCGCCATCGCGCGTGGCGCCCTCAAACCGGGTGGGTTGTCCTCGCTCGAAAACAACCTGATCGTCACGGAAATTCTGGTAGCAGCCCGCGAATCGGCAAGAACGGGGAAGACCGTGCCGCTGTAGCGGGCGTCGGGCCTACGAACTCGCCTGGAAGCGGCCTTCGTAGGCCCACAGGCCGAGAGCGGGGTTGGAGATGTAGAAGATCTCCTCGCCATCCACGGTTTGGAAGCCCTCCTGGAGCTTGGTGATGTCGTACTTCTTCAACATCTCGCCCAGGTCCGCATAGGCAAAATTCACGCCCTCCACTTCCTCTTTGGTGAGATGTCCGGGCGCGTAGGTGATGCGGAAGCGGCCTTCCGAGGAGCCGTGAATCAAGTGCGCGGCAGCGGATAAATTCGCGCTGAGATCTTCATTCTCCGCGGTGAGGCGCAGCACCTCCGGCGTTCCGACGTAGCCATACTTGCGGATCAAGCCGTCAATCGTCCTGTCCTCGCCAAACTCTTTCACGCCGGGCGCGAGAACGAGCAGCTCGCCGCTGTCGGCCATGGCCATCCGGGTGCGGTAGACCGCTTTGTTGCCGAGCCACGTGCTCCGGAACTCCTTGGGGTCGAGAAGCACCACCGCTTTCCGGATCTCCCGGCCCATCATCCGGAAGTTGACCTTAAGGCTGAGTTCGGACGCCCGGAGGAAGCATTCGTCGTCGTCGCCGATATAGAGCCCGTGCGTTACCAGACGGCCTTCGTCGTTCATGGAGACCACCGTTTGGGCATAGACGACGGGCAGGTGGGAGGCAAAGTGGCTTGCCGCGTAATTAAGCACGCGCCGCACCGGCGTGTCGGCCCGGCCCATGATGCGCTCCATGCCGTAGACCGCGCCGAGGTAGTGGCTCTTGTTGATACCCTCCTTGCCCCCCGTGCCGACAAGGAGGTTCTTGTTGTAGTTCGCCATCCCGATCACTTCGTGCGGCACCACCTGGCCGGGGGAAAGGATCAGGTCGTGTCCGCCTTCGGCAATCAGCCGGTTCACCTGCGCGGGCCACTCGAAGTGGAGCTTCCCCTCCGATTGCTCATCGATGAACGTCGCCGGCACTTCTCCGAGCGTCACCACGCCTTCTCGCCAGTCGTGAACACGAATCAGCGACTTCGGCATGTCGCCGAACATCGTCTCCATCTCCGCCTCGCTCATCGCGAAGTGAGTCCCCAGCGCGGGCATCACATCGGTGAGCGCGTCCCCGTAGTATTGCCAGGCGAAGCGCGTGAGCTCGCCGGCGCGGGAGTGGAAGCGCGTGATGTCGGGCGGAAGCGCCAGGACTTTCCTGCGTGTCCCCAGCTTGTCCAGGGCCTCGAAGAGCCCGGCTCGAAGATCTTCCTCGGTAAGATCCAGATCCGGGGAACCGGCGGCGTAATAGAGACTCATATACCTTCAGCTTATCCGTTCAGCACCGGGTGGGGATGCGCCTTCCGGAATTCTCGCGCTGGAGAAGCGGGCGTCTGGCCCCGCCCTTGTGGCGGCGCGTGATGTCTGTCAGCGCGCACCGGCGAGTCCGGGATATCCACCCAGGCTGGGCGCCGCTCTTACGGCGCGAACAATCGCCTGCGCGACGGCCTCCGCCGCGGCTGCGCCCAATGCCATCATGCTGGCTTTCCGCGAGCCCGCGCTCACGGCAATCACCAGGTCTCCGTCCACCATCGTGTGGGCGGGCGAAATGGCATTCGTCATTCCGATTTGCGATAGTTGCGCCAGCTTGCGTGCTTCTACTGCATTGAGCCCCGCATTGGTGGCCACCACGACCAGCGTCGTGTTCTCCCCTTTGGGGACAGCCGGTTCGAGCAGCCCCGGACGCGCGTCCCGTCGCCCCTCGATGAGAAGCTTTGCGGTGTTCGCGAACGCGGCGCTGCCCGGGCTTTTTCGCGCGCCGGCGATAATCGCCCCGGTCTCGGGATCCTTGACGTCGCCATACGCATTCACCGCAGCCAGCGCACTCACCAGAACCCCCTGATGCTCTCCGCCGAGTTCCACCGTTGCAGAGCCAATGCCGGATTTCATGGCGCACTCCGCGCCCAGGGCCTTGCCCACGGTGGCGCCCGTCCCGGCTCCCACCGCGCCCTCCAGCACGGCGTAGTCGGTCGCCGCCTCGCACGCCAGAGCACCCATTTCCGCATCGGGGCGCACGTTGCTCTTGCCGATACCGAGATCGTAGAGAATCGCGGCGGGCACGATAGGCACCCGCGCATGCGAGGTCTTGAAGCCGATCCCTTTCCGCTCGAGAGTATTGCGCACCCCCGTGCCCGCGTCGAGACCAAAGGCGCTGCCGCCCGCCAGGCAGATGGCGTGAATGCGCCCCGCGATGTGGCCCGGATCCATCACGAAGAACTCCGCCGTGCCGGAAGCGGAACCGCGCACGTCGTAGCCCGCCACCGCTGGATCTCGAAACAACACCACCGTGCAGCCCGTCAAAGCATCCAGGTTAGTGGCGTGCCCCACGCGAATGCCTGTAATATCGGTAAGCCCCTTCATTGCAGTCTCTTCCCTGATTGGCTGGAAGACGTTCGCTACTATGGTAAGAGTACCTTTTTTTGCGGAGAACTGACGCTTGCTGGATTTTCTAAAAGGCCCGGTTCAGGCTGTCCAGGACGTCTTCATCCTTGGCGGCAAGGCGATCGGCAATATCGTCCGGCGGCCCTTCTACTGGACGGATTTGTTCACTCAGATGGACATCATTGGCGTGGGCAGCCTGCCCATCGTCATTCTCACCGGCTTCTTCAGCGGAGCCGTGATGGCCCTGCAAATGTCGAATGCGCTCGCCACCTACGGCGCGAAGGAACAGACGGGCATGGTGGTCTCGATCACGCTCGTTCGCGAACTGGGCCCCGCGCTGACGGCGTTGATGGTGGCGGGCCGGAACGCATCGGGAATGGCCAGCGAGCTCGGCTCCATGCGGGTGACGGAGCAGATCGACGCCATGCGCGCGCTCGGAACGGACCCCATTCAAAAGCTGGTAACGCCCCGCATGCTGGCCACCGCGTTCACGCTCCCGCTCTTGACCGTGATCGCGGATTTCGTGGGTATCTTCGGCGGCTATCTGGTGGCGATCAGCACGCTGGGCATCACCGGGCCGCAGTTCTGGACATCCGCGTGGCAGGCTCTCGATTATTCCGATATCGCGCAGGGCCTGGTGAAGCCGTTTGTGTTCTCCTTCGCCATTTCGTTGATCGGTTGTTACTACGGGCTGAATACCACCGGCGGCACGCAGGGCGTGGGCCGCGCGACAACGCAAGCGGTGGTGGTGGCGTCCGTGCTGATCTTCGTTCTGACGTTCTTCATCACCAAGATCTTCGTGGGCAGGGTGTATTGAGCCATGGCGGAGCGCCGTCCCATCCTGGAGTTTGAGAATGTCACCGTGTCGTTCGCGGGAACGCCGGCGCTCGACAACCTCTCGTTCCTGGTGCGGGAGGGCGATTCCCGGATCATCCTGGGCGCCGCAGGCAGCGGCAAGAGTGTCCTCATGAAAACGGCTCTCGGGCTCCTCAAGCCGGACCAGGGCGCCGTGAAGGTCTTTGGCGAGGATACGTCGAAGCTCAGCGAAACCCAGTGGTTCGCCGTGCGGCGCAAGCTGGGCGTGCTCTTTCAAGAGGGGGGCCTGTTCGATTCGCTCACCATCGAAGAGAACGTCGCCTATCCTCTCGAGAACAACCGCGTGAACCGGCCTTCCGCCGAAGAGATCTACGAACGGACCAAGGAAGCGTTGGAGTTCGTGGAATTGGGGGGGACGCTCGACAAGGTTCCTTCCGAACTTTCCGGGGGCATGCGACGGCGGGTGGGCATCGCCCGCGCGATGGTAACCAACCCCACGCTGACGCTTTACGATTCCCCCACGGCGGGCCTCGACCCCATCACTTCGTACACGATTGTGGCGCTGATCGCGAAAGAGCGCTGCGTGCACAACACAACCACAATGATCGCCACGCATCGTTACCAGGACGGTCATTTTCTGGCGAACTATACCTACAACGGCAAGACCCATCGCATCGAGCCGGTCAACCGCGATGGGGGCGACTCCGGCACGCGCTTCTGGGTGCTGCGCAATGGCCGCTTCGCCTTTGAAGGCACGCAATCGGATCTCGAGGAAACAGACGATCCGTACGTGCGGAATTTTATGAAGCCCCGGATGAAAACCTATGGCAAACAAGAGTAAGACACGGTGGGCGCAGTTGCGCGTCGGCATCATGGCGATCGTCGCGCTGGTGATTCTCGGCACATTGATCTTTCTGCTCACGAGCGGGGGGTCCCTCTTTCGCAATACCGTTCCCCTCTACACGTTCATGGGCGATTCCGGCGCCATGGCCCAGCGTTCTCCCGTCCGGCTGAACGGCATCGTGATTGGGAGCGTTAAGAGCGTCTCTCTCTCCGGCGACAAGACGCCGGGCCGCGCGATCAAGATTGAACTCGAAGTCTACGAGGACATGCTCAAGAACATCCCCGTCGATTCCACGGCATTCATTTCCGCCGAAAACCTGCTGGGCACGAAGTTCATCAACATCACCATGGGAGACTCCCCGGAAACGGTCAAAGCGGGCGGGGAGGTGAAAGCAAGGCAGGTCGAGGGCTTTGACGAGGTAGTGGCTTCGAGCTACGATCTGCTGACCTCGCTCAAGGGAATCCTGAACCGGATGGATGCCATCATTGCTCAAGTCGAGAAGGGCGAAGGCAGCATCGGCAAGTTCATCGTGGACCCGAAGTTCTACGACGAACTCACGCGCACTGTGGTGGAAGTCCGCCAGATCGCGCAAGCCGTCGGCGATGGTAAGGGAACCGTGGGCAAGCTGCTCTACGATACGGAAATGTATGACCGGATCAACAAGGTCGTGGGCAACCTCGATGGCGTTGTCCTCGATCTGCGCGCCGGCAAAGGCACGGCCGGAAAACTGCTCACCGACGATGCCCTCTACGCCGAAACCCGCGCGAGCATCGCGGAGCTGAAGTTGCTGCTCACGGATCTCAACCAGGGCAAGGGGACCATGGGTAAATTGCTCAAGGACGACCAGATCGCGAAAGACCTGGGCCTCACGCTGAACAAGGTGAATACCACGATCGACAATATCAACGACGGCAAGGGAACGATCGGGCAGTTGATGGTGAATCCGCAGCTCTACGAATCACTCAACGGCTTCAGCACCGAACTCAAGGACTTCATGAAAGACGTCCGTGCGAATCCGAAGAAGTACCTTCGCGTGAAGCTTTCGATTTTCTAGCCGCCGTGAAGACTCTCATCGTCAACGCGGACGATTTCGGCTTTACGCGGGATGTGAACGAGGGCATCGCGCATGCGCATCGCAACGGCATCCTCACCGCCACTACCCTGATGGCGAACGGCGGCGCGTTCGACCACGCCGTGCGCCTTGCCCACGAGAATCCTACGCTCGATGTGGGCTGTCATTTCGTTCTCGTGGGCGATGGCTGCTCGCTGGCCGCGCCGCACCGGCCGCTACCCGAAAGCATCGCCAAGCTGGCGGCCGCCATTTATCTGGGCAGGATGGATGTCGAGGCCGAACTCGACGCGCAACTGCGCCGCATCGTGGAGGCGGGCATCGCTCCGCTGCATATCGACGCGCACAAGCATACGCATCTGCTGCCGCCGGTTCTCAACGCCATCGTGAACGTGGCCCGCCGCTATGGCGTGCGGTACATCCGAAGGCCCTTCGATCTGCCGCTTGGCGCGGCATCGCCGCGAATCCCGTTCTCGAAGCGGCAAACCTCTAACGGTCTTTCGTTGATGCGCGGGAGATTCCACCGCATCCTCGAATCCAATGGGTACCGCGCCTCGGACCATTTCGCGGGCTTCCAGGTCACCGGCCGCTTCGAGACCGCGCATCTCGCGGGTTTGCTGGCGGAGTTGCCGGAAGGCGTCACCGAGTGGATGACGCATCCCGGCTTCTGCCGCAACGAACTGTCTGCCGCCCGCACGCGCCTCAAGGAAAGCAGGGAGCGCGAGTTAGAGGCCCTCTGCGCTGATGAGGTAAGAGCGGCCTTGCAAGCGAACGCGATCCACCTCTCCGGCTATCGTCAACTGCTTTAGACCGCGGATTCGCGATATCGTGGTGCACGAACCCCAGTAGACGAAGCGCGCGAAGACCCATGCCCGATTTCCTCGAAAGCCTGCCCTCTCTCTCGATCGACGGCTACCTTCCGCAAGCGTCCCCATCGGATCTATTGCTGACGGCGGGAAATCGGCTGGCGAGAGAAATTTCCACTCGTTTCGCGGACACCGCGGCGGGTGGAGCCGCGCTGCTGCCTCGCATCATGCCCTTCGATACGTGGCTACGGCGAAGTTGGCAGGAGCTTCGCTTTCAGGCGGTCCTGAGCGGCGACGAAACGCTTCGGGGCGCTACCCTGCTGAGCGAGTCGCAGGAAGAGATGTTGTGGGAACAAACGCTGAGAAGCGCGGGCGCCGGCGAGCAGACATTGTTCCTCGACGATACCGTCCAAGCCTGTCTGCGGAGCGGGGCGCTCATGGACGAGTACAGAATTCCCCTCGACAATCCGGCCTGGGATCGGGACACGGAAAGCGCGGTGTTCCGGGATTGGTACGGCAGCGTGCGGGCTGCGTGCCGCCGCGGGCGCTTCGTGCGGATGGCGCGCCTCGCGGAGTTTCTTGCGAAGCGCGTGGAGGCGCTGCCGTCCCTGCAAGGCTGCCGCCTGATTCTTGCCGGTTTTGAGGAACCCACGCCCGCGCAAGCGTCGCTGCTCGAAGCGGCCGCAGCGGCGGCGCGAGAGACATTGCTCCTCGAACCCGCCGCTGGCGCCCAAACCGTCCCACAAGCGATTCTGCGGGCGGCGGATGCGGAAGTGGAGTTGCGCGCTGCGGCTGCCTGGGCCAGGAGGGAGCTGGAAGAGAACCCCTCCGGCCGCATCGCGGTGGTCGTGCCGGATCTTGCGGCGCGGCGGCCTCTCGTGATGGAAGTCTTCGATGATGCGTTCCTCACGGAAGTGTTCCCAAGTCCCGATGCCCTCGCGGACCGGCCCTTCCATCTGAGTCTTGGCAGCCGGCTGGCGGCAACCCCGGTGGCGCGCGCCCTCCTCGCGATGCTGCCCTTCCTGCGAGGCGCGGGCGCCGTCGATGATGCATGCGCGCTGCTGCGCGGACCCTATTTCGCCAGGGCGGCATTGGAGCGGGATGCCCGCGCGCGGCTCGAAACCGTTCTTTACCGGGAGCGCAGAGAGGATGTCTCCCTCAACCGGTTGCACAGAGCGGCCATCGAAGTCGAAACAAGGGCGGGCTTGCCGCTTGCGCATTTGAAGAACGCGCTCGCGGCGATGGAAGAATTCGACGCGGCGGAAGACTTCGCGCCCTCGCTGTGGGCGGCCCAGTTGCGAGCGCTGTGCGTCCGGTGTCTCTGGCTCGGAGATCCCTCGCTCTCGAGCGCGGAGTTTCAGACCCGGCAGCGCGTGCTCGAAGAACTGGGCGCGCTCGCCGAACTCGACGTGATCCGCTCGCGGATGGAGTTCCGTGTGTTCGAGCGCGTCCTCCGGCGGCGCTTGGAGGCTGCCACGTTTCAGCCGGAATCCTCGCCTAAGCCGGTTCTGGTTGCGGGCCTGTTTGAAGTCACCGGCCTTCGCTTTGATTCGGTGTGGGTCTGCGGTTTGACCGACGATGTTCTGCCGCGCCCCTTGCAGCCGGACCCCTTCCTTCCTCGCAGCCTGCAACGCAGCCGGGGTTTGCCGCGCTGCGACAGCCTTCGGGAACGGGAGTTTGCCGGACGGAGTTTCGCGCGCATGCTGCGGCTCGCCCCCCGGATTGTGCTGAGTTATCACGCGCGGGAAGAACAGGAGACACTGGAGCCCAGCCCTCTCTTGCGCGCCCTTGCGGCCCGGCAGGAAATTGAGATTGCGGCTGTGGAGGGCGCGCCGGCCGATGCGCCGCTCCCTCCCGCCACGGTCGAAGAAATGAAGGATTGGCGGAGCGGCGCCTTGCCGGTGGCGGAGAAGCGCGTGCAGCGCGGCTCGCAAGTGCTGGCGGACCAGGCTGCCTGCCCCTTCCGCGCGTTTGCCCGCACCCGCCTTGGCAGCGACGCGGAACTTCCCCAGTTGCCCCTGATGAATCGCATGGATCAGGGAATGTTCGCGCACCGGGCGCTCGAACTCTTCTGGAAGGAGACGAGATCGCTGGAAGGTCTACTTGCCTTGGGCGCCGATGCGCTGGCCGGGCGCATCGGCGACTGCGTGCGCGAAGCGCTCGCTGAGTTTCCCGCCGGCCAGGGGGATGTGCTTGCCGATGCCCAACTCGAGGCGGAGTTCCTGCGCCTTTCCCAATTGTTGGGGAACTGGCTGGAACTGGAAAAGCAGCGGCAGCCGTTCACGATTCTAGAGACGGAGCGGCGCCAGACGGTGGATCTTGGCAGCATCGAGTTGCGCATCCGCCCGGATCGCGTTGACCAACTGGCCGATCACAGCCTGGCGCTGATCGACTACAAGACCGGGCGGGCGAAGCGATCGATGTGGGATGGAGACCGCCCGGAGCAGCCGCAACTGCTGCTCTATCTGGCGGCGGTGCAAGCGGTGAGCGCCATCGCCTTCGGTTGCCTGAAGGCGGGTGAGACCGGCTGGGAAGTCTATGGTGATGATGTGCCGGGCCGGTTCGCCGGGAACAAGCGGAAAGGGGAGCCGGAGGGGGGGTGGATCGACTTTGTGCGGAGGAGCCGCGAGGCGGTGGATCGCCTGACGCGTGAGTTCCGCGACGGCTTCGCGGCGGTGGACCCCTTGAAGGGAGAGGATACCTGCAAGTATTGCGAGCAGAAACCTTTCTGCCGGATCGGCGAAGCGGCTCACATTCGAGCGGGCGCCGGTGACGAGGAGGGCGGAGACTGATGGACGCAAGACAACGGGAATCCGCCATTCGTCCGGACGGGAGCTATCTGGTGCAAGCCCCGGCGGGCTCCGGCAAGACCAGCCTCCTCACGCAACGCTACCTGCGGCTGCTGGCGCGGGTGAACGAGCCGGAAGAGATCCTCGCCATCACCTTCACGCGGAAGGCCGCGGCGGAAATGCGCGGGCGCGTTCTGGGAGAGCTTCGCCAGGCATCTAGCGGCGGCGAAACGGCCGGCGGCCACGCCCGGGAGACGCGTGAACTCGCCTTGGCCGCGCTTGCGCGAGACCGCGAGCTGGGCTGGCAGGTGCTCGATTCGCCCCGCCGCCTGCGGATTCAAACGATCGATGCATTTGAGGCGTCGCTCGTGGGGCGGCTGCCCACGCTCTCGCGGCTGGGCATTGCTCCCGCCGTCAGCACCCGGCCCGCTCCCCTCTACGCCGCAGCCGTGCGGGAAGCGCTGCGGTCCATGGCCGCGGGCGATTCGCGCGAATCGCTGATCGACCTGCTCTGCCTCTTCGACAACAACCTCGAATCCGCTTCGCGTTCCTTGCTCACGCTGCTCGAGAAGCGGGACCAGTGGCTGCCCGCGATGGGTGCGAACCCGCTGGGCGAGGGCGGCCCGGACGCCCTGCGCGCGGCGCTTGAAGAGAACCTGCGGCTTCTGATCGAGCCGGATCTGGAGCGGCTGCGCGATACGGCGCCTGGCGCGCTGGATGCGGAGTTGGTCTGGCTGGCGCGCGCCGCCGCGAGCCAGTTGGAAAGCGGCCACGCCTTGGCGGAAGGGCTCGCGAGCCTTTCGGGCTGGCCCGAAACGAGCGCAGCCGGGCTTGCCCGATGGCGCGTGCTCGGGAAGTGGCTCTTGACCAACGACGGGACGCTGCGCAAAACCATCACGAAGCGCGAGGGCTTCCCCACGGAGGAGAAGCTACTCAAGCAGCGCATGGGAAACTTTCTCGCGAGACTCGCATTGGAAGACGGCTTCGTGGCGGCGCTATCGCGCGTTCGCGAACTGCCGGATCCCTTCTATACCGATGGCCAGTGGCGCGTGCTCGAAGCGCTCTTCCGCTTCCTGCGCGCCTTGCTGCCGGAGCTTCACGTGCAGTTTGCGCTTCGCCGCGAAACGGATTTTGCCGAGGTGGCTCTTCGCGCCACGAGCGCGCTCGAATCCTCCCCCGGCATCCCCACTCTCCTGGCGGAACGGCTGGACGCGCAGATCCAGCACCTACTGGTGGATGAGTTCCAGGACACCTCCGCGCTGCAGATGCTGCTGGTGCGCAAGCTCACGGAGAACTGGACGCCGGGCGATGGCCGGACACTCTTTCTGGTTGGCGACCCGATGCAATCGATCTACGGGTGGCGCAATGCCCGCGTCGAGTTGTTCCTGCGTACCTGGGAAGGCCGCGGAGCCGGCTTGCCGCCGCTCAGGACCTTGCAATTGCAGCGCAACTTCCGATCGCGCCGGTCGTTGATCGAAACGTTCAATGCCTGGCTGCGGCCCCACTTTCCCGAAGCGCACGATTCCGCTTCCGGGGCCGTGGCCTATGCGGACGCCTATCCCGACCCCGCCGAGGAGGAAACCCGCGCGGACCGCGTCCAGTGTCATGCCTTCTTGAGCGATTCGCTGGAACCGGAGGCCGAGTGGATCGCGGCGGAAATTGCGCGGCTGCGGCGGAATGAACCGGACCCCGCGAAGCCGCGTAAGATCGGTGTCCTCTTCCGCAAAGGCGCGAACGCGAACGTCGTGGGCCGCGCCCTGAGCGCGAACGGCCAGCGGTTCCAGGCAATCGACGTGGAGCCGCTCGGAAGCCTGCCGGCGGTTCAGGATCTGCGTGCGATGTGGAATGCAATCGAAAGCCCGGAGAACCGCTTAGCTTGGCTCAGCGTGTTGCGCGCGCCGTGGAACGCACTGACGCTTTCGGAGTTGGAATCACTCACCCGGTCGGCGAAAGGCACGGCAACGCTCTCGAGCGTGCTGCGCGGGGGAGCACTCGATTGCGAGCTGAGCGGCGAGGCACGGATGCGGCTCCGCAGAACATCAGTCCTGTTCGAAGAGGCGATGGAGTGGCGAGGCCGTCTGCCCGCCGCCGCATTGCTGCAATCGCTTTGGCTGCGGTGCGGCGCGGAGCGATATTACGCGGATGCCCGTTCGCGAATGGCCGCCAAACAGTTTCTACGCCTGCTCAACGAGCTCGATGAAGCCGATCAGTTGAAGGATGCGGAAGCGCTGGAGGAAGCGCTTTCCCGGCTCTATGCGCCGCCGGACCCGTCGGCTCCGGACACCCTGCAATTGCTTACCATTCACAAAGCGAAAGGCCTTGAATTCGATGTGGTCTTCCTGCCCTATCTCAATGCCGGGCGCGGCAGGGGTGAGACGCCGCCGCTCTCCTGGGAGGAAGTGCCGCTCGACGGCGATGAAGCGGACGAACCTGCGCAAGCGCTGGTGATCGCCGCCCGCCATGCGGCCGGTGAACCGCGCTCCCCCATAAGCGCCATGCTTCACGACCGGCGCGGCATCCGCGAAGAGCATGAGCGGCTGCGCGTGCTCTACGTTGCGCTTACACGCGCCAAGGAGGAACTCCACCTGCTCGCCACCATCGATCCGAAGATGGCCACCACCGTGGAGGAACTGCAACCGAAGCGGGACTCCTATCTCGGCAGGCTATGGCCGCAGTTTGAAGGCGAATTCGCCAGGGTCTGGGATGCGCGATCAAAGGAAACGCCATCCTCTGCGGAATCGCCCGCGCCATATCCGATGCTGCGGAGACTGGCTGCCGCGGAGTTGCCGGAACTGGCCGTGGAACGCGGGCGGGAAGCCGCAGCCGCGAGCGTGGGGCGATCCGCACCTCCATCCAGCGTGTTTGAAACCGCGGAGACCGCTGCTGGAACCGTGTTCCACCGGTTCATGGAACGCGCGGGCTCGCGTGAGGCGCTGGTGCTGGCCGCCTCCAATCGCGCGGGCCTGCTGCCGCTCGTGCTTGATGAGTTACAGAGGCTGTTGCCCGCCGAGCCTCGGATGGAAGAGGTTGCCTCGCGCGTGCTCGACGCGCTGGAGGCTACCGCGCGATCTTCCATTGGCGAATGGGTATTTCATCCCGAACATCGCGAGGTGCGATCGGAACAGACAGTTGGCTTTTTCGAAGACGGGAAATGGAAGACGGCCAGGATTGACAGGCTCTTTCGCGACGCAGCCAAGGCCTTGCATGTGGTCGATTTCAAGCTCGTGGAAGCGGCGGTGGAGGAGCCGGCGCGATTTCTTCGCGAGCAGCGCGCCGTGTATGAAGAGCAGGGGGAACGCTACGCCCGCCTGCTGCAGCGTGAACGCGCGGAGCCAGTGACGGTGACGCTCTACTTCCCCCTGCAAGACCTGCGGGAGCAGTGGATCGTGGCGCCGCTCACGCGAACCGCCTAGAATCCGCTGGGCGGCGGCGAGGCGCCCAACCGCGCCGTCGTCTGGCGGCCTTCGCTCTCGTTGTAGAGCCAGATGAAGAGAGGAGCGCGCGGGCTGGGCGCGGGCCACGGCAGGGCGATGCGCAACTGCTGCTTGCGGCTGTCTCCGTCGCGCGGGCGCGGAACCGCCGTGACCGGAACGCCCTCGCTCGCGTTCCACCCGACGCGCGCGATCGCCTCCAGGTCCTCCCCGCTAATCGAGCCCGCGAACTGGTTCTCTCCCACGAGTTCATCGCTCAGCGACATCGCTTCAATTCTCGGGAGACGCACCACGCGCCCGAGCGCCGCGGGGCCGGATTCCCCATTGGCCGTGCGTACGCGCGCCAGCACTTCGCAACCGTTCTGGCCGATCCTTCCTGGGTCGAACGTGAGATAAAGGCTCTCCGAGTTTGACGATTGCAAGCGCACATCGCTCTGGCTTTCCCCCGCCCGCAAAGAGAGCGCCTCCGATTGCGCGGGGGCATTGGCGCAGTTGAGAAGCAATGTCTGCCGGGGACTTCCGTGCCGGACGTCGATCAGCGCCGTGACGAGCGAACCCAGCGCCAGTTCCCCTTCGCGAAGCGCGATGCCGCTCTCCTGCTGGTAGGCGATGCGGCTATTCACGATCGCAGGGAGCGGGCCAAGCACTTCCACCGCGCCCGCCAATGTGAGGGGGTCCGGGCGATCCTTGAGCTTGATGCGCAGGTCGAGGCGGGTGCCTTCCTCGACACCATCATTGACGGTCCCTTCGAATGCCGTCTCGCCGGCGTTGATGGTGGAACGCGCCCAGGCGACCCCCGGCGTTTCCACGCTATCGATCAACTCCAGATGCGTGCCTTGCAGCACCACCCGCTGCTTCACCGAACCCCGGTTCAGCCGCAAGGGGAGACCGCTGAGCGAGGGGGGCTCCGGCATCACCGGCACATCCACGGAAAGCTCCTTACCGCCTGTCTGCTTCAACGTCAGGCGATATTCTCCCCGCCGCAATGGCTCTCCATTCAGAAGAACAAAGAGATGGGATGCATCCGCACCCGCCCCCCCAGCCATCCGGAACGGAACCGTGCGGGGAGTGGCATAGGGGTCGTCCTTGCGGACAATCGCGGCTTGTTCCACGAAGCGGAAGTTCGCGCCTTCGAGTTCCAACTCAACATTGGCCGCCCGGTCGACAAGCTTTCCGCGCGCGCTTGCGGCAATGCGCGCGACGGATCCTTCCGGCACGCGATGCACATGGATGGACCCATTCGGGCGAAGCGCCGTCCAATCCCAACGCCCCGCCAGTTTGTACTCTCCCTCTTCCATGCCCGCGGGCGGAGTAAAACGCAGCGCGCCCGCGTTGATATCGGGCGTCACCTCAATTGGATACTCCTCGCGGCCATCGGTCGAAACCAGCTTCCAATCCTGCGTGCGATTCACGAATCTCCATAGCTTCGCGTCAGAAATCGTAACCGGAACGGTGGAAGGCAATCCAGCGCCCAGTTGGCTCTGCTGCTTGAGCGTGATGCCGGGCGCCGCGCTATCGGGAATGCGGGAGGCCCACAGGTAGCCGACCCGCGTGCGCGAACGCCGCTCCGTTTCCTTGCTGCACAGCGTCATGCGCTGCTCCGCGCCTGTCTGCATCAGGGCGGAGCGGAACTCCGAACCGGGGAACAGCATGCCGCGCAGATTCAGAAACAGCGCCGCCCCGCCCGCGTAAAGCGCCACCTGATTTCCCCAGAAGAGCCCCGCCACGGAGGCCGCCAGCCCGGCCGATTGTTGCAAGCGCTG
>JADLCF010000034.1 GCA_020847315.1 Bryobacterales bacterium | reverse complement strand
GGTTTCTACTTGCAGCCGGATTGATTCTGCTCGGCCTCTCGACTGCACTCGTCGTCTGGCAGGGTTCGTTCTCCATGGGCTCGCTGCGCCCCGCCAACACGAGCCAGGCGTTTCTGTTCTGGGCCATCTCGACGGTTGTCTTCCTGCTCACTCTGATCGTCGGATTCCTGCTGTTCCGCTCCGTGATCAAGCTTTATCTGGAGCGAAAAAGCAGCCGTGAAGGCTCCCTCATTAAGACCAAACTTGTGGCCGGGGCCATCGGCCTCAGCGTACTGCCCGCCTTTTTTCTGGTGCTATTCAGTATTTCCGTGCTGAATTTCAACCTGGACAAGTGGTTCAGCCGCCCGGGGGAAGGCATCAAGGAGCATCTCATCGCGGTCGGCAAGGCGATGGATCGGGAGATCGCGCACAAGGCAATGACGCAGGCGTATCTGATCGCGTCCTCCGAGCGGATCCGCGAAGGTCTGCGGCAGGGTATCAATCTGAACGCGGTGATGCGGCCGCTGTGCGAGACGTTCGGCATCCCGGATGCGGCCGTGCTCAACCGGGACGAGCAACGATTGGGGCTGTGCGGGGATGCCCAGGAACTGGTTCCCATCACCGGCACGCGAAGTCTCGCGCGGATCGAGGTGAAGAACGGCAATGATTTGTTGGGCTACGTTGTGGTCTCCGCGCAGTTGCCCGAAGACCTTGCGGGGCGGGATCAGGCGATTGTCCGCTACTTGCGCGAGTATGACCAGCTTGCCATCGACCGGCGCGAGTGGAGAGCCTTCTATCTGCAGTTGATGGCGCTGCTCACGCTGTTCATTCTATTTATTGCCACCTGGGTGGCAACGCTGCTGGCCAAGCAGATCAGCGTCCCGATCACTACCCTGCTGCACGCCGCCGGGGAGGTGCGCAAAGGCAACCTGCATTACCGCGTGGAGATCCCGGCGAACGACGAACTGGCTGCGCTCGTGCGCGGCTTCAACGAGATGACACAGGATCTCGAAGCCAGCGCGTTCGAACTGGAGCGGCGCCGGCAGTTCATGGAGACGATTCTCGAGAGCATTCCCACGGCGGTGATTTCCGTCTCCCGGGAGGGCGTCATCCAGCGCGTGAACTCGGCATTCCGCCAGATGTTTCCGAATAAGATGGTGGACCGCGCACTGCGGCTGGAAGACCTTTTCGGGCCCGAAGACGCGGCGGAATTGCGCTACCTGATGAACCGCGCAGGGCGTACCGGGCAGGCGTCCCGCCAATGGGAGCAGATTCACGAAGGCAGCCCGCGAAACCTCTCAGTAACGGTTGCGGCGATTGACCGGAAACCCCGCGCGGGATTCGTGATTGTGCTTGAAGATACGACGGAGATTCTACGCGCCCAGAAAGTGGCGGCTTGGCACGAGGTGGCCCGGAGGGTAGCGCATGAGATCAAGAATCCCCTCACCCCCATCGCATTGTCGGCGGACCGGATCCGACGCCGCATCGACCGGCTTGGCGTCTCCGAGGAAGAAGCCCAGGTGATTCGCGAAGCTGCCGGAACGATCTCGCGCGAAGTGGATTCGGTGCGGACGCTGGTGGACGAGTTCGCGCAGTTCGCCCGGCTGCCCGCCGCCCAGCTACGGCCGATGGATTTGAACGATGTCGTGGAAGATGCGCTGGCTGTGTTTGCCGGGCGCCTGGAAGATGTGACGATGGAACTGCACCTTGCCGGGGGGCTTCCCCCGGTGGCGCTGGATCAGAATCAATTCAAACGGGCGATCGTCAATCTGGTCGATAACGCCGTGGACGCGATGGAGGAATCGGCGGTGAAGCGAATTGTGGTGCAAACTCACCGGGCGAACGGCTCCGGCGTGGAGCTGTGGATTTCCGATAGCGGCTGCGGCGTCTCCGCGGAGGATAAGGCTAAGCTGTTCGTCCCGTACTACTCCACCAAGGGGCGGGGTAGTGGTTTGGGGCTGGCGATCGTGAATCACATTCTCGAAGAGCATCGCGCGACGATTCGCGTGGAAGATAACGAACCCTCCGGCACGCGGTTTGTCATCGAACTGCCGGCCGCTCCCGTGGAGAACCAGCCGCTGCGGGAGCATCCGGTTTCCGGCGGATCGGTTGAGGTGAACCATCTATGAGCGAGCGGCGAATCCTGGTGGTGGACGACGAGGCGGCTATTCGCTCAACCCTCTCCGGCGTGCTGGAAGACGAGGGCTACGTCTGCGGGGTGGCGGAATCGGGAGAAGAGTGCCTGCGCATTCTGGAAACCGAACCATACGCGCTGGTGCTGCTCGATATCTGGCTGCCCGGCATGGACGGGCTCGAAACGCTGGTCGAGATCCAGAAGCTTCCGGCGTCGAAGCGCCCGTTGGTTCTGATGATTTCCGGACACGGCACGATCGAGAGCGCGGTGCGGGCCACCAAGTTCGGCGCATTCGACTTTCTGGAGAAACCCCTCACCCTTGAAAAGGTGATGGTGGCGGTGAAAAATGCCCTGGAGATGCGCCGGCTCGAACGGGAGAACCGGCAACTGCGCGATGAGGAGCAATCCCGCTACACGATCATCGGCGAAAGCATCCCCATGAAAGCGGTGCGCCAGCAACTGCGCTTGATGGCCGCCACGAACGGCCGCGTGCTGATCTATGGGGAAAGCGGCGTGGGCAAGGAACTCGTGGCGCGTTCTCTGCATGCGCTGAGCGAGCGCGTGGGGAAACCTTTCGTGGAGCTAAACTGCGCCGCCATCCCGGAGGACATGATCGAAAGCGAACTCTTCGGAGAGCGCAACCGCGGCTTGCCGCCGCCGCATGACATGAAGGCGGGTAAGTTCGAACGGGCGCACGGCGGAACGCTGTTCCTGGATGAAGTGGGCGACATGAGCCTGCGCACCCAGGCCAAAGTGCTGCGGGTGCTCGACGAACAGCGCATTGAGCCGCTGGGCGCAAGCGAAGCCGTGGAAGTGGACGTCCGGGTGATCGCTTCCACGAACAAGGATTTGGAAAAGGAGATTGAGCGGGGGAACTTCCGGGAAGACCTTTTTTACCGGCTCAACGTGATTCCGTTCGTTATGCCTCCGCTGCGCGAACGGAAGGAAGACATCCCGGCGTTGTGCGGCTTCTTCCTGAATGAGTTCACCCTGGCTTACGGCCGCAAGCCTAAGAAGCTCACTCCGGAAGCGCTCGAAACGCTGGCCAACCAGGCGTGGCCGGGCAACGTGCGGGAGCTGCGGAACATGATGGAGCGCATCGCGATTCTGCACCCGCATAGCGAGGTGGAGGCACGGCATCTACCGCTCGACAAGGGCCGCCGGTCGGACCCACATGCCGACCGATTCGTGGGCAGCCTACAGGAAGTACGCACGTCCGTGGAACGTGAATATATCCTCAAGAAACTCGAAGAAACCAGCGGCAACGTCTCGCGAACCGCGGAGCTGCTGGGCCTGGAACGCAGCAACCTCTACCGCAAGATGCGATCTCTGGGCATTGCGCCGAAGGAAGGCTGAGGTTCCGTTCCGGCGCCTGCGGGGACCCCGCAACGAGTCTATTTCCCGATACAAAACGTATTGAAGATACGATGCAGGATGTCGTCGGCGGTGGTGCTGCCGGTAATGGCGCCGATGGGGTCGAGCGCATCGTAGAGGTCGGAGAGGAGGAGTTCGTGCGTGCGGCGGGCGAGTTGCGCTTCGCGCGCCCTCCCCAGGGCGGTGGCGCACTCGCGCAATAGGCCCGCATGCCGCGCATTCGTGATCATGCTCGCTTGCGGAGGGATGCCCTGCTCGGGCGCAAGCGCCGCCAGGATCGCTTCCCGCAACTCCGCGAGGCCGGCCCCGTGCCGGGCCGAAACCGCATGCACTACCTCGGAGACGCCGCGATCCGTGAGTGGGCCAGCGTGGCGGGGAAGATCGCTCTTATTACCCACGATCAGGAACGGGCCGGAATTGCGGACGCGTTCGAGGAGCGCCTCGTCTTCCGGGGTGACCGGTTCCGAAAGATCGAGAACCAGCAAGACCAAATCGGCGTCGGCGAGCGCGCCGTAGCTGCGTTCAATTCCCAGCGCCTCAACCCGGTCATCACTCGCGCGGATGCCCGCGGTATCGATGAGGCGGACAGGGATACCGGCGATGGCGGCGTGCTCCGTTACGAGGTCGCGCGTGGTGCCGGGGACCTCCGTGACGATCGCGCGATCCTGCTCCAGAAGCGCGTTGAACAGGCTGCTCTTGCCGACGTTCGGTCGCCCCACGATCGCGAGAGCGAAGCCCTCATGGACATAGCGGCCATAGGAATAACTGCCCGCGAGGCGGCGGATTTCAGCCAGCGCGGCATCCAGCACGGGAAGGATATCGTCCGTCTCCGGAATATCGATCTCGCTCGTGGCATCTTCCGCGAAATCGATGCCCGCTTCGAGGCGCGCCACCAGATCGAGAAGCTGCTGCTTGAGCGGCGCGAGCGTCCGGGCAAGGGAGCCATCCACCTGCTGCGCGGCCACCTTGGCCTGGTAGAGGGTGGTGGCCTCAATCAGATCGCGTATGGCTTCCGCCCGAGGCAGGTCAATCCGTCCGTTGGTGAAGGCGCGCAGCGTAAACTCGCCCGGTTCCGCCATGCGCGCACCGGAGGCGATGGCGGCCTCCACGCAAAAGCGAAGGATCACCGGCGAGCCGTGGCAAGAGACCTCGACCACATCTTCCGCCGTAAACGAGCGCGGCCCGGCGAAGAAGCTGACCACCACCTCATCGACCTTTGCCCCATCGGCATCCCGCAGAATGGCGAGCGCGGAGGCCCAAGTCTTCCAGGCAAGGGGCTGCCCATCTTCTCTCGCGAGGAAGCCGCCGGCGATTTCCCGGGCTCGCGAACCCGAAAGGCGCACCACACCCAGACCGGCGCGGCCGGGCGGAGTGGCCAAAGCGACGATGGTATCGCACAAATTCACGGAAACAGGTAAGCTAGCCGGAGCGGCGAGGGCCGCGGCCGCCACGGGGACGGTCTCCTCGCTCGAAACGAGGCCGGTCAGAAGATCCACCGCGGCCTTCGCTGCGACGACCCTCTCCACGGCGCTCGAAACCACGGGAGGGCGGAGCGCTTTCGCGCCCGGCGGCGGGGCGAAACGGACCTGGAGGCGGCGGAGGCTCCGCGGGAGTCGCCATCGCCGTGGGATAGATGACCACATAGCGGCCATGAAGGCTGGAGGCGCTCTCCGATCGCACTTCCTCCCGGTTGCGCAAAGCCAGGTGAATGATGCGGCGCTCCCGGCTGTTCAACGGATTGAAGGTGAACGGCTTGCCCGTCTCCACCACGCGATCCGCCGCGGCCTGCGCAGTCATCCGCAATTCCTGCATGCGCAAGAAGCGATAGTCTTCGCAGTCAAAGGCAATGCGCGAATGCTCGTCTCCGGGCACGCCGAGCATTTCGAGCGTGAGCGTTTCAATCGCCAGCAGTGTCTCCGCCTTGTTCGCAAGCAGCAGTTCGCTATCGCGGCCCTTCAGCTCCACTTTGAGGTCCGGATGCTCAAACTCCGGATCGATGTGGGCGGGAGGCGCCACGGTAAATTTGAGATCGAACCCCGCATTGTGAATGAGGGTAGAAAGAAAATCCGAGATTTGCTTTCCGTGATGTTCCACCGTGTACTTGGTATCGGGCACGCGTGCTCATTTCCTGCGCTTGGATTTGGACTCTACGACCACTGGAACCAGCGCACTGTTTTCCGTGAACTTGTTGATGAACAACTG
>JADLCF010000033.1 GCA_020847315.1 Bryobacterales bacterium | reverse complement strand
TGTTTTGAACCTTGACAGCCCTGTTGCCTCAAGTACAATTTGATTTGCAAGAACTTCCAAAACGGTTAAGGGTGAAAATGTCAAAAGCGCGAAAGCTTCGACCTCTCTCCGTCACCGCGGACGATACTTACTCGAGCAGTGAAGTGGCCAGGATTGCCGACGTCAGTTTACGGCAACTCCAATGGTGGGATGAACAGAAGGTGGTCTCCCCTCGCCACGAAGGCCACAAGAGGATGTATCTGGCCCAGGAAGTCATCGAAATCAGCCTGATCGCGGAACTGCGCCGCAAGGGATTTTCCTTGCAAAAGATCCGCCAGGTGCTTGAGTTTCTCCAAAGGGAGCTTGGGGATCGCCTCCCGGAAGTCCTCACCGGCAATTCCGATCTGCATTTGCTCACGGATGGCAAGTCCGTCTACCTGGAACAGAATCATGAGCAGATCGTGGATATCCTGAAGAGCGCCATGCAGCCGATGTTCCTGGTTTGCGTCACAGACCAGGTTCGCCGCCTCGGCGAGTTGCGGCTCCCCGGCGCAACGCCGAAGAAGCCCCAGCGGTCCGTGGAATTCAATTCCAGGCCGGGTTCGGTCCGCTACGGCTCTTAGCGCCAAGGCTCCGATCTTCGAGCAGACACCTCGCGCGGGGCTGCCCCTCGGGCAAATCCTGAAGCGGCGCTCCGATGACCTCATCCATATATGAAGCAGGGCGTTCACGGCTTGCTTGGACTTGGCGCGGCACATTCGCTTTGTGGCGTGAAGCCAACTCGACGAAACGAGACAGCGTTTCGTATCGTAGGATAAGGTAGCTCCAACCTTTTCGAAAAGGCCCTTTCGAATGAACCGAAAATCGCGTTCCGTTTTTCTTGCACCGGCCATTATCGTGCTATTCGCGCTCTTTGGCGGCCTCTATGGGCCTGGCTCCGGCGCCGCCAGCGCGGCTGCTGCGGACCGGTCTGAGCGGGATATCGACCGTAGCGTCCGCACGTTTACGAAGGTCTTCTCCGTGGTGGAAGACAACTTCGCCGACACGGTGGACCCGAATCGCGCCGTCTATAATGGCGCGATCCCGGGCATGCTCCACACGCTGGATCCCCATTCCAACTTCTTTGATCCCAAGCAATTCCAGCTTTTGCGGGAAGACCAGCGTGGCCAGTATTTCGGGGTGGGAATGATGGTCCGGATGCACCGCGGCCGGGTGGTGGTGGTGAATCCATTCCCGGGCTCTCCCGCCGCGAACGCGGGCATTCGGCCTAGCGACATCATCCACAAGATCGACGGCCAGGTGACGACGGGCTGGGACCAGGGGCAAGTAGCCGAAAAGCTGAAGGGCCCCAGGGGAACCACCGTGAAGGTCACCATGCTGCGCCGGGGGATTAACGGAAACAAAGAGCTGAATTTCAGCATCGTCCGCGACGAGATCCCTCGCAAGAGCGTGGCGGACGCCTTTTACCTCCGTCCCGGCATCGCTTATCTGCAGATCAAGCAGTTCAATGAGAACACCAGCGCGGAAATGGAAGACAACCTCAGCCGCTTGAAGGAAGAGAATATCAAGGGCCTGATTCTTGACCTCCGTGATAACCCCGGCGGCATCCTGAACGAAGGGGTGAACGTGGCGGACCACTTCCTCAAGAAGGGCCAACTGATCGTTTCGCACCGCGGCCGCTCCTCACCGCAGCGCAAGTATGAGACGCGCCGCGGCAGCCGGGGCGCAGATTATCCGATCGTGGTGCTGGTCAACGGCAGTTCCGCCTCCGCCGCGGAGATTGTCGCCGGGGCGCTCCAGGACCATGACCGTGCCTGGATTCTCGGCGAACAGACCTTCGGCAAGGGGCTGGTTCAGACGGTGTATCCGCTTTCGGAAGATACCGGTCTCGCGCTCACCACCGCGAAGTACTACACTCCTAGTGGACGCCTGATTCAGCGCGACTATTCGAAGATTTCCTTCTACGACTACTACACTCGTAAAGATGGCGATCTGAAGGATCCCGATGATGTCCGCATGACCGATTCCGGCCGCACTGTCTACGGGGGCGGTGGCATCACTCCTGACGAGAAGGTGGATATCCCGAAGACGAACGCATTCCAGTACCGCGTTCGCGATCAGTTCATGGGATTCTCCATGTTTGCCGCCAAGTACTTCGCGGAACATCCACCGCAGATTGGCGAAGATTTCGTGGTTACCGAGGCCATCGTGGATGAATTCCACCGCTTTCTCGCCGACGAGAAGATCGAAGTGACAAACGAGGAATTCGCCACAAACCGGGCTTGGGTTCAGGAAGAGATCAAGCGTGCTCTCTTCACGTACGCATTAGGCGATGAGAAGGCGGAAAGCTTGATGGTCCGCGACGATAGCCTGGTGGCGAAAGGGATTGACGCCATGGCGCGCGCTCAATCGCTGCAGGAGACGGCCCGTCGCACCATTGCTCAGCGCACTGGCGCGGCGGCGGCCGACCAATAGGCCGATCAAGTCCATTTTTGTCATCGTGGTATAACGAACAAAGTGACCCGCGCCAGTAGAGGCGGGTCACTTCTCGCATTCGCCCCCTGTACCACACAATGAGCGTTTCTCAGCCACCTTCCAATCACGACGCATCCGCTTCCCCGCTATTCGATACGCCTGCCCGGGAGGCCATTCCGGGCCGGGCTCAGGTGGTCGTCCTTGACACCGGCGGGCAGTATTGCCATCTGATTGCCAGAAAGGTGCGCGAACTCGGCGTGTTTTCCGAGGTGAAGCCTTCCGAGACCCCTGCCGCCGAACTTACTCACGCGAAAGCCATCATCATCTCGGGCGGACCGTGCAGCGTCTATGACCAGGGCAGCCCTAGCGTGGATCCCGCAATCTTCGATTTGCCCGCCTCCGTGCTCGGCATCTGCTATGGATTGCAATTGGCCGTGCAGCTTCTCGGCGGCCGGGTGGAGAAAGTGGCTCGCGGCGAATTCGGCAAGGCCAGCTTCCAGCCGATGGGTGAATCGCCGCTCTTCCACGGCATCGCCCCGGTTCCCGCCCAGGTTTGGATGAGCCACCGGGACACGGTCACCGCACTCCCCGAAGGCTTCGAGCGCATCGGCTCCACCGGGACGTGCGCCTTCGCGGCGATCGCCAGCGAGGCGCGTGGCGTCTATGGTGTCCAGTTCCACCCTGAGGTGGTCCATACCCATCGCGGCAAGGAGATCCTGGAGAATTTTCTCTTCCGCATCGCCGGATGTCAGCGGGATTGGGACCCCTCGCGTGTTGCCGGTGTGCTTGAAGACGAGATTCGCTCCACCGTTGGGGGCCGCAACGTCTTCTTCTTCATCAGCGGCGGCGTCGATTCCACCGTAGCCTTCACGCTCTGCCTGCGCACGCTCGGAGCGGATCGCGTCCGTGGAATTTACGTCGATACCGGCATGATGCGCAAGGGGGAAACAGCCTTCGTAAAGGAGATCTTCGCCCAGATCGGCGGCGATGCTTCCATCCACATTGAGCTGGCCGAACCCTGGTTTCTCTCCCAGCTCGAAGGCGTTGTGGAGCCCGAAGAGAAACGCCGACGCATTGGCCAGGAATTCCTCGAAGTCCAGAATCGGGTACTCGAAACGGAGCACTTTCTCGATGGCAACTGGATTTTGGGCCAGGGCACAATTTACCCCGATACCATCGAATCCGGTGGCGCCGCGAAGGCGGATCTTATCAAGACTCACCACAACCGCGTGGAGGGAGTGCAGCGCCTGATTGCGGAAGGCCGTATCGTTGAACCCTTGCACAATCTGTACAAGGACGAAGTGCGCGAAGTGGGCCGCCAACTGGGCGTCCCTGCGCCACTGCTCGATCGTCATCCCTTTCCCGGCCCGGGGCTCGCCATCCGTTGCCTCTGCTCTGACGAAGTCGCGGCCCCGCAGCCGATTGCCGGCGGGTGGCTGCTGCCATTGCATTCCGTTGGCGTTCAGGGCGATTCCCGCAGCTATAAGCCGGTGCTGTTGATGTCCACCCCCGCATCCCTGGCCGCGGGCGATTGGGAAGACGCCTACGAACGCGCCACGGACCACATCAATGCGAGCACCGCCTTCAATCGGGTGGTGATTCAGGTGGGGGATTTCCACGCGCCCGTGGAGGAACTGCGCGTCCGCAAGGCCACGATTACCCGCGAGCGCCTAGACCGCCTCAGGGAGTTGGATGCCATCGTCCGGCGCGTTTCCCTCGAGAGTGGATTCGAGCAAAGTGTGTGGCAGTTCCCGGTGATCCTGGTCCCCTTGGGCACGGCGGGGGAACCGGATTCCGTCGTGCTTCGGCCCATTCACTCCGTGGATGGCATGACCGCGCAATCGGTTGGCATGCCGGTGGACGTGTTGCGGCCGCTGTGCAAGGCGTTGCTCGAGGTTTCAGGCATCGCCGCCGTGCTTTACGACCTCACGCACAAGCCGCCGGGCACCATCGAATGGGAGTAATCCCGGTATCTGGAACGCTCCGCCGCGCTCAGCGCCGGATGCCTCCGCCCGCGTCCTGCTCCATTCTTGGCGAAGCGACCCGGGCTCGGTAACGCCGCAGCACGCGTTCCACATACGCACTCGTCTCCCGGTATGGAGGAACGCCACCGTACTTGGCGACGGCCCCGGCGCCGGCGTTATACGCGGCCAGCGCCAGCCTCACCTGATCCGGTTGGTTCTGGTATCGCAGTAGCAGTTCCCGCAGTAGCTTGGCGCCTCCATCGATGTTCTCGGCGGGTTCGTCAGGATTCACGCCCAACGCGGCCGCCGTGGCGGGCATCAATTGCATCACTCCGCGCGCACCTTTTGGTGACACAGCTTGGGGCTGCAGAGCGCTTTCCGCCTCCGCGACACTGCGAACGAACGCCTCCGGCAATCCATGCTGGGCGGACGAGCGCCGCACTAGGTCCGCCACGCTTGGCGGCGTTTCGGCCTCCGGGAGGGCGGCTGCGGGCGGCATTACCCAAGGCAAGTCTTCGACGCGCTCCACGTCGGAACGCGCGACGAAGATCCTCCCTTCGCCGCTGTGGAGCACCAGGGATTCCCCGTCCGGCTCCACGCGATCCACTTCCAGCGTGAATCCGGTCTTCAGGGAAACTTGCTGGCGTCCCTGGGCGAGCGCCGTTTCCTGCCACGGGTGTGGCAGCGTCACAACGAAGAGCAGGAGGAAGATCCGGCGCATCCATAGGAAAAGACGCAGCGGAATGAATTTGCGTGCATGCCGGAATCTCCCCGCGAAATCGGCTTCGTTCCGCAAAATGGCCGTCTGGGCCGGTTCTTCTAACTCCAAATTCGCGCCACGCTACCTCGCGTAGCCATTCGGGTGCGTCAAATGCCATTTCCAGGCAGATGCAATCGTCTGCTCGATTTCGAGATAGCCCGGCTCCCAACCCAGCACGTCTCCGGCCTTTTCCGCATTCGCAACAAGGTAGGAAGCGTCACCCGGCCGCCGCTCTTCCATCTTTACCCGGATCTCGCGGCCACTCACCCTCCGCGCCGCCTCAATCACTTCCAGCACGGATTGCCCGCGCCCGGTTCCAAGATTGAAGAAGTCGCTCTTCCCCCCTTTGCGCAAATAGCCGAGCGCCCGCCAGTGCGCGGCCGCCAGGTCCGAGATGTGGACGTAATCCCGCACGCAACTGCCGTCGTGAGTGCCATAATCTGCTCCGAACACCGAGATCCCCTCCCGCTTGCCGAGTGCAGCAAAAAGCACCAGGGGAATGAGGTGTGTCTCCGGTTGATGGTCTTCCCCCCGCCGCTCCGTCGCGCCGGCTGCGTTGAAGTAACGCAGGCCCACGAACCGCGTGCCGTATGCTCTGTCGAAATCTTCGAGCATGCGCTCCATGAAGAACTTTGACCATCCGTAGGGGCTTTGCGGATGCTGCGGATGATCCTCGTCCATGGGAATCCGGACCGGTTCACCGTATGTTGCGCAGGTAGACGAAAAGACGATCTGTTTGACGCCGGCGGCGGTGAGCGTGTTTAGCAGCGAGAGCCCCTCGCCAACGTTGTTCGCGTAGTAACGCCCCGGCTCAACAACGGAATCGCCCACGTTGGTGCGAGCGGCAAAATGAATGCAGGCATCGATGCCATGCGTTTCCACGATGGAGCGCACGAGCGCGCTATTGCCGATGCTGCCCTCGTACAGTTTTGCCTCGGGATTCACCGCTTCGTAGTGGCCCTCGGACATGTCATCCAGAACCACCACCGGTTCCTTGTGGTCTACCAACAAATCGACGGTCGCGCTGCCGATATAGCCCGCGCCGCCCGTTACCAGAGTAGGCATAGCTTTCCCCGTTCAGCATAGCACTGGAAAATCTGAAACCCGCTGACCCGGCGCGCCTTAGAGATCGATCCCGATCGAGCGCATCAATTCGAGTGCATTGCTGCGCGCCACCACGCCTTCACGCATGCGATAGTCAAAGCGCATCTTGCCGTCGACGATCTCGTCTTCGAAGTGCACGTTGCGCGCCTTTCCCTCCAGCGCTCCCTCGATCCGTGTCAGGGCAAGGTCGTGCGTCGTCACCAAGCCAGTGGCCCCGCGCTCCACGAGAGAGCGAAAGATGGCTTGTGCGCCCAACCGCCTGTCGTGGGAATTCGTGCCACTGAAGATCTCGTCGAGCAGGAATAGCACGGGAGGATGCGAGCGAGCCAGTTCCAGCACATCGCGAATCCGCCGGATTTCGGCATAGAAGCGGGATTCCCCTTCCTGCAGATTGTCGCTCACCCGGATGGAGGCGCCCACGCGAAACGGGGCGAGAGTCAACGCCCGCGCGCGGATGGGCGCACCGGCGTGCGCCAGTACTACGCTCAGCCCCACGGCGCGCAGCAGCGTGCTCTTGCCCGACATATTGGAACCGCTCACAATCCATAGCGATTCGCGCTCATCGAGGTTGACATCGTTCCGGATGGCCACGCCGGGAGGAATCAGCGGATGCGCCAGTCCGCTTGCCCGGTAACTGCGCCCACCGTCGATGAACTCCGGCCAGCAATCCTCCGGGTGTTCTGACGCATAGCGGGAGAGAGACCCCAGGGTTTCAAGATCAGCCACCGCATCCAGCCACTCGCCAAGGTGAGCACCGTTCCTCCCTCTCCATGCCTCAATGGCGATCGCGCAATTCGTGCTCCAGAGCAGGATGGGTGCGATTGCCGCGAACGCCTGGTTCAACCGGGAATCCAGCAATTCGCTCAGCCGGCTAAGTTCGTGGATGCGTTTCGAAGGCGCCATTCCACCCGCGTACAACCTCGCGTGCAGCGTCGCCAATAAGCTCGAAGTGAATCGCTCTGCCTCGAAGCGCCGCAGCACCAGCGAGAGAACCCCTAAATCCTTTGCCGCGAAATCCACCGGCTCCAGCGCGCGCAGCACCCGGTTCCGTAACCGGAGCGCGAAAATCACCTGTGCAAGCACGGCCAGCGCCACGATGCTCAAAGGCAGCGGCCAAATAGCCCAGGCAATCAGAGCGCAGACCGTCGCCACGGGAAACAGCCTCGCGAGAGTCTTCTCCCACGGCGCGAATGGGATGAGAGGTCCGGCGCCCCAGTGTATGAGCGCTTCCGGATGCACGTATGCCCGGATATCGGGGCCGAGCATCGCGAGATCCTCGCGCAGTCCATGATGCGGAATCAGCTCTCGCACGGCCTGCTGCCGGTCGGCTGCTACCGCCGGTGTCGTTGGGTGAAGCAGCCAATCGGCCAACCGGCGCTCCCCCAACCCCGTGCGCGCGGAGCACAACAACTCGAATACGGAGCCCTTGCCGAACAGGTCGAGGTCGGCTGCATAGAGATGGTGTTCTTCGAGGAAGTTCGCTCCCGAGGTTCCCCTGCCCGCCCATCGGTTCTCCAGACGGTCAAGGCCGTCCGCCCAATACTGCACGCGCCGGCGCGCTTCCACTACGCGGCGAAGGAGCAGTTCGTGGCGCACAATCACCGCCACCAGTAGCGCAAGAGTCGCCGCCACCAGTCCCATGCCTCGCGGGGTATTCTCCCACAGTGCGAAGGCGCTCACGGCCACCAACACTAGAAACGCCTCAAGCCGCAAATTGGAATATTTCCGCGCGCGGGCTTCCACTTGGCCAAACACTTGCCGAGCCGCCTGGAGGCGCTCTTCGGTCAACGTGAGAACCGGCGCCGCCACCTTGGCCGTCGAGGGAGTCTCTATCGTCACAGTTCCAGTGTAGAAGGTCTCGCCTCGCCATCCTGAGCCGTGGCGTTCCGTCCGCGCCGCCGAAAGCATCTGGGTTGCGCTGCTTCAGATGGCGGGACGGCCACACTACACTAGACTAGGGAGTGATGACTACTGAAATCGATGGGGTGACGCTGCACCTCGCCCATCCGGACGAACTCGACGCAAAATGGGTTGGCCAGGATGAGCCGCTGCGCCAGTTGCTGGCTGCGTGGATGCTCGTGAGCCCAGCCGATACGCCGATGAACCCTCGCCTTGTCGGAAAGCCCGGTGTGGGCAAGACGACTCTCGCCTACGCGGCATCGAAACATCTTCAGCGCGAGGCCTATATTCTGCAGGCCACGGTGGATACACGGCCGGAAGACTTGCTCGTGACGCCCGTAATTGAGGGCGAGGGCAAGTTGCGTTACGTCGCTTCCGCGCTGGTGACGGCGATGCTTCGCGGCGCGGTCTGCATTCTCGATGAAGGCAATCGGATGAGCGAGAAGAGTTGGGCGAGCCTCGCGCCACTCCTCGATACACGCCGCTACGTGGAATCGATCGTCGCGGGAATCAAGATCAAGGCGCATCCCGATTTTCGCTTTGTCACGACAATGAATGACGATGCCTCCACCTTCGATCTGCCGGAATACATCCACTCCCGCCTTCAGCCGCAGATTCTCATCGATTTTCCGGAACGGGACGAAGAACTGCTGATCCTGCGGGAGAACCTCCCCTTCGCCGACGAGCAGGTGCTCGAGTACATTACGGATTTCCTGCAACGAGCTCACGGCAATGATGAGCGTTACAGCGCCCGCGACGGGGTGAGCATTGCCCGCTACGCAATGAAGCTTGGAAAGATCCACGCGAAGGATGCGCGCCGGGAGTGGCTGGTGGAGCAATCGATCATCCACATTCTGGGGGATGAGGCGCTCCGCTACACGGCTCCCCTGCCGGAGATTTAGAGAAGGCTCCCCGTTCCGGCGGGAGCTTCGCGTTCCGCGTTTCCGGGCGCAGGCGATCACAACAGTTTTGCGCGGCTTCAACGGTCGAGCAACGCCCTTTTGTTTCCGTTGTTTACCGGCTGTTTGCGCGTGCGATCACTTCGTTCACAAGTTCGCTTTCGCACCGGCGATTTGTAAGATCCGGTGTGGTGAACAAACGGAAATTGATTCGACAACTGGCCCGCGAAGCCGATGTGAGCCGGGCGGAAGCCGCCGACGCGGTGGACGAACTCGCACACCGGCTCCTCCAGGTGATGAGGCGGCTGGAGATGCACGCATCCCCGGCGCCTGCAAGCTCCGCCAGGAAGGGGAAGCGGCGCGCAGATCCCGGCGCAACCCGCAAGGAGGCAGCCGGTGACCAGTCTCGATGAAGAAGACCTTCGCGAACTCCTCTTCCCCGGTGGCACTCCCACCATTCTCGAAGAGAAACTGGCTGCGCTCCTGGGCGAAACGCTCGGCCACGGCGAACCGGTTCACCTCGAAGGCATCGGTATTGTCTCCCTGGACAATCAGCGAAAGCTTCACATCGCGCCGTCTCCGCACCCGCGCGTCTTTCTGGCGTATGTAGTGGAAGATCTTCCCCACGTGCGCGCCATCTATCGTTTCTTGAAGGCTCGAGATTTTGAGCCCTGGATGGATGTGGAGTGTCTGCTCCCCGGCCAGAATTGGCCAAAGGCGATTGAGCGCGCCATCGAAAGCGCGGACTTCGTGGTGCCCTGTTTCTCGAAGGTCTCCGCTTCGAAGCGCGGCTACTTTCAGGCGGAACTGCGGATTGCGCTCGAATGTGCCCGCCTGCGGCCGATGGACGAATCCTTTCTGGCGCCCGTGCGGCTGGAGCCCTGCCAATTGCCCCGGTCCATTCAACAGCACACACAGTATGTGGACTTGTTCCCCGAACCCGCTCCCGGTCTGCGCAAGCTGCTGAAGACCCTGAGAGGGAAGCAAATCCCCGCCGCCAAGCTGCAGCCGTAGCTGCGAAATCTAAACTTCAGCCATGCCTGCCCGGCGAAGCGCTTGCCGCTCCCGCAGCCAGGGCATTCCCTTGCGGAGGAAGAGTTCGAGCAACTGGAGGATGACTGCCGCGGCAATCAGGAATGGCCACAGCGCGGTGTGGGATTCCACGCGCACGTTCCCAGGGTCGAAGACCTGGCTGGCCGAAGGGTTCACGCGGCCGCCCGTGTAGGCAGCCACCTGCTGTAGCAGGCGTTCATTGTTACCGTGGTCGTGTACTTCCGGCTCCTCGATGTAATAGCCCAGTTCCGGAAAATCCTCGCTCTCCGCCAGAGGCCGCACGCGGAACAAGCCCCGGTGGTCTCCGGTGGGTGCTTCCACGCGATACAGGCCGGGGCTCACTGCTTCGGCCCGTAATGGCTGCCGGTATCCATCCGGGCCAAACACATAGAGTTCCGGAGCTTGGATACGCCCTCGCCCCGGTTCAATCCGGTATTCGGCAAGCAGTAGGTTGCGCGCCTCGTCGTAGCGGATGCTCGATTCCCGTGGAGAGGAGCGCGGCAGCAGGTCCCGCACCAGGTTTGCCCAGAACTTGTCGTAGCCCTCCCAGGAAAGCCAATCCGCCGCCCAACGGCCATTCGCATCGGAGGTGAATACCGCCGCGCGTCCCAGTCCGTATTGCCAGCGGGCCAGCAAGGGTGCATCCTCGCGATCCAGGGAGAGCAGCAAATCGGCGGACGGCTTCGTTTCGTATTTCACGAAGCCTTTCAGCTTCGGCGCCTTCGTGAAGTCGATGCCCTCCGTGACCTCGGTCTCACGGGCCACATGGATGCCCACGCTTCCCTCAATGGCTGTGGAGCCGGTATGCTCCATCACGTCCTTGAGCAAAATCTGCTGCAGCATTGTCGGGTCCTCGACAATGTAAGCGGAGCCCTTCGCGTTCTCCGCAACCTTCTGAAGGTAGTTGCGATTGACGTCGCGGCCCAAACCCACAGTGGAAATCGTCACTTTATTGAGCGCCGCTTCCTTGGCGAGGTTGAGGGAATCGCCTTCCTCGGAAATGCCGTCGGTGAGCAGCACGATGTGCTTGTAGGAGGCTTTCATCGGCTGTACTTTACGATAGGCCTCCTCAAGCGCCGGGGCGATCTGCGTGCCGCCATCCGGCATGATGCCGGAAATCAGGCGTTTGATCAGTGACTTCGCTTCCGCCTTTCGAATCGGCACGGTCCACTGATAGGAATTGTCGAACGTCAGCACGCCAACCAGGTCCTGAGGGCGCAAATTGTCGATCACCCCGATGGCCGCCACGCGCGCCAGTTGCATCTTCGTGCCTTCCATCGAGGAAGACTTGTCGAAAACCAGCGTAACCAGCGTGCCTTCTTCGGATTGGGGCGGCGCCAGCTTCGCCGGCAGGGCGCGAGTGAGAGCGTCTTCCGGCGTTCCAGGCGGTTTTTCCACGTAGATGTTGTGGTCTCCGGAAACTACGAGCAACCCGCCTCCCGCCAAAACGTAGTCCTCGATGCGCTTCTTTACCAGCTCGGAATACTTTTCGAGATCCTGATTGTTCAGCACCAGCAACTGAAGGCCGCGCAGATTCTCGGGCACGGTGGGGGAGACTTTCAGCTTGTACTTCGCTTGGTTCAGCACCTGCAGCAGATTCGCGTCTTCCTGTTGGCTCGCGCTCGAAACGAAAAGCGCAGCCGGGCTCCGGAATGTGATCGCCCCGGATTGTTGCGCTTCCCCTCCGCTCTGCCCGGATCCTGCGGCTGAAACCGTGGCCCGCAGCTCCGATACGCCTTCGCTTGCCACATTCAGCGACAGATGGAACTCGTTCTCCCCGGCCCGCAGATCCACGTCACTTTGGCCGATGCGCTGCCCGTCCACCGTGATCTCAATTCGCCCGCGAAGCGCCGCTGGCGATTCCACGACCAGTTGCACCGGGAAGCGTTCCCCGGTGAAAACCCGCGGTGGGAACACGAGTGAGCGAATCGCCAGTTCAGGTTCGGATCTGCCGGCGAGGGGAAAGACCTCAATGGGCACCCCGAGCGAACGAGCTTGCCAGGCTGCTCGCAAGAGGCTTCCCTTGTTCTCGAGCCCATCGGAAATCAGCACGATCCGCGGCACCGCGCGTGCCGGTAGAGAAGCCAGCCCATAGCGCACGGAAGCTTCCAGATTGGTGCCCCGGCTCACGTCCCGCAGCGTTGTCGCATCCGGCAACAAGACTCCTCGTGCATCGAGGGGTCTGCTCCCGAAGGGAATGACTCTTAGCGAGGAGCCCCCCTCGGCTTCGAGCGCGGAGAGAATCTGGCGCTCTCGCGCCATGCCGGCTTCGCCCACGGATTCGCTCACGTCGGCGAGTGCAACCACGCGCACGGTGGAATCTGGCAACTCCCACACCGGGCTTGCAAGGGCGAGCAGTATGAGGGCGAAGACCAGCGACCGCAGCAGCAAATGCGGAATCCGCTTTCCCTGGCGCGATTCAAACCACACCCAGCCCGCGAGCGGCAGCAACAGCAGAAGGACCCATGGGTGCTCAAATACCATGGCTTGCGCCAGCCTCCCCGGTCCTTGTGCGCCGCAAGAGGCGCGTCAATGGGTTCCAGCTCTTCCCTGGGGCCGTGCCTTCGTTGCCGCGGCGGTCGAACCATAGGGCGTCGAGCAACAGCAACAGTAGCCCCGCGGCTGCAAGCCAGGGCCACCAGCGCGGAGGAGCCGCGAGCCCGGTACCGGATGGAATCGCCGTCAGAATTTTCTCCTTGGGTGGATCCCATTTCACCCGCGGCGCTTCGGGAAGCGTTAGAGAAACGATGCTCTCGCTATGGCCCTGCTTCACCCGGTATAGCCCGGTGCTTCCAGCGAAAAACTGCCAGCCGTCCTTGCCCTTCGTAACCGGCATCGCCGTGCCCCGGGCATCCACCACGGAGAGATCCCCACTTTCCGTCGAATCGAGAGCCGTCAGCAGCACGGAACCGGCCGTTCCAATCCGGATCTCTTCCGGTATTGTGCTGGCCGCCACCAGCCAGCGGAACGTATTCGCGAACAAGAGCGGGGTCGTGACTTCAAAACGCATGCCCGAAAGTAGCGGGTGGAAGCCCCATGCCACTTGCGGCGTCGTTCCCCGGCGCGCCAGCGCAATGGGGCCCGCATCCACGGATGCAATCACTTCATCCGCCATCGCGGGCGAGAAAACTTCGGCGCTCTGGAGCGCGATATCCTTCGCTCGAAGCCCCGCGCTGATGGGCGATGCGGTATTCCAACTCACTGCCGCATCCTTTAGCGTCACTGCGCGGGTTTGCCATGCGGGAGAGGCAGGTGGTTGAATCCATAGCGCGGGGATGGTCAGCGGCCCTGCCGGGGCCACGCGGTCAAGCACGACGAAGTCAACTCCTTCGGCCACGGGGCAGGGGGAAGCCGCGCTGTACTCGGCGCGCCACGACGGGTAAGACTTTGCCAGCGCCTCGAACGGCGCGCGCGCCTGCGTGCAAACCTGCAACCGCACGCCTCCGCTGCGGGGCAGTTCCACGCGGGCTACGTTGTCGGAGCGAATGCTGTCTGCGACCTCCAACCGCACGTCCACCCAACCCGATGCGCCGGAGCGGAATTCCACCGGGAGCGTCACCGATGCGTCGGCGGGTACTTGCACCCGCGTGGCCGCCACCGGTGCGCCGCCAAACGCAATCTGCAGGGGTACATCCCGAACCGGGCCTCGATTTCCGATGGATACGTAAGCCATCCACAAGCCGGGGTCCTGCTCCGAGGGTCGAAGCACGACCTTTTCCAGATAGAGATTCGAAAGCTCCGCCTCGACGGGAATCACCCGCAAGTTGTCGATCTCTCCGGCGATCGGTGGAGGCTCCGAGCCAACCACCCAAAGTCCGCCGACGTAAATGATGTCGCCGGCGGATTCGCTGCGCGCCAGCATCTGCCGCGCGAAGCCTAGCGCCTCCTCCAGATTCAATGCCGTGCTGCCTGAGGATGCCGCGGTGATCGCGCCCTCGACATCTCCCAAATCCTCCTCGAACCCCGAGGCGGGCTGTGGTGTTCCGTCGCTGGCCACCACCATGACGCGATCTCCGGCCGGAAGCGTCCGCACGTACCGAATCGCAAGGTTTTTCGCGCGGTCGAGCAGGGTAGCTTGGCCGTCGTTCGCCCGCATGGCGGAAGACGTATCGAGCACCAGCACGTGATCGAGGGAGCGAAAAGCGTTCGCCGTCCATCGGACGTCCGCCAGCGCCCCAAGCAGGCATAACAACGCCAGCACCTGTAGCAAAAGGGACCACGGCTGCTGAATGCGTCGCTGTGGCAGCGGATGCCGCTCCATCCGGGCGTCGCTCCAAAAGCGGAAGCTGGATACCACCACCCGTCTGCGTCGCCGGTCGAGGAAGTACAGGGCGACGACCACGGCGGAAACGGCCGACGCCGCGGCCAGGAACTGAAACAAGCTGAGCCCGAGGAACTCCATCAGGCGGGAATCTCCTGCATCTGGCCGAGCATGGAAAAGAGTGCGTCGTCGAGCGGCGTGGCGGTGCTCACCCCCGCGTACCGTCCCCCATTGCGAATCGCCATCTGTTCCAGCGCCCTCGCGAAGTTGTCAAAAGCCAGTTCGTATTCAGCGCGCGCCGCATCGTCAAACTGGATCTCGCGCACCCTTCCCGTTTCCGCGTCTTCGATCTCCAGCAGCCCCTTCCAGGGCGGCGTCCGATCCTCTTCGGCATGGATATGAATCAGGAACAACTCGTGGCCCAGCATGGATAAGCTCTGCCACGCCGGAAGCACGTCCTCCTCATCGAAGAAATCGGAAACCACAACCAGCAAGCCGCGCTGCAGGTAGCGGTCAGCGAACTGCTTCACGGCGCGCGAGGATACCGAGGGGCCGGCGGGTTTCTGCGCGGCTAGAAACTCCACCGCCGGGGCAAAGCGGTGCCGCCCGCCGCCCACCACGTAGTCTTCATGAATCCGATCGGAAAACGGCAACAGCGCGATGGTCTCAAGCCGCAGCACGCCGACATAGCTCAAGGCCGCCACGAGCCGCTGCAGGTAGTGGAACTTTGAGGGGTTCCCGATTGCCATCGACGCGCTGACATCCATCATCACCCGGATCGGGATGTGCGGTTCGAGGTGGAAGACTTTCAGAAAAAGCTTTTCGAGGCGCATGAAGGCGCGCCAGTTCACGCCGCGCAGGTCGTCGCCGTGATGGAACTGACGGTGATCGAGAAACTCCTGGCCGGCGCCGGAAAGGCGCGCGACATGCCGCCCGCCGATCGTGCCGGGGAACGACCGGCGCCAGCGAAGCGTAAGCCGCTCCAGCCGTTCGAGAAATGCCTTATCGACAATAGGTTCCTGAGCCATTCCAAACGCCAGTCCGGCACTCCACGCTTATCCGCGGAACTCAATTCCCGGTCCTCTCCCCCCAAGCCGCCGTTCCAATATCGAATGCGTCATCGAGTTCCCGCTGATGCGGGCAAATCCCGCAGGACAGCGTCAAGCACGGTGTCGGGAGTCTGCGCTTCGGAATGGGCGTCGAAGTTGAGAATCATGCGATGGCGCAGCACCGGCGGGGCCACGGCCTGGATGTCTTCGATCGAGAGGTTGAGGCGCCCGCGCATCATGGCGCGCACCCGCCCGCATTCCACCAGGGCCTGCGCGCCACGTGGGGAGCTTCCGTAGCGAACGAACTTCTTAGCCGAAGGATGCGCGTCGGGCTGATCCGGTTGCGTGCTGAGCACCAGATCCACCGCATACGCGCGCACATGGGGCGCCACGAGGACGTCGCGGCACGCCGAGCGCGCCTCCAGAATACCGGGCCCATCCATCAGGGATTCGAGCGTGACGTTCTCGCCAAGCAAAGTGCGATCCACGATGAGAGCCAGTTCCTCGCGGCTCGGGTAGCCCACCAGGATCTTCATCAGAAAGCGGTCCAACTGCGCCTCGGGCAGCGGATACGTGCCCTCCATTTCGATGGGGTTCTGGGTCGCCATCACCATGAAAGGCGCGTCGAGCTCATGGGTCGTGCTTCCGCTCGTGACGGTGCGCTCCTGCATGGCTTCGAGCAGAGCGGATTGCGTCTTTGGCGTCGCGCGGTTGATTTCGTCGGCCAGCACCAGGTTGGCAAAAATCGGTCCTCTCTGGAAGCGCAGGCTGCGCGCGCCACGTTCGTCGGTATCCATCATCATGCTGCCCACGATGTCGGCCGGCATGAGGTCCGGGGTGAACTGGATGCGGGAATACTGGAGGTGAAGAACCCTGGAGAGCGTTCGCAGTAGGGTGGTTTTCCCTAGACCAGGCACGCCTTCGAGCAAAGCGTGTCCGCCCGCCACCAGGCAGATGAGGATTCCCTCCACCACCTCGTCCTGGCCAACGATAATCTTCGCGATCTCCTGCCGCACCCGGTCAAGCCGGGCGCCCGCCTGTTCCAGCACCGTCATTGAAGTCACAGCCCTATTCTATCCGTTCGCGTCCGGCGTTTCGGCATCCGCAGCCGGGAACACGAAATGGGCCGGTTCGACACCCGCTGCACGGCAATACTCCAGATAGATCGCCGCGTAGCTAGCGGTGATGTAATCGTCTGGACCAAAGCCAAGCTGCACGGCCGTCCGGTCAATCCAATTCGAATCCCCTTCGAGTTCGAGGAACGGCCCAAGCGGCGTCTCGTCCACCGTGATCACCCCCAGTTCGCCTTCCCGGGCATAGACATGCCGGTACTTCTCGTAGCGAAAGACCGGCTTGTACCCCAGGCGGTCAAGCAGCATCGTAAGCACCGCTCCCGAACCCACGATCGTCTCCAGTTCCTCGCGCTGCTTGTGCCGCCCTTCCTGCGGCTTGCCCTTCAGAGTCAGGATGGTTTGGCCGCCGTATTCCCGAAGTCGCAGCGCCTGCTGGTTCCGGCGAAGCGCCTGATCGTCCGTGTCAAAGAGCACATTCGATTCGAACGATCGCGCCGCCATTTCGCCATAACCCGCCGCGCGGATCCGCTCGAGCGCGGCGGCGAGATCCGCCACTGGCAGCTTGATCTCCACTTCCATGTGCCCGGCGTTCTCCGCCGGCGCGGGTTTGATTGGCGAATCGAGCGGTTCGGGAATCATGCCTATAGTAGAATCGTAACAACGTGCGCCCGTAGCTCAGCTGGATAGAGCGACTGACTTCGGATCAGTAGGCCGAGGGTTCGAATCCTTCCGGGCGTACCAAATCTACGATTCGCCGGCGTTTCTGGCCGCTTTATGCCGCAGCCCACCGAAAAGAATCTGCTGGAACGGTTTCTTTCTCTGTTTACCCGCGTGCAGCCGGGGGAAGGCTTCGCGGTGGCGCTCCTCGCCGCCAACGTGTTTCTCCTGCTGGGCTGCTACTACATCCTCAAGACCGTGCGGGAGCCCCTGATCCTGGCCGATGGAAGCGCGGAGCTGAAAGCGTACGCCGCCGCGGTCCAGGCGGCATTGCTGTTTTTCGTGATCCCCGTTTATGGCTGGATCGCCAGCCGCATGGACCGCATGCGATTCATCGCGGCGTCGATCCTGTTTTTTCTCGCGACGCTCGTCGTCTTTTACTTTCTGGTGCATGCCAAAGCCGGGGTGGGGTTCGCGTTCTACATCTGGCTCGGCATCTTCAACGTGTTCGTCGTGGCGCAGTTCTGGTCCTTCGCCAACGATCTATATAGTGAGGACGCCGGTAAGCGCCTCTTCCCGATCATCGGCGTGGGTGCGTCTCTGGGAGCGTGGGCGGGCAGCGTCTTCACGGAGCAGTTGTTCGACGAACTTCACATCGTGGGCATGATGCCGCTCGCCGCGGTGGGGTTGTTGATTTACCTGGGGCTGACGTGGCTCGTCAATCGGCGCTTCGGCGCGCGATCTCCTAGTCCGGGGATGGGCGACGCCTCCAAAGCTCCCCTGGGCAAGGAGGGCGGCTTCGAACTCGTCTGGAAGAATCGCTATCTTCGCCTGATCGCCGTGCTGGTGCTGCTGCTGAACGTGGTGAATACCACCGGCGGCTACATCCTTGACCGCACTCTGCTCTCCTCGCTGAACGGCCTCGTCGCCTCGGCTGGGGCAGACGCAAGCCGCGAGGTGATCATCGGCCAGTTTTACGGTTCGCTCTTCGGTTGGGTGAACCTGCTCGGCTTGCTCCTGCAGCTATTCCTGGTGCCCTACCTTTTCCGTTGGATTGGGGTTCGCGGCGCGCTGTTCATTCTCCCGTGCATCGCTCTCGGCGGCTATTCGATGCTGATCGCCTTTCCGTTCCTCGCGGTGATCCAGATCACAAAGATTTTCGAGAACGCCACGGACTATTCCGTCCAGAACACCAGCCGCAATGCCCTCTACCTGCTCACGTCCCGCGAGGCGAAGTACAAGGCAAAAGCCGCGATCGAGACCTTTTTCTGGCGCGCCGGCGATATGCTGCAGGCGGGAGTCGTCAAGCTGGGTACTACGATCGGGCTGAGCATCACGGGGTTCGCGAGCGTGAACGTCGGCTTTACTCTAGCCTGGCTGATCGTAGTGTGGATGCTGTTCCGCGAACACAAGCGTTTGAGCGAAGAGGCCGGGCTCTTGGGGCCGACGCCGGATAGCGCGCCCGATGCCTGATCAGAGCAGCCGGTCCTGCTCATAGGGCCGGACGAATTTGATCGTGGGTTCCAACTCTGCGGCGAGAATGGCATCGGAACTCTTCACGTCCGGCAGATGTAATTTCCACCAGCTCTCCGCGTTTTCGTTTGTCCAGCTGGGCTGCGGCTCCAAACCTGCCAGGGCGCGCATCAGCTCACCGGCGGTTTGGGGGCGGTCCTCCGGCTCTTTCTCAAGGCACCACAGCACGATGCGTTCGAGATCCGGGGAAATGGGGAGTTCGGAACGCTTTGAGGGTGGCGTGGGCTTCTCTTTCGCGTGCGCGAACATCACCTGCATGGGAGATTTCGCCTCAAAGACATCGGCGCCTGTGAGGAGCCAGTAAGCGACGCAGCCAAGCGAATACAAATCGGACGTGGCTTCCGCCCTGGATGTGCCGAGGGCGATCTCCGGCGCCATGAATGCCGGCGTCCCGGCGGTGGAGCCTTCCTGAGTGAGTTGCACCGAGGCGCCCGTAGCCGTCAAATCTCGCGCCAGCCCGAAATCCAGAATTTTTAGGAAATCGTAGTTGTCTCCCAACCGGCAGAGAAACAGGTTGCTGGGCTTGATATCCCGATGAATGATTCCTTTGCGGTGCGCTTCTCTCAGCGAATCGCATGCCTGCAGAAGAAGGTAGATCGCTCGCCCGCCCGGCAGCGGACCAAAGCGTTTCACTATCTCCCGCAGGTCCAGGCCTTCGAGATACTCCATCGCGTAATAGAGCTGTCCATCCCCGGTGGAGCCGAAATCGAAGACCGTCACGGTGTGCGGCGATCGCAACCCGGCAGTGGCCCGAGCCTCCCGTTCGAACCGCATCATCGGGGCGTCATTGCCTTTGGTTCCGGAGGCCAGATGCTCCGCGCTTACGATTTTCACCGCGGTGGCTCGCGCCAGCAGGCTGTGCCTGGCCACCCAGACTTCCCCCATTCCACCCTGGCCGATCCGCCTCAGCAACTGGTATGCCCCCAGCCGCTTCGCCTCGGTAAGCTGCACGCGCATGTCGTAGCTGAGTGCCGAAAGGAAAACCACGATGCCCGAGGTCACCACCGTGGACAGCACGTTCATGATCAACACTTCCCGCGGAGGAGCGGAGACATTCCACAGCGCCTCATTCAGCCGCACTACAAACGGCAGAGCCAGCGTGCAGAGCCCACAACTGACAGCGATCTTCCAGGGGCGCACGGGTAGCATCAAGGCCACCACGACGATCCAGGCATCGGCATAGCCAAACGCGCCCACCTCCGTCTGGCCAAGCTTCGGCGAAGTGCCCAACAGAGTCACCACCCATGCGCCGGCGACATGGTAGGCCAACCCCAGGTGAAATACCAGCGAGTTCGAGCCGGTCTTGGACCAGCACAGCCTCCACAGCGCCAGAGAGAACGTGAAGAAAACGATGAGACTCCCCATGAGCGTGTCGGCTGCAATCGGGGGAGCATTCACCAGATCGGTAGGGAAGAGAGTCCGGTAGGATACGTGCAGAAGCACAATCGCCACGGCAATCGCCAGGGCCATCCACCCCAGGCGCCGCCGCCCGCGCGCCAGCAACTCGCTGCCGACAGACGAGTCTTCGCCCCGCAGCGCCCTTTGATTCAACGGCTTTTCGCCCACGGCGAGACCAGCGGCACGGCCTTGCCCCATAATCGTCATGGTAGCGGAAGGGAATCCGTCACGGCAAAAAGTTGCAAATAAAGTTTTCCACATTCTCCGCCCCACGAATGTGGAAATCCCGAGGAGAACGCGCAAGGGCCATCCCGCAAGGCCTTTCGTTGCATAAGAGTTTCGCGGATATCGCTTCCACAACCGGTTGCAGTCGACGTTTTCCACAAAAATCACGAAGGCTAATTCCTGTTCTTGCACCCCCTTGAAACGGAAGCGCTGTCTGGACGACACTCAAGAAGTTCTCTCGTTCCATGCCGTCCCAGAACATCACCTACGAGAAAGGGCTTCCCGCCGCGGTAGAAGTGGAGAAGCTGGTCCTGGGGAGCGTCCTCATCAACGACGCTACTTTCATCCAGGCCGGCGGGCTGCTTCGTCCCGAGGATTTCAGTATTGAGAAGCATCAGCGGATCTTCACCGCCATGCGCGAGCTTTATGAGCAGGGCGAGCGAATTGACCGCATCACGCTGGCGAACCAGTTGAACCGCAAGGGATTGTTGCAGGATGTGGGCGGACTGAGCTACCTGGTCTCTCTCGACGACGAGCTCCCCGTTGTTTTCAATATCGATAGCTACGTCCGCATCGTGCGCGAGAAGTCGATGCTGCGTCGCATTATCTATTCGTCGCAGGAAATCATTGACCGCTGCATGAAGGGCGACGAAGACCCCGGCCTGCTGCTGGCGGAGGCGGAAGAGGGCCTGCTCAAACTGGGCACGGAGCGGCAGGGAAGCGACTCGCTCAAGAGCCCGCGGGAGATTATTGAGCAGTCTGAAGGCGGCATCAACGCCCTGCTCGACC
>JADLCF010000032.1 GCA_020847315.1 Bryobacterales bacterium | reverse complement strand
TGATTGCCCGGTAGCTGGGGCAGGCCGGCGGGAGGACTGCGCTGCCCGCCAGGCTGCCTGAGTATAGCGGCGAGGGTGTGGAAAGGGCGCCGGAGAGCCGGGGATGGGCGAGGATGGCGGAGGTGGTCCAACAGGGAAACGCTTTGTTGACAGCGAGTTCGAGCGGGGATGGGAGGAATGGCGATTTTCTTTGGATAGCTGTGACCGGGAGCGGGAGCGGACCACGAAACAGGGAGCTTTGGCGGCGGGAGTGACGGGCGGACGGGCATCCAGGCGCGACGGGGCGCGGGATGCGGGCGTGGCCGCGGGGGAGTCGCGCCCGCAAATGGGCGGCCGCTTCGTGGACTCGCTGGCGCGAGGCTGCTTTGGTTTGGGCGTTCGATGCGGGGCGTTTACACACCCGGCTGGGTTATGGCGCCCTGCGGGCTCCTGGTGGCGATGCGGGCGTGGGGGCGATGCAGGCGCTTGGCGGCGGCGGATTGCGCTTTGTGGGGGCAGTGGATCGGTGCGGGTGGGCTTCCCTGATGGTGGAAGTGATGGCCTGCGTTGCCGTTCCGTGATTCCGGAGTGGAAGCGAATTTCTGTTCGCTGGCTGTGACTGCGATTCGGGCGGGTGCGCGATGCAACGTAGATCGGAGGGGTCTGACTCGCATTGGAGGTTAGGGAATCCACTTCGGCGGGCAAGGGATCGGCGGCTTCTGGACCTTCCAGGCGCCGCTTTGACGAAGGCATAATCCGGCTGAAATTTCTGCTTGAAGTTGCGTAACCTTCGTGGAATCAGTGTGTTAGCATATAGTAATAGCGATGCCTCCGAATTCTGCCCCGAATTCGATGAAGTTCCTCCGCTCAGCGCGCCGGAAGGGCATTTCCTGAATGTCTGCCGTTGCAGCGGTGTTCCCGGGTATTGCATCGGCTTTCGCCCTAGGGCGAACAAATGGGTTCGTTCCCCGGGTTTTCGCTGCATATTGTTGATTCTGTGTCTGTCGTTGCGGGGTAGGCTCCCGTTCCGGTGGTTAGGTAGTGGGTGCGGAATGCGAGTGTGCCAGCTCCGCGTATCCTTATCCGCATGGCTTCGCTCCGGGGCCTCCCGTTTGCGCACATTGAAAAAATCACCTCCGCTACACGATCCGCATGGCTGCTACAACGTATTGATCCCTCAATGGTTATGCCTGGATGGGCCGTTGCCGTTTTGTCCGGTTTGTCCGGATTTATCCGGACAAAACCAGCAAGTTCCGCACCTGCAGCGCACTCGATGGAATGGATCGATTCCACTTTCAAAGAGCACGCTTGCAAGGGAGCCGGTCCGAGCGATCGCAGGATCTGCCGGTACACGGAGTTCTCCCGCACGATTGATTCTACGTTTCGGGTTCGCCGAAACGAACCATCACGTCCGGGCTGGGTGGATGGGTAGGTGGATTAGGCCCGCAATGCCAGTGAGTTGAAGGGATTTGCCTTTGTTGCGATTCACGGTGACCGGCGAATCGTTTGGGTCTGGTTTGCGCTGGAAGTGGCGATGCGCGCGATGTTCTCGCATGGCAAGGGCGTGGTTTTGCGGAACGAAGCCAAGGGCGAACGGGCAATCGGCGTCAACCGAGGATTCTTCGGGCGTGGCCGCGCCGGAGTCGCACCTGCGAATGGGGCGGGTGGTCCATGGACTCGCTGGCACGAGGCGGATGTTTCGGGATGGATGGTGGCTTGCCTAGCTGAGAGGAGATGACACCCTCCGGGATTCGCGGGTTGGGTTGAGCCGATTGCGCGTCGGTTCGATTGTAGCGATGGATTTCGTGGAATTGTGCGGGCTAGTGTGTTGGAAGAGGGGCTTCGCAAAGATTCCATGACTCGGATCTGGCTGCAAGGTTTGAAGTTGGCTGCTTCCAGCGGGAGCTAATTCTTTTTTTGCTTGGGGTGTGATCGTGGGGTCTGGCGGAAGAGGGACGAAGGTCGGAAAATCTGCTGTCATAATTTATGTTGGATCGGTCAGGATTCCCTGACCAACTCCAAGAGGAAATTGGATAGACATGGTTGCCAGATGGAGCAGTGCTCTCGGAAGATGAAAGGGGTCTTTCACGGGTAAAGCCACTACCTTGATCGATGTGCTTCCGTCGCGATTTAGCCGCTGTCGCCACTCGCCGTTTGGCAGTTTGAAGCGCGTCTCGCTGAAGGTGAAAATTCGTTGGTACCACATCGCGAAGCGTTCGTCTCCGGTGGATTGGAAGAGGAGGGCCGTGGCGTACAGTGCTTCGGTATGCGGCCACCATATCTTCATCTCCCCATTGGGGTATGCGCTGGGATCGCCGGTTGTGCTCGCGTTCAAGAACAATCCACCGTATTCGTGATCCCAGCCGAACTCGAGATGTCGCAACAGGCACGCACCAAGGGCATCCAGGTATTCACCACGCTTGCGGCGTAGACTCAGGTGAGCCAGGAACCACATGCATTCAATGGCGTGTCCAGGCACCACCAATGCGCCCTCCAGGACGGGCAGGGGTCGAAACTCCCGATCCAAGTACTCGACGATCAGCCCGCTCTCCGGTTGGAGGAAGTTCTCAAGGATTCGTGCAAAGCAGGCGTCAGCCACCTCGTCCGCTTCCGGGAATCCGCTCATGGTGACAGAAAGCTCCTGTGCTGTTTCCGCAAGAATCATGTAGACAGCGTGGGCTCGCCATCCCGGCTCCATTCGGTAGGGAGCAATTGCCTGAAAGCTGTCCTCCTTACTGCGGGAGACGACGCTGTGGAACGTCTCGAGAGCAAGCTCGATGGCCCATGGTTGCTTGCTTAGGCGATAGTATTCACTCAACCCATAAATCGCGAAGCAATCCGAGAAGATGCTCGAAGGGCCTTCGAGCACACGCCCTTCCCGGCTCAGCCGGAAATTCCAGCACCCCGATTCATGCTGTCCGAACCGGCGTAGGAAGGATGCGGTGCGCTCTGCGGTTTCCAGCAAGGCGGGCGCGCCGGCCAACCGATTGCAGGTTGCGCTGGCCACCCAGAGCCACCGTGCCTGTGACCATACGAATTTATCGTCGCCACGGATCACTGCTTCGTCGGTGATCATTGTCCGAATGCCCCCGAGATCGTGGTCGACGGCATTCTCGATCCACCAGGGGAGCACTTGATTGGTGAGGGTGCGGCTCGAGTGCGAGGCGATACTGCTCAAGTCCATCGTGTTCAGAAATCCCGGCCAATGGACTCCGCGGTGAGGAAGAGGCGACCTAGATACTTTGCCAGGCTGCCGCTGTTAAAAACATCGCAGGTGTTGGAGATACTGATGCTGGCCACGACGCGCCCCAATCTGTTGCGCAACGGGACGGCCAGGCAACAGCAACCGACGGTGGATTCCTGGTTGGAGAACGCCCATCCTTGCGCAGCGATTTCCTTTAACTCCAGCCGCAACGTAGGGGGATCGACGATGGTGTAGGGGGTGTATTGCTTGAGCTTCCGCTGCTTGCCAAGAATTTTATCGAGGGTCTCCTGCGGTGAGTTCGCCAGCAATACCTTGCCGGTTGCCGTGGCATGGGCGGACGCGCGCAGGATGGGCCTTGAATTGAAACGTACCGCGCGCTCCCCGGAAAACTGCATGAGTTCGACAATCTCGCGACCGTCGAGCTCCGCCAGATGCGCCAATGAATTGGTGGAATCCGCCAAGCGGCGCAATGCGAAATCCGCGCCAGTCAGCATGCGGCGATCGAAGCGGTAAACGTTACCAAGCTCCAAGGCGCGCACCCCAATACGGTAGCGCCGGTCCGTGGTGCGTTCCACGAATTTGAATTGCTCGCAGGTAACCAATATCCGGTGCACGGCGCTCTTGGACATGCCAAGATAGTCGGCCAGTTCCGTTACACCCCATTCGGGTTGCTGCGTGGTGAAGCAGCACAAAAGTTCAAACGCCTTAAGCACGGAGGAGAGAGAGTTCTCCCGAAAGACGGGGGCGACAAATGGGATCGTTTGGAAAGCAGGGCTACTCATCTATGCCTCCATTCTGAAAGTGCGGAACTTCCCCTGGCAAGGGGAGCCGACGACGACATGGAACTCCAGTTTTGCGAGGTCTGCAATATAACATGCGGTGGTGGGGAATACCCCACGAGACGAGGCATGGCTGCAAATGGAATAGGCAGAATCGTGATGATCGCGAAAGCAGGCTTCGAAATGGCCCACGGTCACCTTCCCATTCATGTCTGCAAGCAGGGAGTCAATGCGTCGCTGCCGCGAGGCGGAGCCAGGCGATTCAACGCTTGATCGATCGCGGTTCCGAAAGCGCCCCAGTATTCCGTTGGCATGGCCGAAGAGCCCGGCCCGCGTCTCGATCACATCGCATTCGCCACCAACCCATTCCAGAAAGACGGCGCGACCGCTTCGATCCGCAAGTCCGAAGCAGCTATTCCCGAAGCGCAATCCCTCTGAGCGTTCCAGCGCTTCCGCCACCGTGGCAGATTCCAGAAAGATCCGCTTGAGAAGGCTTGCGGGATGCACTGAGCCGGAGGGTTCGGCGGCGTAGAGCGAGTTGCCCGTCCACGCCAGCCCGTGGCTGTTGAGGCTCATATTACCGATCCATCCCGGATAGCCGAGCGCCACCGCGCGTAACCCGGAATCGTACCCCAACACCATCAGTTTGAAGCGGTCAAGAGGAGCGACGGTGTCTTTCGTCTGACCGATCATCGGCATTCCGCTGGACGAGCGGTTCGCGCCACAAATGACGGCAGTGCAGCCATGGCGGTTGGGGAGCAAATCCCGCGTGGCTGCAAAGAACGCGATCTCCAGAGGAAGGCCGCTCCCCTCTGAAATTCCCTCAATTTCTTCGATGGCGGATGGGACACGTTGCGCGAATTCACTACGATAGGTGCGCCAAACCTGCCTTGCGCTTTCGATTTCGGATTGGCCGCTTGCCCGCGCACAATCCCGCAGTGCGCTCGCGAACTCCCGACGGATTTCACCGGAGAGCGCGGAGCCGTGCTGTCTCCCGATTTCTCTTGCTGAACCTCGCCAGTGGTAAACGGGCGGTAGCATATCGCCGGGAACAACCTGGAGAAGCGGCAAACCGAAAATATCCCTGCGTGTCATTCCAGTACGAACAGTCTACAGGACAGATTTTCAACGAAAGCATTTCTCGGAATGGTGTTCCGCAATGTGGAACAGCGATGTCCAGATTGTCAGGTGGTGACCGTAAGCTTGAGCATGCCGTTGTTTGCGGTTGCCGGGCGGCAATTGGACAGCGAATCTCTGAAGGAATGGCACTCCGGAATACAGCCGGTGGGCCTCAGAATCAACGATGGCCCGGCAGCCTTGGCTGTGGAAGGAGACTTTGGTGACGGAATCGGGAATCATAGCGTTGGTGAGCCAACTGGAACAAAAAGGCGTGCTGCTCGGATGCGCCGTGGACAGCGGTACGCCTCAGTTCGTGGAGATCGCCGGGCGCTTGGGTTACGACATTATCTGGATCGACCTGGAGCATTATTCGCGCGATGCCTCTTCCTTGCAGACGTTCTGTACGAATTGCGAGGCGACCGGCGCCCTGTCGCTGATGCGGATAGCGGACGCCCACCGGACATCGATTCTCCACGCGCTGGAATTGGGAACACGGCTGATCGTGATCCCGATGGTGAATGATGCCGCCACCGCTTTTGAGATCGTGCAGCACGGAAAGTTCGCCCCATTGGGAAATCGGGGATTCAATGGAGGCACTCGTGCAATGGCCTACGGAATGGAGGATCGAGCAACCACGATGGCCGCGGCGAACCGAGACACCCACCTCTTCCCGCAGATCGAAACCGCGGAAGGCTTCGATCACATTGAGGAGATCGTGGGCGTGGACGGCATCTCGGGAGGATTGGTGGGTCCGGCGGATCTTTCGATTTCGCTCGGCATGCCTCTTGAGTTCGAAAACCCGAAGTTTGTCGAGTGTTATCGACAGGCGATCGCACGCATCCGCGCATGCGGCAAAATCGCCGCCACCGCTACCGGGCATACGGGGTTGCTGCGAGCCGCTCTCGAAGCGGGGGTGCAGATCATTATTGGTGCGTCGGAATTGGGCGCCATTCGAGACTCCTTACGATCGATGCATATCGATCTTTGCAAGCTGGTAAGGGAAACGGCGGGACCGAACCAAGAGGCACATTCCGGTATGCGGAACAGCCTTTGATTTACCCGTTGAGCCCACAACATGATGAAGAAACGTTTCACCCTTGAGGAGAAAAGCAGAATGAAGAGCCTACCTTTCTACACCGCAATCGTGTTGGCGCTCGCGCTCATGGCCTCGCCGTCTCTCGCCCAGGTTCTCTATGGAACGGTCACGGGAACGGTGACCGATGGCACCGGAGCGAGTGTTGCAGGCGCAGCCGTGACGCTGACGAACTCGGCTACCAATCAACCGCGGAGTGCCGCGACGAACGAGGCCGGCGTGTTCTTATTCCCCAATGTGCAGAGCGGCCCTTACGATCTAAGGGTCGTCCAGGATGGCTTCACCGAATTTGTGAGGAGAGGCGTCCAGGTTTCCATCAACCAAGTGGTGCGTGTGGATGTTCCTCTGCAGGTGGGGCAGGTCTCTGAGAGTATCGTTGTCGATGAGCAGTTGACGCCGTTGCAGATGGATCGGGCAGATGTGCGAAGCGAACTCGGCGCTCGTTCCCTTGAGGAACTGCCGGTTCCGCCGGGACGCAACTTCCAGCAACTGCTAAGCATTCTCCCCGGATTTACGCCGGCCCAACAGACCAACAGCGTCGCCGCGAATCCGGCGCGATCCCTGGCGTTCAACGTGAACGGCTCAAGCCGCTACGGCAACAACATCAAAGTGGATGGCGTGACGACGAACGGTGTCTGGCTTCCGCACATCACCACCTATGTGCCGTCGCTCGAATCCATTGAGACGGTGAACGTTTCCACGAATAGCTTCGACGCGGAACAGGGCATGGCTGGCGGCGCGGCGATCAATCTACAAATTAAGAGTGGCACCAACGAGCTTCGTGGATCGATGTTCGAATATCACAACAACAACGCCACCAAGGCAAAGCCATTCTTTCTGCCGACGGGCGAACGGAATCCGAAGTCGATCATGAATCAATATGGCGGCACCGTCGGTGGCCCCATCGTAAAGAATCGTGTGTTCTTTTTCGTGGCCTACGAAGGCACGAAAGACCGGCAGACGGGAACTTCGTTTGCGAGCGTCCCAACGCTTGGTATGCGAACCGGCGACATGTCAGGGTCCACCCGACCTATATACGATCCGGGAACCGGCAATCCGAACGGATCTGGCAGGCTTGCCTTCGCCAACAACCAGATCCCTTTAGCGAGGATCTCTCCCATCACGGCGAAGCTCACCGGATTAACGCCGCTGCCCATGTACGACAACCGGCTGGCGAGCAACTACTTTAAGGGAGATCCCTACAAATTTGACCGGAATACCATGGATTTGAAGCTCAACTGGAACGTCTCGGCCAATACCTTCCTGTATGCCCGCTATGGCTTCCTGCAGTACCACATGGATAGCCCGCCCATCTTCGGAGAACTCGGCGGCCCCATGACGAAGAGCAACTCCGGTTTCGCCGGGATTGCAAAAGGAAATACCCACAGCCTGAGCGTGGGCGGTACGAGGGTGATCTCCCCAAATCTGCTTTTCGACGGGAACTTCGGCTACAACCTGCTGGACACCGATTCGCAGCAGATTCGAATGGACGAGAAACTGGGGCTAGACTTCCTGGGCATCCCTGGTACGAACGGGCCGCGGAGATTTGAAGGTGGCTGGCCTCAGTTCGCGGTATCAAATTTCACCACTTTGGGATTGAACTCGACGAACTGGCCAATCATCTGGCACGATCCGGCATGGCAATATTCGTCCAATCTGAATTGGACCAAGCAAAACCACAACTTCCGTTTCGGTTTTGACGTTTCGCGTCAACACATGAACCGTATCCAGTATGAACTTGGCGGCGGTGGCGGAGGAGCGGCGGGGGCATTCAGCTTTACCGGCGGCGTTACCAACGTGCTGGGCGGGCCGTCTCCTAATGCCTACAACTCCTATAGCGATTTTCTGCTGGGGAGCCCCTTCACCGTGCAGAAGATGCTGCAAGTTCCAGACGAAATCACCACGCGCGCAACTGTCATGGGATTCTATGCGCGTGACCAGTGGCAGATAAATCGCAAATTGACGCTCTCCTACGGCTTGCGATGGGAGCATTTCCCGGTACCCACAAGAAAGGACCGAGGGCTTGAAAATTACAACCCGCTCACCAACCAGATGATGATCTGCGGAGTGGGTGCACAGCCGATGGATTGTGGCGTGAAGGTCTCGAAGCGGAACTTTGCCCCTCGCCTGGGAATCGCCTACCGGATCTCTAGCGATACGGTGATTCGGGCTGGCTATGGCATTACCAACGACCCCTACGTGCTTTCGCGACCGATGGTGACGAACTACCCGGCGCTGGTGGCACTGCGCCTGGATGGCAGCAACTCTTTCACTTCGGCAAGACCGATTGAGCAGGGGATTCCGCCGCTTGTCGCGCCAGACTTAGGGAATGGGTTGATCGATGTTCCCGGACAGTTCGCGACAAACAGCATGCCCGAGGATTTTCCACGGGGATATCTACAATCGTGGAACCTGACGCTCCAACGAAAAGTAGGACTTGGCTTTGTCGCGCAGGCCGGATACGTCGCAACCCGGCAGGTACGCCAGCTTGGTTTCTTTGATATCAACGCGGGCCGACCGGGGGGCGGAAACGCCAGCAGGCCACTTTTCGCCAAGTTCGGGCGTACCACCTCGACACGCTATGTGCAGCCACTTGGCACTGGAAAATATGACGCCTTGCAGGCGTCGCTGAGCAGGTCTTTCTCGCAAGGCGTACAGATCGGCGCAAACTATACGTGGTCAAAGGCAATCGGCATTTGCTGCAACGACAATAGCGACGCGACCCCGGCGATCCAGCTCGCCGATTACTATAACCTCAACCGTTCCGTAACCGGCTATGACCGCACCCACAACCTGCAAGTTACCGGACTTGTGGAGTTGCCATTTGGGCGCGGCCGGCGTTATCTGAACAGCGGGGGTATCCTTTCCGCCATTACGGGTGGGTGGCAACTGAACAGCGTTTTCAGCGCGTTCTCCGGACTTCCGTTCTCAGTAAGCGCTTCGGGTGTGTCGCTGAATGCCCCGGGCAATTCGCAGCGTGCCGATCAAGTAAAGCCTAGAGTTGAACGATTCGGGAAAGTGGGAGCGGGTTCAGCGTATTACGATCCACTCGCCTTTGCCGCCGTGACCGATGCCCGATTCGGAACCGCGGGCTTCAATACCTTGCGCGGCCCCGGCTATATTGGTGTGGACGGTGGGCTCTTCCGTAACTTCAAGGTGGGCGAGCGTGTTGGCGTCCAGTTCCGCGCGGAGGTATTCAATCTGACGAATACCCCGCATTTCGGGAATCCTGGTGGAAACGTGTCGAGCATGGTACGTAATGCTGACGGTACAATTCGCTCACTCGGCGGGTTCATGGAAGTGACCACCCTCGGGTCTACCGCCAGCGCGCGAGACGGCATTGATGAGCGCCTTTTCCGGTTTGGGGTACGCATTTCCTTCTAATCGAGATGGATTCGAGATGCTCTGGCCCACTGGTTGTTCGCTGATGGGCCAGAGCCATTTTGTCGATGTCCGGCGTGATGATAGCGGATGAAAGTCACGACGCGGCAGAAGAACTTTCCGGAGGGGTCGCAACGAGATGAGCGCTTTAAAGAGGATGACCGGCGTGAAAATGATCGGAGTTCTGCTGTTGCTGGGTCTTGTCGCTCAGGGTGAAGATCTCTATAACGGAATTCGGGTGGAGGGCGCCTGGCCTCCAGCGCGCGCTCTCTCTCGTGCCTATCGCCCGGTGCCTTATCTCGAGAACCGGCCCGACGTCGTGTTGATTGACATCGGAAGGCAACTTTTTGTAGATGACTTTCTGATCGAATCCACCACGCTGAAGCGGCAATTTCATCAGCCCCAGATGCACCCTGAGAATCCGGTGATACGGCCGGGAATCGACGGCCAACAGAAATACGCGATGTCCTTTAGCGACGGAATCTTCTACGACCCGCAAATGAAGCTATTCCGGGCATGGTACCGCTGTGATGCAAACACTTGCTATGCCACATCGACGGATGGCGTGAAGTGGGAGCGGCCAGAGTTGGACGTGGCGCCAGGGACGAATATCGTACGCAAGGGAATGCGCGATTCCACGAGTGTCTGGCTGGACTTGAACGAGAAAGACCCGGCGAAGCGCCACAAGATGATGGTTTTCACGAATGGCCGCCTGGACGATGCCATTCACTTCGTGGCTTCTCCGGATGGGATTCATTGGGGCGAGGCTTTAGGCACGGGACGCACCTACAAGCAGCCCAATTATGACCGTAGTTCGATGTTCTTCAACCCGTTTCGCAATCGCTGGATTTACAGCGTGCGCGTGAGCAATGTGGGCCCACTGTCAGCGCCGGAACTGCCGCCGGGGATAGGCCGGGTCCGTTACTACAAGGAAGTGGAAAATTTTGCGGAGGGTTGGAAAGAACGCCAGGAACTTGCGCAGTGGGAAAGTGCCGATGAGCGTGACCTGCCGGATCCGGCGATTAAGGCAGCGCCCCAGCTTTATAACCTGGATGCCACCCCGTATGAAAGCCTGATGCTGGGCTTGTTTAGCATCTGGAGAGGGCCTGAGAACGCGGAAGTGAAGGATAGGCCAAAGCGGAATGAGATTGTCCTGGGCTACAGCCGCGATGGATTTCACTGGGACCGCCCGGATCGCCGGCCCTTCATAGGTGTGTCTGAAAAGCGCGGGGATTGGAATTGGGGGAACGTGCAGTCCGTTGGCGGAGGCTGCGTGGTGGTGGGAGACAATCTCTATTTCTACTTCAGCGGACGCCGAGGTAATCCTTCAGGAAAGGCAGGCGTGAGTGCCGATGGGGACGCCGGCACGGGCCTGGCAGTGCTTCGTCGCGATGGTTTCGCCTCGATGGATGCGGCGGGTGAGGGCGTGCTGCTTACGCGCAAGCTGCGATTTAGCGGTGCACATCTGTTTGTGAATGCCGACGCAACGCGTGGCTCGATCGAGGCGGAAGTGCTGGATGCGAGCGGCCATGTGCTGGAGCCATTCAGCCGCGGGAGTTCGATTGCCGTGAAGCGAGATGGCACCAAACTCGCCTTGAACTGGAAAGGGGGACGTAGCTTGGCCGAACTCGCGGGCAAGGACGTTTCCATCCGTTTCTATGTGCGCGATGCGAGACTTTACGCCTTCTGGATAAGTCCCACGCCGGCTGGCGAAAGCCGCGGATTCCTCGCGGCGGGCAGTATGGGGGATTCGGCACTCCAGGACCTGCCGTAGGCGTCGTCCCGTAGCTGACATCACGGCGCAGCAGTTGGCGTTTGCATCTAGGAGCGGCATCAATGATCTGGATGGATTGGCTGGTGATCGCCGCCTACCTGGCTCTGCTCGTGTGGGTGGCTCGCCATCAACGGGGGAAGATTCACAACCGCGAAGACGTCTTTCTTGCCGGGCGCTCCATGGGCCGCTGGCCCGTTGCGCTGAGCATGTATATGGCGCTGTTCAGCACGAACACCTTTTTGGGTGTGACGGGATGGTTGAACCGCCCAAACGGGACAGTCTGGATCGGATTGCAAACGATTGGGATCATCGCTGCCGCACCCTTGGTGATCTGGCTTTTTCCTACCGTGTTCATGAAGCTCCGAATCACCACTGCATATGAGTATCTGGAGAAGCGCTTTGATCTAAACGTAAGGTCGATGGGAACGGCACTCTTCCTGGGCGCCCGGGTGATGTGGATGGCGACGATGGCGTACTCAGCCTCCCTGGTGACTGTGCGGATGTTTGGCTGGAGCCCGGAACAGCAGGGATGGGTGATCGTTTTGCTAGGTGCACTGGGCACCTTTTTTGCTTACTCGGGTGGCATGCACGCGGTGATCTGGACCGACGTCATTCAGTTCTTTATCTTTGCCGCCGCCGTTGTCCTAATGGTGGTGCTTGGCATCCACCTCAGCGGTGGCTTCGACGCTGTCGTAAAGATCGGGATGGAATTTGGCAAATTTGATATGCCGCCCGTGTTCGATCCCACTGAGGAGCTCAGTCTTGTGAGTGGACTATTGCTTGGCTTCGTGGGAATGCTCGCCAGTTCGGGCGCCGATCAGGTAATTCTGCAAACATACTTCACCGCAAAATCGGAAAAGGAGGCGAAGGCGGCATTGTGGCGAAACGCTCTTTGGTTGAAGCCCATCAGCCTGATCTTCCCTTGCCTGGGGCTGATCATGTTCACCTATTTCCATCAGTATCCAGAAGCCGCAGCGGCGATGCGATCGCCAGATGACGCGCTTCCCGTCTTTGTGATGAACGTGCTTCCGGTGGGAGTTCGAGGCCTGATGTTGGTGGCTGTCGTATCGGCTGTCCTTTCGAGCTTAAGCTCTGGGATTGCCGCCATCACAGCAGCCATTCACACGCACGCTATTCAATGTTGGTATCGCCGCTCGCTGCCGGAACTCCAAAGCTTGCGGCTCGCGAGGAAACTGATTGTGGTTGCGGGAGTCGCAATCATCGTATTTGGGCTTACGGTGAAAGAACTGGGTGAGAAGAACAACATCTTACAGATCCTGAATATCGTGATGTATCCGTTCGCAGGTGTGCTACTTGGAGTGTTTCTTCTCGGTCTGCTGACGCACCGGACGAACGGGCGAGGCGTGCTGATTGGAGCAGCCGTCGGCTTCCTGGTGACAATTTGCGCGCCTCTGCTCCGGATACTACTGCCAGCGGAAAGTGTTGCGACCCAACCCGGGTTTGTTGGCGCTGCGAGTGCATTGGGACGAATCTCCACTTTTTATTTCGGTTTTCTCGGAACACTGGCAACGGTGGCGTTCGGCTATATTGCAAGCCTATTTTCTTCGCCGCCACCGGTTGAAAAATGGAGAGGTCTGACAAGGTGGAGTCTTCCGCCCTCCAACCGCAACGGGTCGGAATGATAGCCATGGATGGCCGATAAGGGGTGAGCAGAGCTGCGCACGCTCCGAGGCTCCGGATTCTGCAACGGGCAAGCCCTTACATGGCGCAATCATGGATCCAGGGCAAAGTGGGTGTCTAGCAGTTCCAGGTAGAGAACCCGGTCCTGATCGGAAAAGAAGATGGAGGCGCGGGGATTCCCTCACTGGGTCACGGGGTGGGGAAGGTCAACGGCAACACTACGGGCAATGCGCGGCATCGATTGGCAAGGTGCGCCGGCCAACCGAATCCTTTCAGCAAACAACTCGGAATCACGGAGGCTGGAGCGGTTGGACCAATACAAGGGTGATACGACGCCTGATTCCGAAAAGGATCCGGATTACGCATCCTATACTTGGGAAATGATGGCTTGGGCGTTTTCGATGAGCCACCGAGAATCTCGAGGAGGACAGGAGCGATGAGAATAAAATTTGCGGCATTCGTGGGTCTCTTCACTCTTTTTTCAATAGCTGGTTTGGCGACGACGCCGGGGCCGTGCGCGGGAGTCTGCGAGATCTTTGAGGCGATTGTTGAGAAGGCGAGTGCACAGCCAGATGTGCGCAACGATGCGTTGATGCTGTTTGCGATGCTGGCGGAAGGGCGGCCAGTGGAGATCCCGGAGGCCGTGGAGTCTAGGTTAGGGTTGCCGCCGATCGATTTTTTGAGTGTGCCGTTCTCGCGCCGACATAATCGCGCCCAAGCGTGCGGCTATATCGGAAAACTAGCTACTAAGGAGGCAATCGCTTACCTGGAATTGCTGAGCACCGGAAATTTCAAGAGCGACGATGTTTCAGAAATCTGGCCGGTCTGCCGCGTTGGGCTCGCCGAAGCGCGGATGCGGAATCTCCCCACTCGCGAAGAGAGAGTACGTTTTTTGGAAGTCGAGTTGAGGAGCGAACACGATGCCTGGTCGCGCCCGCTGGTGGGACACTGGCTCATGAATCAGCTTTGTGACACTGGCAACATTGGTTCCCTGCCGGCGATAGTCACTTACGTTCGACAGTGGCAAGGGAAATCGCCAACGAGCGATTCCGAGATTGCGTTCTGCCGCCAGCGCATGGAGGTAATCGCCAGCAATCCGAACCGGGTGCAAGCTATCGCTTCCGTTCTGAAACTGAGCGGAACCGAAAAGGACACTCGACTTTATGGATGGGCAATTCACTCGCTGATGGAAATTGGGTCGACGGAGGCAATTGGGGCTCTGGATCGATTCACGGCTCTGGTAGAGGCATTGCCGCAGCGACACGCCTCGAGAGAGTTTCTTTCCGGACGCGCCTCGTACATCAGGGACTTGCGGGCAAGCCGCAGGCCGATGAAGTTGCAGTAAGTAGCCGCCAGAGATCAGGCGTATCCGTCAGAGCAACCGCATTCTTGAAGCTGCAGCGGAGGCGTGTTGATCTGAGGGAATGAACGATTCGATTTCTTCGTTGGATTATGGCGAGCAACTGGTGATGCGCTACCGGGCGAGCGGGATGACGCGGAAGGATTTCGCCGCGCGTTCCGGTGTCTCGGTTTCCACGCTCGACACCTATGTGCGCCGCGAACGCAAAGCCTCCCTGCCAGATGCTTTCGCGCCGGGCCGTCTTCTTCCGGTTGAGATCGCGGCGCCCGAAGAAGTTACTCTCCATGTGAGCGCGCCCACCGCCTCCGCCGGCATTCGCATTCGCCTGGCCAACGGTCATGCACTGGAGGTCGAGTGCGGCTTCAATGCCGGATTACTTCTCGAGGTGCTGGCCGTGCTCAATTCCAGCGCAGCGCGTCCTTCTTGAACGCCCAGATATAGCCCACGAACAGGATCGCGAGGAATACGGCTACTTCCGCTACGCCGAACCATCCAAGCTGCTTGTAGCGCACCGCCCAGGGGAAGAGGAATATCGTCTCCACGTCAAACACCACGAACAGAATCGCGATGATGTAGAACCGCACGGAGTAGCGGCCCCGCGCGTTCGACATCGTGGGAATGCCGCACTCGTAAATCTCCTGCTTCACCTTGCCGGGCACGCTGGGACGCAGCAGCTTGGCCACGAAGAGGAGCGCGATCAGGAACGCCCCGGCCAGCAGGATGTAGATCATCACGGGCACGTATTCGCTTGGCACGCCCCCAATATAACATATAGGAGTCCAGCATCTGAATCCTGTATTCCTCCCACCAATGCATCCCGCCGCGAAACACGCTCCGCTGCCGCATGGTCAAACGATCGATGAGGGCAGCAGGATTGAAGTCAAGGAAAAGGAGCGCCAGTCATGTCTAAGCCGAACTCGGTGGTTGCGATATTCGAGACCCACTCTCAGGCGGAAGAAGCCGTGAAGGCTTTGCAGCGGTCGGGATACGATATGAAGAAGATGTCCATCGTCGGCAGGGACTACCACACGGACGAAAGCGTCGTGGGCTTCTATAACGCCGGCGATCGCATGCGGTATTGGGGCAAGCAGGGCGCCTTCTGGGGCGGGATCTGGGGAATGCTGTTCGGCGCTGCGTTCTTTGCGATTCCCGGTATCGGGCCGGTGGTGGTCGCGGGCCCGCTTGTCGCCTGGATCGTTGCCGCGCTGGAAAGCGCGGTAGTCGTTGGCGGGCTGAGCGTGCTGGGCGCGGGCCTCTATAGCATCGGGATTCCCAAGGATAGCGTCCTGAAGTACGAGGTGGCGCTCAAGGCCGACAAGTTCCTCCTCGTGGCTCATGGCACGGCGGAGGAGGTCGAGAAGGCGCGGAACATCATCGCGGCATCGAATCCGCTGCACTTGGAAGTCCACGCGCCGCAATCCGCGGAACGCGTGGCAGTCGGCAGCCACTAGCGCCACGAGGCATCGCTCAACGAAAGAACGGGTGAAGGATGGCACAGGCGGTTTCTGCGCTGTTTCTCGATATCGGCGGCGTTCTGCTCACCAACGGGTGGGATCACCATGCGCGCGAACTAGCCGCGAAGACGTTCGCGTTAGACCTGGAGGAGATGGAAGAGAGGCATCGCCTCACTTTCGATACCTACGAAGTGGGCAAACTCACGCTGGCGCAGTATCTGAGCCGGGTGGTGTTCTACGAACAACGCCCCTTCACTTTCGATCAGTTCCGCCAGTTCATGTTCGAGCAGTCGAAGCCTCTTCCAGGGATGATCGAGTTGGTCCGCGGCCTCAAGGTTCGCCATGGCCTCAAGATCGCCGTCGTCAGCAACGAAGGGCGGGAACTGACGGAATACCGCATCCGGCATTTCAAGCTGAATGCGTTCGTCGACTTCTTCATTTCCTCCTGCTTCGTCCATTTTCGCAAGCCCGACGAAGACATCTTTCGGGTCGCCCTCGATATCGCCCAGACGCCGCCGGATCGGGTGATCTATATCGAAGACCGGCCCATGTTCGTTCAGGTGGCGGCATCGCTCGGCATCCGGGCCATCCATCACGTCGATACCGCAACCACGCGCTCCACCCTCGCCGCGTTTGGCTTGTCCAGCCCCGAATAGAACCGCAAGGGGGCGCGTGGATCTTCGCCCTACTGCCGCGCGGGAGCGGCCTTGAGGGTGATCGCTACCTTCTGCGCGCGGCCCGCCCGCAGAATGTCGAAAACCACGGTGTCTCCCACCCGTTTCTTGGCCATCACGCGGCGGAGCACATCGGAGGAATCCACTTTCCTCCCGTCGATCGCCGTGACAAAATCTCCACCCACCGGAATCCGGTAGTTGCCGACGCGAACGACGCGATCGGCGCCTTTCAGCCCGGCCGCCGCCGCGGAGCCGCCATCGAAGACGTCGCGCAGCAGATAGCCGCCGTCGCGCGGAAGCTCCAGGTATTCCGCGAGTTCCCCATTCACGAACATCGGGCGAATGCCCAGCCACGGACGGACAAACGAACCGCGCTCGCGATACACGTCCAGCATCGATTTGGCGCGGTTGATGGGCATCGCAAATCCGATCCCGATATTCGTCTCGTTCAGGATGGCCGTGTTGATGCCGATCACATCGCCGT
>JADLCF010000031.1 GCA_020847315.1 Bryobacterales bacterium | reverse complement strand
GCAGCGGGAAGGATCGACATAGAACTCATATCCGTGCACGCTAGCGAGCCTCCAACACGTTCAGTTCGCCATTCGGCTTCATGCCATCGGCGAGTTTGGCTTTCTCAATGCGGCAGGCCGAGCTCTTGTACTCGGGAATCTTGCTGCGGGGGTCGAGTGTGCGGCGCGTCAACACATTCGCGCTCTTTTTCCCCGGCCAGTGATACGGGATGAAGACCGTATCGGGCCGGATTGTTTTCACCACCAGCGCGGGCACCGTTACGGAACCGCGGCGGGTGGAGACGGTAACCAGGTCACCGGAGGCGATGCCGTGCTTCGAGGCGAGTTCGGGATGCAACTCCGCGAACGGCTCGGGGTGCTGATCGACCAGTGGGCCGATCCGGCGGGTCTGAGTGCCGGAGAGGAACTGGCTCACCACGCGGCCGGTAGTGAAGTGCAAGGGGTAGGTCTCATCGAGAGGGTCGCCGCCCGGCCGCACTTCGGCCATCGCGAAGTGCGCCTTTCCATCGGCGTGCTTGAACACGAGGTCTTCGAAGAGCCGGGGAGTGCCGGGATGATCTTCCGCCGGCACGGGCCAGAACAGACCCATCTCTTGCTCAATCCGTTCATAGGTGATGCCGTAGTAATCGGCAATGCCGCCTTTCGAAGCAACGCGCATTTCGTCAAAAATTTCGCGCGTGCTGGAGAAGGGAAAGAACTCTCCCTTGCCGAGGCGCCGGGCCAGGTCGACGATGATCGCGGAATCCCCACGTGCGTTGCCCGGCGGATCCACGGCCTTGTTGATCTTGATGACGCGGCCTTCGCCGGAGCAAACCACGCCCTCCTCCTCTTCCTGCAGGCTCCCCGCCATGACGACATCGGCGTGGTGCGCCGTCTCGGAAAGAAAGAAATCGATGACGCCGAAGAACTCGAGCTTGTTCAACGCCTCGCGGATGTAGCCGGCGTCGGGAAGCGACACCAGCGGGTTAAAGCAAATAGAAAGCAACCCCTTGATCTCGCCGCGATGGATGGCCTCGAAAATTTCAAGCGCGGTGTAGCCCGCCCGGGGGATGCTCTCCGGCGGAACTCCCCAGACGCCGCCGACATACGCGCGCGCCTCGGGATCGTCGATGTGGCGCTGGCCGGGAAGTTGATCGCATTTTTGCCCGTGCTCGCGCCCGCCCTGTCCATTGCCCTGGCCGGTAATCATATTCGGCCCGGAGCCCTTGCGGCCCACGTTTCCCGTGGCCAGGCAAAGGTTGATGATCGAACTCACATTCTCCACGCCGTGCGAATGGTGCTCCACGCCGCGCGCGTGCAGCGCCATGGCCCTGCGGCTTGCGCCAAACCAATGCGCCGCTTTCTCGATCGATTCCGGTTTCACGCCGGTGGCCGCGGCCGTGCGGCTGGGGTCCCAGTGCCGGACATACTCTTCCACCGCATCGAAGCCGGTTGTGTATTGATCGATGAATTCCCGGTCATGCAGCCCATCGCGCAGCACTACGTGCAGAATGCCGGAGAAGAGCGCCGTATCCATCCCCGGCTTCACGGGCAGATAGAGATCGGCCTTTCGGCAAATCGGCGTCCGCCGCGGATCCACGACGATGAGCTTGCCGCCGTTATCGCGCATCCGCCATAGATAGTCGGTGGTGATCGGGAAGCACGCGGCGATGTTCGAACCCGCGACGAGCACCACTTCGGCTTCCGGGATGTCGGACCACGGGTTGGGATTCCGGTCCACGCCGAAGGCGAGTTTGTAGCCCGTGCCGGCGGACACCATGCAAAGACGTCCGTTGTAGTCGATATGGCGGGTGCCGAGCGCCACTCGCGCGAACTTCCCGAGCAAATACGATTTCTCGCTGATCAACGAGGCCCCGCCCAGTACCGCGAAGGCGTCTTTGCCGTGCTCCCGCTGAATCTCCGCAATCCGGCTTGCCGTGGTGGAGAGCGCCTCGTCCCAGGAAGCCTTGCGGAAACCGGAGTCCGTGCGAACGAGCGGATCGAGCAGCCGGTCCGGGTGCGAACCTTGCAGATAGCGCTTCACGCCCTTCGGGCACAGCATCCCTCGGTTGAACGGGAACTCATCCCAGGGTTCAAAGCCGATCACCTGGTTCTCGCGAACGCGCAGTTGAATGCCGCATTGCTGGCCGCAGAAGCAGCAGTGCGTCTTCACGAGCTTCTCGTCCGCATGAGACCCCGAATTTACCCAGCCGCCGGGCGGCATGTACTTGAGGGTGGGGCCGAAATTGCGAATCAGTTCCTCAACGGGAACGGGCGGCTTAGCCACGAATCCCCTCCTTGGCTTTCAGTTGAGAGAGCGCGAACGACTTTCGCTTGCAGGCCGGGCATACCGTTGACCAATGCGCGCCGCCGCCCGGCCTGGAATAGTCGAAGCCTAGTTGGGGCAGTACGTCCCGCAGGTCATCGATCTGCATCCGGGAGGCATAGCGTTCTCCGCACCGTGCGCATGTGGCGCCTTCATCGAGATCGCCGGCCTTCTGGTACAGCTTCACCCCGAGTTGCGCGGGGCGCTGGAAAATGTGAAAAAACTTGCCGAACGGAAGGTAGAGCAGAGCCGCGATGACGGTAACAGCATGCGTGATCGCCAGGAAATGATAATGGGATCCGCGAAGCCACATGGAAGACGCGGTCAACGCGAAGCCGGTGATGGAGATGGCGAACAGCATGATGAGCGGAACGAAGTCCATGGAGACGGTCTCCAGCGAAAGGGCCCCCTCATCGCGCATCCTTCGCCACAGTGCGAGGCAAATGCCGGCCAGCACGAGAATGCCGGAAAAATCGAGGCCATGGAAGAGGATGAACGAAACCACTGTCCGCACTTCGAAGGAACTTACCGGGAAGCCGAAGAGCCAGGTGATGTAAGTCATCTGGTCGTTCACGTCGGAGGTGAAATGAATCCACCCGAAGACGAGCGGGAACGTAATCGCGACGGCGCTCATGCATCCCCAGAACAGGCAGAAATGCATCCACCAGCGGAGCTTCGACCGTTTGGCGATGAAGTTCTGCGCCACAATGTGCGTGGTGGCGGTCTGGCCGATGGTCGCGAGCGCAGGGCCGATGCCGAAGCGCTTCACCAGTTCCACGCTCCGTTCCCAATAGCGACGGGTGGGCGGCTTCTGCATCCAGGTGGCGTAGTGGTAGGTGACGCCCCAGGTGGCAAAAATCACGGCGAAGGTGTAGACCACCAGGGCGGCGTCGAAGTTTTGCAGATTTCGAGAGCCCACGACGATGGCGGCGCAGAGGACGCCCGTGATCAGCGTGGCCCAGAGCGCGGCGCGGAGCCGGTCCGCCTCGCGCTGCAGGCGGGGGCTGAGAAGCTTTTCAAGTTCCACTTCATTGGGCAGGAAGGCGCGCCGGTTCACCACGCCCAGCACGGCAGCGGAAGCGGCCAGCAGGAAGAAGCCCGGCCAAACCACCCCAAGGCTATCGCGGAAGATTCCAAGCAGGATCGGGGGGAAGAACCCGCCGAGCCCGCCCATCGCGCCCACCAAGCCAGTGACCGCACCGGTCCGTTTCGGGAAGTATTGGGGCACCAGCTTGAATACCGCTCCGTTTCCCAGGCCGAGCAGCGCGGCGCACCCAAGAGCGCCAACGGTGAACGGAATCATCGAGTTCCAAGCCATTAGCACGGCGAAAGGGATGATGGCGGTAAAAACGCCCCCAAGCACGCGGGCTCCGCCGATGTGATCGGAGAGGATGCCGCCCACGGGCCGCACCAGCGTGGCGAGAATCACAAATCCGGCGGTCCGGAAGCCGGCATCCGGCCCCGAGAGTTGGAAATCGTCCGCCAGCAGCGACGGCAGGTAGATGGAAAATGCGATGAAGCCGCCGAATGTAACGAAGTAGAACGCGGAAAGATACCAGGCGAGGCGGTTGCCCGACAGAACTTCCCACATCGAACGGAAGGTGGGCGCGGGACCGGAGGATGGAGCGTTGCGCGCGAAAAACAAGAACGCCAGTGCCCAGATCACCAGCATTGCACCCACTGCGAGGAACACATTGTCCCGGCCGATACGCAATGCAAGCAGCGGGCCCAGGAATACCGCAACGGATTGGCCGGCATTCCCCACACCGTAAACCCCTAGGGCGGAGCCTTGCGACTGCGGCGGGAACCATTTGGAGACGAAGGCCACGCCGGCCGCGAACGAAGAACCCGCCACGCCCAGCAGGAATGCCACGGCTAGCAACGGCTCATACCCGCTAGCCTGTGGCAGTAGAAACGCGGCCGCGGCGGAAAGCAGAAGCAGGATCGAAAACATCGAACGCCCGCCAAACCGGTCCGTCAGAAATCCCACCGGAATGCGGGCCAACGATCCAAGAATCACCGGCGTCGCCACCAGGATGGAAGTCTGCGTGGCGCTGAGCCCAAATTCCTGCCGGAATGTGGGAGCGAATGCGGCAATCATCCCCCACGCGCAGAAGCACATGGCGAACGAGATAGCGCCTAGCGTAAGCTGCGTCCTCGGTGATCCTGATTCGTGAGCCGTCATATCGGCAAAATCCTTATCGAAAGGCTCCGTTCCCTTTGTTCGAGCCCCGTTTTCGTCCAGAGTCTTCGCGCAACGGGAACCATGTTTCAGTATAGGTTCGGCAGGCGGCATGGAGCCACCGGGCGCGACGCCGCGCGAGAGCCGATTCCGGCGCATTTCCAGCAGACATTCCGCAACCTATTGAGTCTCAACGGAGTGCGGATGACGGTCTCAAAAGTTCATCGGCGGCGCTTGCAATTCTTCCGTGCGCGATTTAAGATATAAAACGGATATATCTTTAAGCGCTCAGGCGGCCTGGCGACAGTGAAACCAAGGCGGGCGGAGGGCGCGGGAAAGGGAAATCGTTCATGGCGTACGTAATCGCCGAACCCTGCATTAACGTGAAGGACACGGCGTGTGTGGACGCCTGCCCCGTGGATTGCATCCATCCGCGCAAGGATGAAGCGGATTTCACCGAAGCTGAATTGCTCTACATTCATCCCATCGAGTGCATTGACTGTGGCGCCTGCGTGCCGGTTTGTCCGGTGTCCGCCATCTTCGCTCTGGATGACCTGCCCGCGCAGTGGGAGCACTACGCAAAAATCAACGCGGACCATTATGGATTAGGATAGTGGCGGGCCGCGAAGGAAGACTCCAAGTGGCTCGAGCACGGTGACAGTGGCTCCCGCAACGGAGAGCCGGTTCTAATTTTTATCGGAAGGAATGAGGAAAGATGACGGTGCTTGATAGAAGCAAAACCATTGCGGAACTGGCCGCGGATTCACTGGCGGCCGTGAAACTCTTTGAGCGTCACGGAATTGACTATTGTTGCGGCGGCAAACGCCCGCTGGCAGAGGTTTGTGAAGAGAAGGGTATCGATTTCGGCCAGGTGGAGAAGGAACTTCGCGAAGCTATGGCCGCGGGCAACAGCGGCGGCCGCGATTGGAACACCGCCCCTCTCGACGAGTTGGTGGATCACATCGTGAGCATGCACCACAACTACCTGCGGCGGGAGATGCCGGGCATCGCGGCGCGCCTTGAAAAGGTATACCGCGTCTACAACCAGCGCTATGGAGAGACCTTCCCCGGCCTGCCCGAAGTGTATGCGGAAATGGAAGAAGAACTGCTGGGGCACCTCATCAAGGAGGAGCGGATCCTGTTCCCGGCAATCAAGGAGTACGCGAAGGCCGCCGCGGCCGGCGAGCCGCTGCCGCCGTCTCCGTTCGGCACGGTAGCGAACCCGATCCAGATGATGGAGGCTGAGCACGAGGAAACGGGCCAATCGCTCGCGAAGATCCGTGAGATCACGGGCCAGTATGCCATTCCCGATTATGCATGCACCACCTATCGGGCGCTGATCGCGGGCTTCAAGGAAATGGAGGAGGATATTCACATGCATATTCACCTCGAGAACAATATCCTGTTTCCGCGCGTGATCGAACTGGAAGCGGCGCGCAAGAACTAATTGCAATGGGCTCTTCCGGATTCCTCCGGAAGAGCCTTCCATCCCAGATAAGGATTTCCGGCGCGCCATCCTCTCCTCGCGGCCGATTTTCATTTCATTTTGGATTGATAAACCCGCCATGCGGGCAACCCCCAATCGAGGACGGTGACCGATGCCTGAAATTGCCGGCATGACCTCTCCCATCAAAGTATCGGGATACTTCGCGCTAACCGAAGCGGCTGCGTGGTTCCGCCTGCCGGGTCGCGGCTTGCTTGCAGTTTCCGGGGAGGATCGCGTCCGCTTCCTGAACGCCATGCTGACTGGCGATTTGCGCAAGCTCACCGCCGGAGAAGGCTGCTATGCGTTCTCGCTCGATGCGCGCGGCCGCGTGGTGGCCGACGCCGGCGTGTATGTGCTCGCCGATGAAATTCTGCTGGATACGGAACCCGAGGGCACAGCCGCGCTTCGCGATCACCTGGAGCACCATCTGATTGCCGACGACGCCGAATGGCGGGCGCTCGAGGACGAGTATTGCGCGATCGCCGTTGAAGGCCCTCAATCCGAGGAGCGGCTGCGCGCCGTGTGCGGAGAATTGCCGGCGCAACCCTATGGCATCACCACGCTTCCTTCGGGATGGGTTGCGCGCAATGCCGCCACCGGATTGCCGGGTTTCCGTGTCTGGACGCCGATTTCCTCGCTGGCAGACTGGGTGGAGCGCCTCGGCGCCGCCGGAATCCCGCCTGCCGCGCCGGAGGAGGCGCGTTGTGTCCGCATTGAAAACGGCAAGCCGCGATTCGGTGAGGAGATCACGATCCGGTTCCTCGGCCCGGAGATCAATCTGCCCGGCGTTATCGCCACGGGAAAAGGGTGCTACCTCGGCCAGGAAGTGGTGGAGCGCGTGCGATCGCGGAATTTGCTTACCCGCGCCTTGGCGCCAGTCACGATGCCCGAGCATACCCGCATTGCCGCGGGCGCCAAACTGCTCGCGGGCGACAAACGGGTGGGCGAGGTGCTCTCCGTGGCCTGTTCTCCCCGCAATGGCGTGCTCAGAGGCATCGCGATCATTGCGCTACCCTCGGCTTCGCCGGGCACAACGCTGCAATGCGGCCAAGGTTCCGGATGCGAAGTGACGATCGCCGCGGCGCCTTGCCTGGAAGGAAACGCGACTGAGCAGCCGCAGGCAGGCAAGTGACCGAAGTCACAAAGTTTTTGCACGGCATTCGATACAATCGAACGCACGAGAGGTACCCACGATGAATGCGAGAATCGACGAATCGAGCGTTCGCATCCGCCTGCTGGTAGGCGATGTTGCGAAACTTGCATCGGATGGCGCGGTCGAGTGCAGCCTGGCGTTTGTGCCAGGAGCGCCGGTGTTCGGATTCCGCATTGAAACCGCTCCCATTTCGGAGCCGCACGCCGTGTTCACGGATGGTCAACTGCTCGTGACCATGCCGCAGGAGTTCGCGGCTGCCTGGCCCTTGAACGACGACGTTGGATTGGACATGCGCTGCGGCCAACTCCGGGTGACCGTCGAGAAGGACCTCCGCCGCCTCAAGCCATGGCGAACCGAAAGCGTGGAAACAGAGCGCTACCCGAACCCACGTTCCCGCAATCAGGCGAAGCCGGTCTAATTTCGTCCTCCAGCGCCGTATCCGCTCTGTGCTTGCCCACGGCGGGGAACCGCGCGCCATTGCCGCCACCCACCCGGCGCAGACGTCCGTGGAGCCTTCCCGCTATTCCCTCGCCGGGGGAGCGCGCACCCGCAAACCTATTTTTCCGTGTGCGAAATTCTTGCTCTCTGCTAAAGTCTCATAAGAAACCTATGTTTTCTGCTACCTCGCAATATGCCTTGCGTGCCATGGCTCTACTAGCATCCCGGTATCGTTCCGCTCCCATGCTCGGGCGCGAAATCGCGAGGGAAACGGGTATTCCACCCAATTACCTCTCCAAGATTCTGGCTGGATTGAACAAGGCCGGGCTCGTGGATGCTACCCGAGGCACCGGCGGTGGCTACGTGCTAAACGTTCCGCCTGCCTCCATCACGCTCGACAGGATCGTCGCCGTGTTTGACCAGGACATGGTCAACCCGTGCTGCCTGCTTGGCTACAGCCGACCCTGCGCGGATGAGAATGCCTGCTCGGCCCACTTCGTCTGGAAAGAGACCAGAGAGCGTTTGGTGGATTTTCTGGAGAGAACGACCCTGGCCGATATTTCGCAGGGGCGCCCCGGCCAAAAGAACGCGCTTGTCCCCAATCCCGCCTTTTCCCTGCCCGAGTAAAAGTACCGCCGCCATCCGCTTCAAAAAATTGTTTTCCGTTTAATGCAGAAAATGTGGTCTTGAACTCCTTGACATCCCCAAAGACTGTAGTATAGTTCTTCATGAGGATGTCCACAATTGCTCTCGATCACGGCAGAACATGCAGTGAGGGCGT
>JADLCF010000030.1 GCA_020847315.1 Bryobacterales bacterium | reverse complement strand
GGACGATTACAAGGTGGTGCTTTACCGGAACGAGCCCAGCGGCTGGGTTGCCGAGGTTCCCTCGATTCCCGGTTGTCATGCGCTCATGCCCACACGCGAGGCCGCTCTGTCTGAACTCGTCGCGGTGCTCCAGATGATTGCGGAAGAGTATGCCGAGCGAGATCAGACGCTGCCGGTGGACACTACCGAGATCATCCATGCCTAGTGGGCGAGCGGAGGACTTTCGCCGCGTGGCAGCGTAGCTCGAGTTTCGCAAGACGAGGCAAACCGGTAGCCACGAACGCTGGCAGCATCCGGACGGACGCGCAACGACAATCCCTGTGCACGGCGGGCAAGAGATCGGACCGCCCCTCTTCCATCGCATCCTGAACCAACTGGGTATTGACCCGGCGACTTTCACCCGGCTTCGCTGAGAGTTCCGCGTTTCTCAACCGTCAGCGCGGATTGAGTGGTTGGGCGCCACAAAAAGGCGCGGGTGCTCGCGCATGCGTCCCCCACTCCACCTGGCGCTACAGATCTGCCTCCACCGGCGCTCTCACCGCCTGCTCCAGCCCCAGTTCATGGGAATGGGCGGGGAGTCCGGCTGGCGGGGTTTCCGTAGGCGGTGATGTTCAGCGTATTCCACGAGCTTTCCGATTCTCTTCCCTAGCGCGGGCCTGCCCTCGCGGTGCGCGTGCATTTGGGGCGCCCTCTGCTAGAATCGTGCTTTCATGCCGAAGCGCGTCAGTATCTTTGTCACCTGCGTGATTGACCAGTTGTTCCCGAAGGTGGGGATGGCGATGGCTACGGTGCTCGAGCGCCTGGGGTATGAAGTTGAGTTCCGCGAAGCGCAGACCTGCTGCGGACAGCCGGCATTCAACAGCGGGTTTCGCGATGAGGCGCGCACCGTGGCGGCGCATTTTCTGAATGTGTTCGAGGACGCCGAGTACATCGTGGTTCCAAGCGGCAGTTGCACCTCCATGTGCAGCCACCACTACGCGGAACTCTATCGCGACGATCCGCCGATGCTCGCCAAGGCGCATGCCATGGAGCCGCGGGTTTGGGAGTTTTCCCGCTTCCTTACCGACGTCGCGAACGTCGAAGACGTCGGCGCGGTTTGGAACGGCAAGGTCACGTATCACGATTCCTGCCATGCGCTGCGGGAACTGGGAATCAAGGATGGCCCGCGGCGGCTGCTTCGGAATGTGCAGGGGCTCGAACTGGTGGAGATGGATAAAGCCGAGGAGTGCTGCGGATTCGGCGGCACCTTCTCCGTGAAGTTTGCCGAACTCTCGGGCGCCATGGTGCGGACCAAGATCGGCAGCATCGAACGAACCGGAGCGGATGCCGTAGTCTCGATCGATTCGAGTTGCCTGATGCAGATCGAGGGTGCGATCCGCCGCGAGGGTCTTCCCATCAAAGTGCTCCACCTGGCCGAAGTGTTGGCATCCAGGGGAGAGTCCCGATGAAAGAGATCAAGGCGATTCAGCCGCACCTCCATACCACCCTAGCGGATGAGAAGCTGCAACTCGCCGTCTACACGGCAACCGGGCGGCTCGTTGAGAAGCGCAAGCTCACGGTGGCTCCGGACGTATTGCCGGATTACCAGGAGTTGCGCCAGCAGGCGAACGACCTCAAACGCCACGCGATCGAGCACCTCGACTATTACCTCGAAGAGTTTGAACGCAACCTGGAGGCGCGCGGCGGCAAGGTGATTTGGTGCCGGGACGGGAAGGACGTCGTCGATTTCATACTCGGCCTGGCGAAGCGGCGCCAATCGAAGGTGATCGTGAAATCGAAATCCATGACGACGGAGGAGATTCACCTGAACGGTCACCTCGAAGAGCATGGGCTGGAACCGGTGGAAACGGATCTCGGCGAATACATCCTGCAGCTTTCGCACGACAAGCCGTACCACATCGTGGCCCCGGCTCTGCACATGACGCGGTACCAGGTGGCGGATCTCTTCGAGGAGAAGCTGGACGTTCCCAGGGAAGAAGTACCGGAGAAGCAGACGCAGATCGCGCGAGCCATCCTGCGCCAGAAGTTCCTGGAAGCGGATATCGGCATCAGCGGGGCAAATTTTCTGCTGGCGGATTCGGGCTCCGTCGTGCTGGTGGAGAACGAGGGTAACGCGCGGCTATCGACAACCGCGCCCAAGGTTCACATTGCCATCGCGGGCGTGGAGAAGATCATTCCCCGCGCACAGGACCTCGCAACGTTTCTGAAGCTGCTGGGGCGCAGCGCCACCGGGCAGCCGCTCACTGTCTATACGTCGGTGCTCAGCGGGCCGCGGCGAGGCACGGAGATTGACGGCCCGGAAGAGTTCTACGTCGTGATTCTGGATAACGGGCGCACGCGCGTGCTGGAGGATGCCGACAAGCGGCAGGCGCTCTATTGCATCCGGTGCGGCGCCTGCCTCAACATCTGCCCCGTCTACCGCAGGATCGGCGGTCACAATTACCCTTGGGTCTATTCCGGACCCATCGGGGCGATCCTGACGCCACAGATGGAAGGGCTGCACAAGAACCCCTGGCTGCCGCATGCTTCGAGCCTCTGCGGGGCGTGCGGGGAGGTCTGCCCAGTGAAGATCGAGATTCCACGCTTGCTGCTCGAACTGCGTTCCGACATCGAACAGGACAAGGCGAATCGCGGCGAGGACACGCTGGAGAAGCTGAGCTTCCGCGCATGGGCCACGGTGATGGCAAGCCCGCGCCTTTACGAATCTGCGGGAGCGGCGGCGAGTTGGGCGATGCAGGATACCGGGGAGGGCGGTTGGGCGCACAATGTCCCGTGGTTCATGAATGTGGGTCCGCTGAAAGCGTGGTCCGCGGAACGGGATGTGCCTCAGCTTGCGGAGAAGAGCTTTCATCAACTTTGGCGGGAGAGGCAAAGAACGAAGGGGGAGGCATGAGGCGGCGATCTTTTCTTGCCGGGGGTGTCAGCGCGGCGGCGGTTTCGAGCAGGGCGGCACAAGCGCCCGCCGCGGAAGCGTCCCCGCGAAACTTCCTCCTCATCCTGACGGACCAGCAAACCTGGTATGCGCTCTCGGCGGCGGGCAACCGCTATCTCCAAACGCCGGCGATGGATTCGCTGGCCGGGCGGGGCGTGCTTCTTTCACGCTCCTATTGTCCGTATCCCGTGTGCGGCCCTTCGCGCAGCAGCATCTTCACCGGAAGGATGCCGCACGAAACCGGCGTGATGGTGAATGGCCAAGGCATCCAGCCGGGCATCGCAACGATGGGCGAAGTGTTTCGAGACGGCGGCTACAAGACGGTCTATGGCGGCAAATGGCACCTGCCGAAATCCTTCGACGGCATGACTGGATTCGAGAAACTGATCGGCGGCAACGGGCTGGGGCGCATCATGGATCAACCTCTCGCGCGGCGCTGCTCCGAATGGCTGCTGGATGCGCCGAAGCAGCCGTTCCTGATGGTGGCTTCGTTCATGAACCCGCACGATATCTGTTCCTGGATTCGGGCGCATCCAGGTGCGCGCCAGTATTCGAACCGCAGCGCCTTTCCGCCTCCGCCGGGTAACATGGCGATCGACCCGAACGAACCCGAGTACCTCCAATATCACCGGCGCGCGGGGTATGACCTCATGTCGCAAGCCGTGGGCATTGCCTCCGGCTGGCAAGAGGCGGACGTCTCCCACTATCTGCACGACTACTACCGGATGGTGGAGGCGGTGGACAACGAGATCGGGCGGCTGCTCGAAGCACTTCATGCGAGCGGACTTGCGGAGAGCACGCTCGTCTGTTTCGCTTCGGACCACGGCGAAGGCATGGGCGCGCATCGATGGGTGCAGAAAGCCGCATTCTGGGAGGAGACCGTGCGCGTGCCGTTTCTCTTCGCGGGAGCGGGCGTGCCGCGGCAGGGCGTGATCGACCAGAATTCCCTGGCCACGCTGGCCGACATCATGCCCACCTTCTGCGATTACGCCGGCCTCACCGCGCCGCCGGACATGCGTGGAATCTCGCTGCGCAAGACGCTCGAAGGCAGCGCGCAGGCGCGTCCGTTCGTGGTGTCTGAATTGCAATACGGGGAGTCGTTCCGCCAGGGAAGGATGCTTCGCTCCCATCGTTACAAGTACGTGGCATTCGCCGGGGGTGAGAGACCGGAGCAATTCTTCGATCTCGAGGTGGACCCTGGGGAGGTTCAGAACCTCACGGGAGACGGTGGGGTGCGAGCCGCGCTTGAGGAACACCGCGCGATGCTGGCCGGATGGCTCCGGGAAACGAACGATCCATTTCAGATACCGAAGGAGCACGTGCAGAGCGGGGCCATGGCTGGCCAGGGAGCCCTCTTATGAGCAAAGAGGCGATTCTCGGTTCGATTCGTTCCGCACTGGGCCGCGAAGCTGGCGCGCCCACGCCGGTTCCACCTCCAGTCCGCATCGTGCTGCCGGAGGTGAGCCTCGCGGCGCGGACCGCGCAGTTTCTGGAGGTTCTCGAAGGGCTGAATGTCATCCCCTTCAATGCGCCTACTCCCGAAGCGGCCATTGCGCATGTGGCGGAGCTTCTGGCTGGACGGGCGGCGCTCGCCTCGAACGCGCCGATGCTGGCGGAGTTGGGCATCGTCTCCATGCCCGGCGTACTTTCGGGCGTCATGGACTTGGAGACGCTTCGGGAAGAGGCGGAAGCGCGGCCCATCGGGATCACTTCCGCCGATTATGCACTGGCGGATACGGGCACGCTGGTGATGTTGTCTTCCGTGGCGGAAGCGCGGCTCGTCTCGCTGCTGCCCCCGATTCATATCGCTCTGGTTCCGAGGGAGCGCTTGCTCAGTGGGTTGGACGAGTTGTTTGCCGAGATACCAATGCCCGCCGCGGTGTCGAGTTCGATGGTGCTGATCACAGGCCCGAGCCGGACGGCCGATATCGAGCAGATCCTGGTGCGGGGCGTCCACGGGCCCGGCGAATTGCATGTGATCCTGGTTTGACCACGCTTCCTCGCCGGCCTTTGAGGTAACGAAGCCCTCTGAACGGGCATCCCTCAAAGTAGTTCATCTTTCAAGGGAGCAATTTTGATGTTTTTCACCAGATGGCGTACGGCGCTGGCCGTGGCGGCCCTCCTGTGCGGCAGCACGGCGATGACGTTCGCGGAGGGCATCGATTTTGGCGTCGGTTTCGGCTATGCCAACGCGGGCAAGAGGAAGGCGGGAACGCTTTCGATTCAGGGCCAGGATGGCTCGGAGAACCCTTCCGAGGTCACCATGGGCAGCGGCTTCATGTTCGTGCCGCGGCTCACTCTGAACTCCGGCACGTTTATTTCGCACGACCTGTCATTCGCCTATTCCCGCGCCAACGTCAAGGTGGACCTGGCGGGCCAGAACCTGTTCGACCAATCCACCTCCATCGGGCAAGCCATGTACAACATGCTGCTTCATGCGACGCCGGATGGCTCGCGGTTTCGCCCCTATCTGGCGGGTGGCGGCGGCTTCGTCATGTTCTATCCGCCGGGCGCGGGCCTCACTTCCGGCGTTAACACGGTTCGGCCGGGATTGAACTACGGTGGTGGTCTGCGCGTGCAGGTCAACGAACGCTGGCATGCGCGTGTGGATTTCCGGCAGACGCTTGCGCCGAATCCCCGGCTCTTCCAGGGCCAGGACGCCTCCGGGTTATTCCGCCAGAACCAGTTCACAGTCGGGGCCGGAATCACCTTCTAGATTCGGGCAGCCATAAAAGGAAAAGCGCCCGGCGCCGCCCAAGTTGAGCGGCGCCGGGCGCATCTTTTTTTTCAACGGCGGAGAGCCATTGTGAGAAGCTACTCTTCGGTCTCTTTGCCTTCCCGAAGCGCTTGCAGGCGCTCTTCCCGGCGCTTGGCGCGTTCCGCCGCACGCTTCACGAGCGCGGTGCCCACAAACTCGAGAATCGCCATCTCGGCGCCATCGCCCTTGCGTGGACCCACGCGAACGATCCGCGTGTAGCCGCCCGCCCGCTGTCCGAACTTGGAACCTACCTCATCAAAGAGGCGCTTCACCGAATCCGGGGTTAGCAGATACGCCGCAGCCTGCCTGCGGCTGGCGAGCGTATCTTTCTTCGCGAGCGTCACCATGTTCTCCACCAGCGGCTGGATCGCCTTGGCTTTGGTAATGGTCGTCACGATGCGGTCGCGTTCGACCACCGCCGTTACGAGGTTGCGCAGCAGCATCTTGCGCTGATCTTTGTCGCGCTTCAGTTTGAATCCGCCAACTCTGTGTCTCATGGAAAATGTCCTCTCGGGTGGCCCGCCGCGCGGCAGCCTATTTGAAGTCGTCCGCTTCGGCTTCGGATTCGTCAAACGCCGATCCGAAACCCATTGCCGGAGGCTCCACAGGATTCACCGGCGTTCCACCCGGGGTCAGCAACCGGCCCTGGGAATCAAATTTCATACCAAAGCTGAGGCCGAGACCGGAGAGGATTTCCTTGATCTCGTTCAGCGATTTCCGTCCGAAGTTCTTCGTGCGGAGCATCTCCGCTTCGCTCTTCTGCACGAGGTCCGCGATCGATTGAATGTTCGCGTTCTTCAGGCAGTTATAAGAGCGCACCGAGAGTTCGAGTTCGTCGACAGAACGGCTGAGGATCTCGTTCATCTGATCCATCGCGCGCTCCGTCCGCTCTTCTTCAACGTCGGGCGTTTCCTCGAAGTTGATGAAGATCGACATGTGATCCTTCAGCAACTTCGCGGCTTGCCCGATCGAATCCTGCGGAGAGATTGCGCCGTTCGTCCAGACTTCCAGCGTGAGCTTGTCGAAATCGGTCACTTGTCCCAAACGGGCGGCTTCCACCGAGAAATTCACCTTGCGGACCGGAGAGTGAACCGAGTCGATCGGGATATACCCGAGCGGCAGATCCTCCTCATGGTTCCGCTCGGCGGAAACATAGCCGCGGCCCACCTTAAGACGCATTTCGATGTTAAGCGATGCGCCCTCGCCCACGGTGGCGATGTGCATGTTGCGATCGAGCACTTCGACGTCATGCCCCGTTTCGATCTGGCTCGAGAAGACTTCTCCCGGCTGATCGACGCGGAGATAGACCGTCTTGGTCGCATCGGTCGTCATCTTGAACGGGATCTGCTTCAGGTTGAGGATGATGTCGGTGGCGTCTTCGACCACGCCGCTGATGGAACTGAATTCGTGGGAAACCCCTTCAATACGGACTGCGGTGATGGCGGCGCCTTCGATCGAGCTGAGCAGCACCCGCCGCAGCCCGTTTCCGATCGTGGTGCCGAAGCCACGCTCGAAGGGCTGCGCCATGAACATGCCGTAGCGCTCCGTGAGTGTTTCCGTATTGGCGACCAGGCGCTTGGGTTTCTGAAAACCTTTGAACATATGCAAGTCCTCTTTCGGTTCGCGAGCGTGGCGCCGGGCGCGAAAGCGCTACCGGGCGCCACGCAAGACGGCACAACGATTTACTTCGAGCACAACTCGACGACCAGTTGCTCGTTCAACTGAATCTGCACCAACTCCTCGCGCTTGGGCTCGCCGGCCACTTTGCCTTTCATGGCATCCCGGTCGAAATCGAGCCAGCTCACCAATGGACGGGAAGAGCTGACTTC
>JADLCF010000029.1 GCA_020847315.1 Bryobacterales bacterium | reverse complement strand
CCGGGAGTGGTAGCGAGACGGGCCGCCTCATCCTCCCCTATTTGGCCTTGCTCCACGCGGGGTTTACCCTGCCGAAGGAATTGCTCCCTTCGCGGTGCGCTCTTACCGCACCATTTCACCCTTACCATCCTTCCGGATCGGCCTAGACCGGCGGAGAATGGCGGTATTCTTTCTGTTGCACTTGCCGTAGCTTGCGCCTTAAAGCGCAGCCCCCGGCCGTTAGCCGGCGCGTTGCCCTACGGAGACCGGACTTTCCTCTGTACGGCTCTCGCCATACAGCGGCTACCTGCCAGCCGGATCCCGCCTACACCTTAGCAATTGTGGCTTCAATTGTAAATTCCTGAAATCGCAAAACGCTTTTGATCCCAAGGGGTTCCAGTACTTGCAGTATGATAGAAACTGACCAATTTAGTTGTTTATCGCGCCTGGTATCGCTTTTGGGCGGAACCGCACTCGAGTTTTGAGTGCAAATGACGATTTACAGGATTTAACGGAGGAATCCGGCACTATGGAACCGAAACGGATACGTATTCCCTTCATCGGGAAGCTGATGAGCCTGCTGCTGGCGGGAACTCTCTTGCTCGCAGGACAGGGGCTCACCACTGAGGCCTCACCGAGAGATTGGGAAGAAGTGAACTTCGTGTTCGATTCCTCCGTCCTGAGCGATGGCTACCCCAGTCTGCTGCGGCTGGCTGAACTGCTCAAGCAGAACCCGAGCTACCGGCTCGAGTTGACGGGCCACACGGATTCGAAAGGATCCGTGAAGTACAACGAAGGGCTTTCCCTGCGGCGCTCGAATACCGTTAAGGAATTCCTGTTGAAGTACGGCGCCAGCGCCGCCCAGATTACCACCACCGGGCACAGCAAGACGGCTCCGAAGGTTTCGAACAACACCGATGAGGGGCGCTTCATGAACCGCCGCGTGGTGATGACCCTGCGTGACGGCAATGGAAATATCGTCGCTGCCGGTGGCGTGGGCGATTCCATCAGCGCACTTCAGGAGTTCATGAAGAAGCAGGAGGAGTGCTGCAACGAGATTCTGAAGCGTCTGGACAAGCTTGACGATATTCTGAATGCCCTCAATGGCCTCAAGAACGAGAACGACAAACTTCGCAGCGAGCTCGGCCAATTGAAGAGCGCGCAAGACGATCTGGCGAACCGCGTGGCCGGCACAGGGGCCGGTACGGTGGCCGGCGGAGCCGTTCCGGCCAGCCAGGCGGCTGCCGGCGCAGGCGTGGCGCCTGCTGCGCAATCGACCTCCGATCTCGATGGCGAACGGGCGGATTATCCCGGCTACAACACAAACAAGTTTACGTTAATGGGCATCAATTTCGGCCCCCGGACACCGGACGGCGACATTACAGTGAATGCCCGCGCACGCTATTTCAATGCGTACAACCGCCACTTTGCTCTGCAATCCGAAGGGGAGTATTTCTACTGGAAAGACCGGCAGGAAGGACAGTTTGACCTCGGCTTGGTGGGGCGGGGCGGTCCGCTGCAGTTGGGATTGTTCTCCAGCTTCAAGCATGTGAATTTCTCTGAGTATGCAAGCGGCGCCACACTTGGCCAGGCGTCGGGCACCGTGGATTATGTATTCAACCGCGGACGCGTGGGCATCTTCGGAACGAAAGCGCTCCTCACGGACCGGCTGCTCGATTCCATCCAGGTCAACAATGTCCTTCGCCGCGATACCTATCTATCGGTGGTGGACCAGTTCGGTGTATCCGGCCAGGTGGGTCTCTGGGGTGACGCCTATCTCGAAGGCAATCTTGGCAAGCTTTTCCGGCGGTACGGCGACGACACAATGGGCGGCATGGGCCGAATTGTGCAACCTATCAACCGCCTCTTCGCCTTTACGGTGGAAGGCGGTGTGAACGAATCTTTTGTGGCGAATTCCGGACGCGAGGGACGCTTCGCGGTGGGTCTGCAACTCGGCAACTTCTTGCGGCCCAAGGATTACGGTTCCGCGAACGGACCGGTGCCGGTGGATATTCCGCGCATCCGTTATGAGTTGGTGACGCGTGACGTGCGGAGCGGTAATACGCCGCCCATCGCCGATGCCGGTGGAGATCGCTTCGGCGCGCCAGCCGGACAATTCACCCTGGATGGCAGCGCATCCTACGATCCAGATGGCGACACCATCAGTTACCAGTGGGAGCAGACCTCCGGGCCGACGGTTGCATTGACGGGAGGCACGCAGAGCCGTGCGACGTTTACCGCGGAGATCAACCAAACCTATGTCTTCCGTCTGACGGTGCGTGACGAACATGGCGCGTCCGCCGTGGCGCGGGCGACGATTTCCACTCAGCAACTGGGGAATGGAACTCCGGGAGGCGGAATCCGCATTACCCGCTTCGAAGCTTCCCCGATGAACATTGCCGCCGGCGAAAGCGCTACCCTTTCCTGGATTACCGAAGGGGCCGATGCGGTGAATATCACCGGAGTGGGAAGCGTGGAGGGCTCGGGAAGCCGTTCCGTAAGCCCCACGCAGACGACGACTTATGTGCTGACTGCCACGCGCGGGACGGCCTCCGTGCAAAGCTCCGTCACGGTGACCGTCGGCAGCGCGGCGGCGCCTCGAATCCTGCGCTTCACAGCGAGTGAGTCGCAGATCCTGCCCGGCGGCCAATCCAACCTTCTCTGGGAAGTGGAGAACGCCACCGAGGTCACGATCAGCACCATTGGGGTTGTGAATCGCTCCGGTTCTTCGGCGGTCTCGCCGACGGAAACTACCACGTATGTCCTGACCGCCAGGAACGCGACGGGACAGGCATCCGCGCAGACGGTTGTCTCCGTAACCGCACCCGTGAAGATTCTGGACTTCAAGGCATCGCCGACCGGCGCCGCCCAGCCGGGCACACCGATCACGCTCACCTGGGAAACGCAGGGAGCCCAGCAGGTGGTCATCACCGGTATCGGGACCGTGGACCCCTCGGGCCAGATGCAGGTGACCCCGGCCGCGAGCGTGAGCTACACCCTCATCGCCTACGGCCCGGTGAACAACGCGAGCGCAGTGGTGGTGGTGCAGATTGGCGGAACCACGGGAGGCGGAGGCGCAGGGGCGAATCGTCCGCCTGTGGCCAACGCCGGGCCGGATCGCACGGTGAACCAGCAGTTCATCACGCTCGATGGAACCGGGTCCTTTGATCCGGATGGCAATCCGCTCACGTACCGGTGGCGCTCGATCGGCAACAAGCAGGCGGTGATCATCAACGCCGAGACGCCAACGCCGACGATCAACGCGTTCAACGGCGGCCCGGGTGAGTATATCTTTGAGCTCACCGTGACCGATTCGTTCGGCGCCTTCACGGTCGATACGGTTCGGATCATCCTCAGTGGGGAGGCTCCAACGAACCCGAACCCGGCTCCGTAGGCCAAACGATAGAGAGGCGCGCCGCACGATAGGCGCGCCTCTCCATCGTGATGTATAATCAGAACTTAGGGCTAGTCTACCCGGCTGGCCTTTTTCTTTTCGAGGGCGATCCGCACTATGAGCACACGTCAATTCCGCGCCACCAAAGCGCAGGCTGCCGCGATTCCGGACGATCCGGAGCGCAGCCGCTTCCGCTTCATCACCGTTGCCGCCCGCCGCGCACGGCAGTTGCAGGCAGGGGCGAGGCCCTACCTCCTTTCCGCCACGAGCAAGCCCACCGCCATCGCCATGGAAGAAGTGCGGCGTGGGTTGGTGGAGTATGAGGTGCTGGATTCAGAAGCGCTGGCATCCATGTCGGAATCCTAGTCAGGCGCCTGCGCGAGGGGCGCTGATTGATTCGCCCGGAGCTTGGCATCGGCTGAACCGGATGGCCCTTCAGTAACGCCATGCGGATCCTCCCCCTCCTTTTCCGGAATCCTCCATGGCGGGGGGGTGTCTTCATGAAGATTGCACTATGAAGATTGCACTGGGAGTCGGCGGCGGCATCGCTGCCTACAAAGCCGCGGAGTTGGCCCGGTTACTGATGGAGCGTGGGCACCAGGTAGAGACGATCCTGACTTCCGCCGCGCAGCAGTTTATCCAACCGTTAACCTTCGCTGCGCTTACCGGGCGCAAAGTCATTACCGGCCTATTCACCTCAGGTGGATCCGATGATGTCCTTTCGAGCGCCATCGAGCATATTCGCGTGGCGCAGGAGAACGATCTCTTGCTGGTTGCTCCCGCAACCGCCGATCTACTGGGGAAGTTTGCCGCTGGTTTAGCCCCGGATTTCCTCACGACCACCTATCTGGCGTTTCCAGGGCCGGTGGTGCTCGCTCCCGCGATGAATACGAATATGTGGGAGCACGCGGCTACCCAGGCCAATGTGAGCACCCTTCGTGAACGGGGAAATCGGATTGTTCCGCCGGGCTCCGGCCCGCTCGCCTGCGGGATGGTGGGTGCAGGCCGGTTGGCCGAACCCGCGGAGATTGCGCTCGCGGTGGAGAGCGCGTTGCATCCGAGGCGGGATCTTGCCGCCGAGACGATATTGATTACCGCGGGACCCACGCAGGAACCGCTAGATCCGGTCCGCTATCTCACCAATCGATCGAGCGGCAAGATGGGGTATGCCCTCGCGGAGGCGGCCCAGGCGCGGGGCGCACGCGTGTTGTTAGTGAGCGGGCCTGTGAACCTGCCCGCTCCAGCCGGTGTGGAAATGGTGCGGGTAAGGACGGCGCGGCAGATGCGCGATGCCGTGATGGAGCGTCTGGGTGAGGCGACCGTGATCGTTAAGGCGGCCGCCGTCGCCGATTTCCACCTCGAAGCCGTGCCGGAACACAAAGTGAAGAAGAACCCTGGACGCTTCCACCTGGAATTGAGCGCGACACCGGACATTCTCGCCGAAGTTGGAGCGCGTCGCGCAGCGAATCAAATGCTGATCGGGTTCGCGGCGGAGACCCAGGACCTGGCCCGCGAAGCGCGGCGGAAGATGGAAACGAAGAACTGCGATATGGTGGTGGGGAACTTGGTGGGCAGCGAGGGGATTGGATTTGACTCCGACGAGAACGCCGTCATGCTGGTGACCCGGAACGGGGAGGATATCTCCGTGCCGGCCGCGCCGAAACGGGAAATCGCTCACCGTATCTTTGATGAAGCGCTCAGGCTGCGCGCGGCGTTTCCAACAGCACCATGACCAGGGAAGAACTGATCCGCGAATTGGAGTTTTTTGAGGACCTGGGGTTCCATACTCTCTATCTGGAAGGGAGCAGCTCTGGAAGCCCTGCCCCCAGATCCAGCGAACGCGAGGTCACAGTTCCCCTTCGTGAGGAGTTTCGCTCGCCGTCGCCTGAGGTTGGGGCGGCAATCCCAACCGCCAGCCAGTCCGTTGCCTCTCCGAGTATTCCAGCGTCCCCTCCGGCGGGCGGCGCTCCCGTGCAGTTTCGATCCCTTTCGATGAATGCGATGCCTTCGATGTACGACGCGCTGGGGGTGGACCCCAAGGAAGACAGCCTTGCCCGCATCCGCGAGGACATTGGCGATTGTAAGCGCTGCCGCCTGTGTCAAGGCAGAGACAAGATTGTGTTCGGTTCGGGAAATGAACGCGCCAAGCTGGTTTTCGTGGGAGAAGCGCCCGGTGAGGAAGAAGATCATTCCGGGCTGCCTTTCGTGGGCCGTGCCGGGCAGTTGCTCACGAAAATGATCGAAGGCACTGCGGAGCGCGAAGGAATTCCGATCCAGCGCAATGACGTATATATCTGCAACGTCGTGAAGTGCCGGCCGCCCAGCAACCGGAAGCCAGAGAATGACGAAATGGAGATCTGCGGACAGTTCCTTTACCGGCAGTTGGCCGTCATCCAACCCAAAGCGATTTGCGTGCTTGGCGCGACGGCGGCCCAGGCGCTGTTGAACACGAAGGAACGGATCGGGAAAATGCGTGGGGAGTGGTTTCGATGGCGGGATATCCCGGTGATGGTGACCTATCACCCCTCCTACTTGCTGCGAGCCTACAACGCGGACGCGAAGCGCGAGGCGTGGGAAGACCTCAAGAAAGCGCTGCATTTCGTTTACGACGACCCTGCGAATCTGCCTGTTCGCGAAGCATGAACCCCGCGCGTTGCGCAGTCTGCTGACACATTCAGATGAACTCGCGGAGCCTCTTTTCGAGGTCCTCCGCCTTCAAAATGCCCGCGTGGTAAAACGCCACAGACCCGTCCGGCCGGATTCCCGCCAATGTCGGAATCGTGCTGGCGCCGTATCGGTCAAAATTCTCGATTCCAAAGGGGATAGGGCAACTGCCCAGATCGGGATAATCGATCTGCCGGATTTCCTGGAGGTGCGCGAGTTCCACAGCTTCCTCCACGAAATTCCCTTTTGTGGTGAACCCGAAAAGCCTTGTGGGAGCCACGATGGAGATCGCCCCTCCGAGCGTCTGACGGATCCGCGCAACGGTGCGTGCTTGCGTCCGCGAATCTGAGCACCAATGCGCCCAAAAAAAGAGCAGACAAGGGCCGCTCAGGAGAGCCGCGCTACCGGGTACGGAGTCCGGCAGAGGCATCCAATCGAGCGGAGGAGCCGGTTGGCCGGCCAGCGCAATCGCATGGAGATTCTTGCGGATCCGCATGCGGAAGGGTTGGGCTTTAAATATCTCCAGTTGGCGCTGCAAATAAGCAATCGCCGCCTCGGCGCCTTCCCCGGAGATCAGCAAATCCGATTCCACTTCGATCGCGGCGCTCAACGCCAACGCCAGCGGGGAGTTTGGTGGAGTAATCTCCGCCTCGAGCTGGCCGCATGCCAGTGAATATGCATTTCGCGCGTACTCGCGTGCTTCGGCGGCAAACCCTTTGGAAGCCGTCGCGCGCGCCACCCAGGAAAGCGATTCCGCGTAGAACGCATCCTTGCCGGACCGAGCTTCGTAGTCGCTGAGCAGCGATTCCACCACCGGGAACTCCCCCGTTCGCGCGGCCGCTTTCAACTCTCGCAGAAACAGCTCCGGCGCGAACTCCGGTGATACAGGCACTTGTTTGGTCGAAGGCACCCTCTTAGAATACCGGGGAAATGTCAGCGGGGACGCGGAGAGATCCGCGCATTTGGAGAGCAGCCTCCTACGGAGGAATCGGTTGGAATGTGTTCAGGAAGACCCAGCCGGAGGCGAGTTTTGCGGAATCTTCCAGATAGAGCCATGCGGATTTCTGGCCGGCAAACCCGGCCTTGAATTGGATATCCACCACGGCCGAAGCCGTGACGCCGCTCACCGACGTACTCATCTCCGCGAGATCCACGCTGCACTGGCTATTCTGCAGCACGGTGTTCCCCCCGATCGCGCCGCTGCCCTGCCATGCATTGCCGGCGTCATTGAGCAGGAGCGCCTGGTTGTCGATGCGGCGGATCAGCAGATAGCAGCCACCCGCATTCGCGAGGGCGGTGTTGGCAAGGAAGTAGAAATCCTTGATATCGCCGCCTCCGTTTTCATCGGAACCTGTCAGGGTGAACCTGAGTTTTGTTCCTGCGGGAGCGATGGAGATCGAATCCGCCTTTGGGTGCACATACGATGGGCCGATCGGCACCGTGAATGCGCCTTGCGTCCGCCATCCGAGAAAGGCGTTGCTTTGGTCGCTCACCAGAGTCCACGCCGTGTTTGAACCCGCGGCGGCATCCTTAAAGGTGAGATAGACGGAAAGCGTGAGTGAATCTCCCGCCTTGGTGGCGGCGGAATAGCCCGCCGAGAGAATACAGCTGGAGTTCTGAACAGTGCCCGAAACCCCTGGCGTGAGAGGGCCCAGGAACTGTGTGGTGCTATCGTTGAGCAGCTTCAACTGGTTGGTTTGCTGGCTGTAGAGCACATAGCAACTGTTTGCATAGCTGAGGGTGTCGTTAGCCAGAAGGTGAATCTCCCTGAGGTCGCCGGCCCCATTGGCATCGACCGCGCGCAGCACAAAGAGCGTGCTGGGGAAGACGCCGCTATTCGGTTGGAAGTAGTCGATGGTGGGCTGCACGTTTCCCGCGAGTTGCGGCACTAGCCAGCCGCCTCGCAATTGCCAGCCTGCGATAGTTCCTGCCCGATCCTGGACGTACATCAATAGAGACTTGGGTCCGCCGAAACCGGGACGGAATGCGTAGTGGATCTTTACGCTGAGCCGCGAGGCATGGCCCCATGCCGAAGAGCGCGAGGCATCAATTACACACTGGCTGTTCGCGAGGAGCTTCGCCTCGCCCATTACAGCGCTACCCACCCAGGCTCCTCCGTTATCACTCAGTAGGGAGATCGTGTTCAAATCGGCATCAAAGCGGGTATAGCAGGCGCCCACTGTGGAGACCGCATTGTGGATATTGGCGTAGAAGTAGCGAATATCCTGGAAGCCGTTTCCATCCTCCGTCACATACGTGAGGTGCGCCGTTTCCGTGTTGCCGTTAGACGGCGTCACCGAAATGTTCGCGGGATTCACGTTGGCGCCACCTCGGCTGATCGCGGTGAGGAAGGCGTCTCCATTTCCAGTGGGGAGCGGCTGTCGCGCGTTGGCGGTTACGGGGAAATTAGAGGAGTGCGTCAGGCCCACCGCGACGGTCCACGCATCCGTTCTCCGCGCCACGCCGAGGATTCGATCCTCGTCAGCCCCACCCAAATAGGTGGAGAAGAGGAGGGCAGTGCCGTTGGGGTTCAGGCAACTGAGGTAGCCATCCACATGGCTACCGAGAATCGGCTGCACGGGGTCTACGGTTGGGAAATTCGAGGATTGCGTATTGCCGGCAACACAGATTGCTCCATCCGTATCGATGTAGATACTCGATGGCGATTCCGATTGCAAACCGCCCAGGTACGTGGCGAAGGACAACGCACCGGAAGTGACATCGAATTTCGCCACGATATTGTCGTAGCTTCCACCCCGAACGGGTTGGAGCACCCCAGGGGTCACCGGGACATCGCTGGATGCGGACGAACCGGCAACAATCGGATTGCCCGCTCCGTCGGTGGCGACCGCGTAACAAAGATCCGAACTGGAGCCACCAAGGAACGTCGAGTGGAGCAGGGTAGCGCCGGTATCGGGCACCCGCGCCAGGAAACAATCGTACGCGCCGAGCAGCACACTCTGCATCGGGTTCTCCATCGGCAGCATAGAAGACGAAGTGACCCCTGTGAACCATAACGTATTTCCGCTTCCGAGCGCGAGGCCGTATGCCTGGTCGCCGCCGGTTCCGCCGTATACACCGCTCCAGATAAGGTCCGTGAGATCGGGGGTAAACCTGGCAATGAAGGCATCGCTTCCGCCGCCGGGGATGGAAAGCCCAAACGAGGCGCGCACAGGAAAGTTGGAGGAGGCGGTATATCCGGCGACATAGGGATTACCCGCGAAATCCAGAACCAGTGCGTTCACCCGGTCGCTACCCGCGCCTCCGAGGTATGTGGTGCCTTGCACGCTGGGAGGGTTGCCTAGCCGGATCCGGCTCAGGAACCCATCTTTCCCCCCGCCGTTCGCGCTCTGATACCTTCCCACAGTTCCGGGAAGATCCCCGGAATTCGTTTCCCCCGCCACAAAAACGTCGCTACCCCACACCCGGATGCTCGTCGGGATATCGTCGCCGTTTCCCCCGAAGTAGGTGGCCTGGAGAACGGTTCTCGCGTCCGGGCTGAGCTTCAGAATGAATGCATCCTTCCCCGATTTCTTATAGGACTGGACCGGCAGGGTGGTTCCGAGATCGAGGGACCATGTCTCACCCGTAATATAGAGATTGTTCGCCGCATCCACGGCGACCGCGTTTGCCTGGTCGAATTGGGCGCCTCCGTGGTAGCTTGAGTAGCTCAGCACGGGATCCACGATGAGAGGAAGCGCGCGGTCATAGCCGCCAATCTCCAGTGCCCACTCGGATGCGCCCGATGGTGCGTAGCGCGCGGCAACCTTTCGCTTGCCGGAATCGCACTCCTGATACGTGACGGGCGGTCTCAATACCCATGTGTCCGAGGCGCCGGCCTGACGAAGGCTTCCATCGGGCGCTAGAGCAAACCGGGAGTTCCCCGCGCCGGAAGAGGATGGGCTAAACTTCCAGCGAATCTGTGCCGGGTCCGCACCGGGGTTAACAATATAGTCAAACTCCAATTCGCCGTCCGCAAGGTAGATGAGCAGATCGATTCCAGGATAGAGGCCGTTTACGCGCACCCTCTGGAACGTAGGCAGATTGGCAGCCCAACGGGAAGAATCGTTACCGATGAAGTAGGAAACCACACTTTCCGAAGGGGAATCGCCCAGATACAGCGGCGAAGGGGCGGCGTCGAGCCATTGAATCGACACGCCCGGAATCGTGTCGCCGGCCTGGGGTTCGCCCATGCGATAGAGGGTCAGATTCCCCTTGCTGACCAGGATGGCTGTGTTTCCGGCCCTACCCGCAAAGAGAACCTCATGAGAGAACTGGCCGCGGTTTGGATGAAAAGGCGCAAGATTCCAAGATCCTCCCGGGTTTGCGGGAGTGCCGGGGCCGAATGCGTTGGGCCAAGAACTCTCCGGCGCGGAGGACGCATTCAATGCGGCCGGCAGGAATCCAAAGAGCACGACAGCGGCTACTTGGAGCAATCGGCCAACCCTAAGGGGACGCAAGACGTTGGGAACCTTGAGTCTGGGTCTGGTAGCCGGCTGACGCATCTCTCAAAATAGATCGGCATCCGCACGAAGCCCCGGGAGGGTACCGAGGGTTTCCACGGTACTTGAAGCTGCCGGTTGCTCGGGGTTATCTCTTAGGGCCTCTTACCCGCGCGAGCCGCCCACACCGGCTGCAGCAGCGAGCGGCGATTTCCGGCCAAGTCCAGCGCGTTCACGAAGCTCGGCGTCGAGTGCGGTGAAGAGTTGCGACTCTGCCCGTAGCGTGGCTGAAGCTTCGGGAATGGTTGCACCCAGGGCGATCTCGCCAAGTGACAGGCCGGCGGGCGTCCGTGCGATTGTTCCGGCGCGAAGACCGAGATTCACCAGATCTGTCTCCCTCGATATCCCGCGATCACCCAAGATCTCGAACTCCGCTTCTCTTCCGCTTCTGCCTAACGAGTTCTTCACCACTTTGAGCGCGCAGCGGCTTCCGATCGCCTCTCCACGGAAAGTCATGGTGGCGCGCCGCTCTACCCTCACCCGAATCGGCGCGAAGCAGTGCAAGGCGGGCGCGCCCGGACTCGTTTCCGTGCTTCCGATTTCCACCCCCAGGCGGGAACGCAACTGATTCAGAAAGATCACGCAACAAGCGGATTTCGACAGGAGAGTATGCAAGTCACGAAGGCCGTGGACAAATGGCCAGTACGCAAAATCCCCATTCCGGCCCGCGCGGCCGGGCATGGGAACTGGGGTCGGGTCCGGCCCGAGCGCGGCCACGGAATCCAGAACGATGACATCAACCGCACAAGTCCTGATGAGGGTGCGGATTACGCTAAACGCATGATGCACGCTATCCGGCTTGGCGTAGATGAGGCCGGCGGTATCGACGCCGATGCTGGAAGCGTACCCTGGATGAAGGGTGTGTTCAGCATCAAGGAACGCTCCGACGCCCCCGGCGCGTTGGGCGGCTGCGATGGCCTCAAGGCCGAGGGTCGTTTTTCCGGAATCCGGCGGACCGAAGATCTCAAGGAGGCAGCCTCTTGGGAATCCGCCGTAGCCAAGAGCCCAATCCAGGGAAAGACATCCGGTCGCCAGCACGTCCGGTTCCACCCCCGGATCGAGAAGGATTTTCAGTGCCGCGCGGTTCATGATGAGATGCTCTCTGGGAACTAGCGGCCGGCGAAGGGCCGCTTAGGCCAATTGCGTCCACTATGGAATCAGTGGGAACGAAGGCTGAAAGTTCTCAGAAAAACGACTGAGGGAAACGAGAATCAACAAAATGGAACTGCGGAGGGAAGTTCCTGCCGGCTCTTAGCCGTCTTGTCGCGACGTCCCGCGCCAAGCCCCGTAGCGCCGAAGAGCAACGACGGTGTAATCAACGCCGCTCGCGCAGGCGAGGAAGGTTACTGCCAGCACCAGGACATCCGCAATGAAGGTCGGCAGCACGCGAGGGAATGCTGCCTCAAACAGGAGTATCCCCGCGAGTGACAACTGCGCCACGGTGCTCACCTTTCCGGTCCAGCGCGGAGGAAAGTCCCGAATGCTGGTAGCAAACCAGGCATAGCTCACCATGGACAGGATCCAGAGGTCTCGAAGGAAAATCAGACCCACCAGCCACACCGGCGCTAAATCCACTCCGGCGAATGCCATGTAGAGGGTGAGCAACAGTAGTTTGTCCGCTATGGGGTCCAGGTACGCGCCCAGTGTGGATTGCCAGCCAAAATGGCGGGCCAGGAAGCCATCGAGACCGTCACTGAATCCGGCAACGGCGACCAACAGGAGCGCGGTAAGCCCGTGGTTGCCAAGGATGGCGAGCGCCACCAACGGCGTCAATGCGATGCGCCCATAGGTAATGAGGTTCGGCGGCAAGCGCCAGTCGGGAGTAGCTGCTTTCATTGCAGAATCGACGCCAGGATCCTCCGCGCCGCTCAATCCGCGCTGCCCGCGCCAACGAGAGATTCCGCAACATTCGAAGCCAGTTGATCAAATGTCAACAGTTCATAAAGCGAAGGATCCGACATGATCTTGTGAGCCATCGCGACGTGCAAAGCGTGCCCGGCGCATTCAGCGATCACGTGCCCGAGCAGCGGCCGCCCGAGAAGAGCGAAATCTCCGATGAGATCCAGCACTTTATGGCGGCAAGGTTCGTCTGGAAAGCGCAGGCCGCCATCGTTCATGACGCCGGACTCCGTGAAACAGACGGCGCTTTCAAGCGACGCGCCGCGAATCAGGCCCATATTCCGCATGGCGTCCAGTTCTGCCGAAAATCCAAATGTGCGGGCGGGGGCAATCTCACGGGCGTACCGCTCCCGGGTGATCTCGATATCCAGACACTCTCTGCCGACGAGCGGGTGCTCGAAAAACACTTCGCAATTCACGGTGAGGGAATTCGCAGGAAGAATGGTGATCTTCTTTGCGCGGTCCTCCACCGTCACCGGCCGCACAATCCTCAGATATTTTCGCAGTTTTCTGCCGGCACGGAGCCCGGCCTCTTCGATCATCCGGACAAATGGAAGGCCGCTCCCGTCCAGGATCGGGACTTCGAGATTATCGATATCGACGTAGACGTTATCGACCCCCAAGCTGGCGAACACACTCATGAGATGTTCGATGGTCGAAATGAGTACCCCTTTGCGCATGAGGCTGGTTGCGTAACTGACGCGGGCCACATGCTTCCATACCGCCGGAATCTCAAAGTTATCGAGGTCGGTCCGACGGAATACCACCCCCGTGCCCGCCGGAGCCGGACGCAAGGTCATGGACACGGGTACTCCGCTATGGAGTCCGACGCCTTTCGTGGATACGGGCTTACGAAGGGTACTCTCGAAGCGCAAGTTTGCTCCTTTCTCAATTGATATTGTAACCAAGTTTTTCCGTCATTGGCATCGCTAAATCATTCAAAACTAGTGACTTAATTGTGTCACAGTGTGGTGTAAAAACCACACTGAGCGCCGTGATGAGTACTAGCGTTTCCGTAACATGTGCGGGCGCGCCGCGCTGGAAAGATTGGACAATTTACAGGTGCAAACCAAGCCGCGCGGAAGCCGGCGATCCATGACAGAAGAGGAACTCAGCGGAGCGGTGCGGTCTTCGAGGGTTCCGGCGCTATCATGGGGCCATGCCGCGTCCAACGCTGTTTCTGGTGGATTCCTTTGGGTTTATCTTTCGCGCTTACCATGCCCGAGCGCGATCAAGCGCACCGCCGATGCGCAATTCGAAGGGCGTCCCGACGGAAGCGACCTATATTTTCAACAACATGATCCGGCGCATTCGCGATGAGTACCAACCAGATTTTCTGGCGGCGGTTTTTGAGAGCGAGGAACCCAATTTCCGGACTGAGATGTTTGAAGCGTATAAGGCAAACCGGACGGAGACCCCACCGGATCTTCTTCAGCAGATTCCTGACATCAAACGTGTTCTCGAAGCGATGCGCGTGCCGGTAGTGGAATGCAGCGGATTCGAAGCCGATGATGTCATTGGAACGCTGGCTCGCCGGGCCGCCGTAACGATGGATGTCATGATCGTTTCGAGCGACAAGGATATGCTTCAACTGGTCACGCCCCATGTGCGCATGCTCAACCCGATGAAGGACGACACGATCTACGATGAGGCGGGGGTAGAGGCGTTTATGGGGGTCCGCCCACCGCAAGTGGTGGACCTGCTTGCGCTCAAGGGCGATTCGGTCGACAACATCCCGGGCGCACCCGGCATCGGGGAGAAAGGCGCAAGGGACCTGATCGCCGAGTTTGGCTCCGTGGAGCAGGCCATCGCTCAGGCAGAGCACGTGAAGCGTAAGATGTACCGGGAGAGCCTCCAGAACAACCACGAGCAGATCCTGCTCAGCAAAGACTTGGCGCGGATTCGGGTGGATGCGCCTGTGGAGATTCCGCTCGAAGACCTAGCCGTGAAGGACCCCGACGCCGCAGCGCTTGAAGAGGTGTATCGCGAGTTGGAATTCGGCCGGGCGCTACGCGAAGTGCAGACGGTCGTGGAAGAAAAAGCACGGGATTTTCGCCTCGTGCACACGGCCGAGGAAGCCGAGCAATTGAGCGCCGAGGTGACTGCGGCCGGACGAATTGCCTTGGTCCTCACCCCCGAGATCCCTGGAGAAGAGGGAACTCTCGATGAAACCCCGTTCTGTTACTTTGCGACGGCGCCGGGTGTTGTCCGAGCGGTAGTGCCGGCGCACGCGCCCCTGGTGCGCCTATGGTGGAACGATGCGGGCATCGCGAAGGTCTTTCACGATTGGAAACAAGCGCTGCTGACCGCCCCCCCGGAGTGGGGGCTGCCTGCCGGAGAGATCGACGATGTCTTTCTGATGGGCTTTCTGCTCTATGCGGATCCTGGTCTGACGACGGTGGAAGCGCTCGCCGGCAAGCGATTTGAGCGGGGAGTGGAGCGCAGTCTGGAAGCCGCTCCAGACCTGATTCTGCGCCTTGCGGACGATATGAAACCAGCCCTCGCGCGGGATGGGTTGGAGCACGCCTACCGGGAGATCGATCTCCCTCTGAGCCCGGTGCTTGCCCGCATGGAAGCGGTAGGAATTCGCGTGGATACCGTCACGCTGGCCTCCATCTCGGAGCGAATGGGGAAGCAGGTCGAGGATCTCACCGCGCGGATTCACGCGCTGGCGGGGCACGAATTCAACGTCAACTCGCCGCAACAGCTTGCGAAGGTGCTGTTTGAGGAGATGAATCTGCCCGCTCCGGTGAAGACCGGGAAGGGGAAGGTTCATTCCACGGCGGTAGATGTTTTGGAAGGCCTCGCTCTGCACCATGAGATTGCGGCTCTCGTGATGGAGTACCGTCAGTTGGCGAAGCTCAAGGGTACTTATGTGGATGCCCTACCCCAGTTGATCCGGCCGGCGACGGGCCGCATCCACACGAGTTTCAACCAGGCCGGCGCGGCGACAGGCCGGCTTTCGTCCTCGAACCCGAACCTCCAAAATATCCCGATTCGCACGGAGCAGGGCCGTGAAATTCGCGCCGCCTTCATGCCCCGGGAAGGCTGGCTCTTGCTCTCCGCGGACTATTCGCAGATCGAATTGCGGCTGCTTGCCCACTTTTCGGAAGACCCCGTCCTCATGTCGGCGTTTCGCAACGGAGAGGATATTCACACCCGCACGGCGGCTGAGGTTTTCGATGTCATGCCCCAGATGGTGAGTCCGCAAATGCGCCGTGAGGCCAAGGTCGTGAACTTCGGGATCGTTTATGGGCAGACGGCTTTTGGGCTTGCCACGCAACTCGGCATTCCGAAGAAGGAGGCGGAGAATTACATCCGTAATTACTTCGAGCGCTACGCCGGTGTGCGGAAATGGATTGACGCTACGATCGCCGAAGTCCGCGAGACCGGGCGCACCCGCACCATGTTTGGGCGCACACGGTTGATCCCGGACATGGAGGCGCGCAATCCGAATTCCCGCTCATTCGCCGAGCGGACAGCCGTGAACACTCCGCTGCAAGGCTCGGCCGCCGATCTCATCAAGATCGCCATGATTCGAATTGATCGCGAGATGACGGAGAAGGGACTTGCCGCTCGAATGCTCTTGCAGGTCCACGACGAACTCGTCTTTGAGGCGCCTCCGGAGGAACGGGATACGGTGGCCGCCTTGGTAAAGCGGCAGATGGAACACGTTACCGAACTTAGCGTTCCTCTCCTGGTGGAAATCGGGATAGGCCCCAACTGGCGCGATGCCAAGTAGGCCTGATGAGGCCGGTTCAGCCGGCGATCCTATGGGAGAATGATTCTATCCGTGGCTGATGTCCGCATTGCCGCTGGGAGAGGGAGCGTTTTCCCATGCAAAGATTGAGCCGCCGCCATTTTCTGGCAGGCGCCGGCGCCATGGGCGCACTGCATCTGCCCGCGCCGGCTCCCGCGCAGCCGGGCATCCACCGCCTCACCATTCTGCACACAAACGATATCCATGCGCGGATTTCGCCGACCCGCGAAGGCTTGGGCGGGTTCGCCCATTTGGCGAGCGCTCTCAACCGGGAACGGGCGAAGGCGGAAGCCAGCCTGTATCTCGATGCCGGCGATCTTGTCCAGGGCACACCGGTGAGTTCCCTCTATGAAGGCGTTCCGATCTTCGAGTTGATGAACGGCCTGCGCCCGGACGCAATCTGCCTGGGTAATCACGAATTCGATTACGGCTGGAGGCGCATCTATGACTACCAAAAGGTGAGCCGGTTCCCGATTTTCTGCGGCAATCTCGTCGGCGAAGGTGGCGCCTTTCTCACTCCCCCTCCATACTTGATTCGCGATCTGAATGGAGTTCGGGTGGCCATCATCGGCCTCATCATGGAGTCTCTGGAGAAACTTACCTACAGCTACAATCTCAGTCCATGGCGGGTGCTGCCGCTTGTGGAAACCGCTCGCAAGTATATCGGCCAAGCCAAAGCCGATGGCGCACAGTTGATCGTTGGCCTCACGCACATTTTTCCCAAGGAAGAGGAAATGCTGCTGGCGGCTCTGCCGGAGATGCATCTGATCGTCTCCGGGCACGACCACGGTGGGATGAAAACCCTCCTGCGCGATGGAAACCGGATGGTGGTTCGCACAAGGCCCAATGGCGCCGAACTGGGGCGCGTGGACCTTGCGTTTGACTTGGCCCAGAACCAAGTGGTGGATCTCCAGTGGAATCGCATCCCCATTATTGCCTCGGAGATTCCGGCGGAGCCGGCCGTTGCCCGTGAGGTGGCTACCTGGGAGGCAAAGGTCTCCGCAGTGGTGGATCGTGAGATTGGCGAATCGAAAACCGCGTATACGCGCTTCCAGATGAAGGATGTGGTGGAGCGCGCGATGCTGGAGAGCTTCGGCGTGGATTTCGCCTTCGTCAATCGAGGAGCCGTTCGCGCTGGGCTGATTGTCGGAAAGATTCGCGCCCGGGACATCTGGGATGCGCTGCCATTTGGAAATCGCGTTGTATTCGGCAAGATCCCGGGAGCTAAGCTGCCGGAAGCGATCCGAAAATCGGCCAACGTCGAACCGGACCGCATTTACTCCGTGGCGACCATCGACTATGTGGCGGAGAATCAACGAGAGATCGGAACCGAAGGATTGCAATTCCCTGAACCCGGCCCCTTTCTTCGCGAAATGATGATTGAGTGGGTGAGCAAGCGGAAAATTGTCGAGTAACTGCCTGTTTCGAGCCGCCTTCGCGACAGACCTTGCTCCAATGTCGAACCGGCGCGGGAACTAATCCTCGAAGATTCCCGCGTGTTGCGCCTTGCCTCGTTTGCGGATGAGGCGCTCCAGCCGTCGACCGGTTTCCTCATCCGGTTGCAATCGCTCCAGCCGCCGCGCGTACTGAAGAGACCGTGAAAAATCCTTAAAACTATATTCGTAGAGAATTGAAAGCGCCTTGAGTGCGCGGCCATGCAGCGCGTTGGGAAATCCGATCAACTGCTCGACCGCATCCCGCGCGACTTCATGGCGTCCGCTCTTGCGCTCGATCTCGAAGATATCCCAGAGGGTTCGCGCCAGCAATTCCTCCGGGATATTGGTTTGGATCGCCCGGCGCAGCAACGGTAATGCATCTTCCGGCCGGCCTGCCTGCTTCAACCAGCGCCCCAATCCCACGCACTCCGCTCCGTGGCGCGCGGCCATCGACGCAGGGTCTCGAAAGACGCCACCTACGACATTCGTAAGACAAGCAAGAGAAAGAATGTCGAGTGCATTGTGCAAAAAGACTGGCGAGAGGCTGCCGGCGTCTCCAAAACGCAAGAAGTTCGCATAGAGCGACGGAATCAGAAAGCCCGGCACATCTCCCACTCGCTCGTGGCCCAGCACCCGTTCTTCAAGATGAGTGAGTTTGCAGCTTTCGAAACGCAATTTCCAAAGCCGCCTGCAGGCATGGAGCAGATCGATATGCGGCATCGTTTCAAAAGGAACAGCCGCGCGTGCCAGACGATAGCGAGTTTCGAGCAACGGCAGGTCGTAGGCCTTTCCATTGTAGGTAACGACGGTGGAACAGCACCCCAATTTCTCAGCGACCCTATAGAGAACGCTCCGTTCCTCCGAAGGCTCCCGTAGAAAAAACTGGTGCACCAGAAAACCTGCATCCGTAACACGGCCGAGCCCAATGAGAAATGCGAAGGAGCCCGCCCCGCCCGCGAGTCCGGTGGTTTCCGTATCCAGAAAAACCCAACTGCTCACGGAGCTCTCGGCATGGCCAGGACTCAGCGTGCCCAAGAGATCGTCAGGCGACTTCTCCAACTCTCGGACCGCGAATTGCCCGTGCGACGCATCGCAAGGATAAAGCGTCTCAACCTCAAAGTGGGTCCCGAATGGGGTTTCGATCAGGGATCCCTGAAGGCAATTCTCGATCTTCCCTCGATCGGAATGCATCAAGGCGCAGCCCTGCATCCCGGGTGCGGGCCCAATGGAGCGTTCAAAGGTGGATTCGTCCGAGTGGCTTTCCCATGGGGGAAGGTTGCAAGCCGGGGCGGGCGCCGCGGGTGACGGCGGTTCTGTCCCATTTCTCCCGGCGGAACCGGAACCGAGCGCCGTGCGCCTTTCCACGCGCCGCAGCTTTTCCCGTAGCCGCTCAATCTCTTCCCGCACATTGTGCATTAAATTCGCCTTTTCTTTGCCAGAATAGGCTGTTTTGGGCGATACTTCAACAAAGTCTCCATTTCGGAAGATTCTGCTCTGGGCGAGCGCTCAAAATCGAGGCGGTTGCGCAGATACGGATAGAGGCAGCAGACACCAATGCCCACTCTCTATACCTGGAAGTTATGGGAAGCACAGTTACCACCACCGAATTGATCCACCAGATTGACGCCATTGTTGCTCGTAAAGATTCGCTCATTGCAGGCTTGAACCCGGAACAGTTGTTGTGGCGTCCTCAACCGGGGCGCTGGAGCATCCTGGAATGCCTCGATCATCTCAATCGGTCCGATATCTTGTACCTGCGAGCGATGCGAGTGGTGTTTGAACGGGATCGGCATAACGCGTCCCTGCCGCCGAAGGCGTTCCGGTTGGGATTCCTGGGCCGCCAGGTGATCCGTTACATAGAACCTCCGCCTCGGCTGAGGGTGCCGGCGCCTCGAAGTATTACCCCCACGGGAACACTTTCGCCTGTTGAGGTGGAGGCGGAATTCCGGCGGCTGCACCTCGATCTGCGAGGATTTGTGCTGGAGGCAAGTGGCGTCGATATGGGCGCCATCCGTTTTCCCTCGCCCATAAGTTCCCTGCTGAAGCTCAATCTCGCCGAAGGGTGCTCCATCATCACTGCCCATGATCGCCGGCACCTCTGGCAGGCTGAGCACGTGCGCCATCATCCGCGGTTTCCCGTTTCGGGTAACGCGGGAGATCAGGGTTAAGGGGGGTGCCCGCTGCGCGAGGTTGACACCGGGGGTCCTCTTCGAGAGAGTGGAGGCAGCACGGAGGGGGTGGATTGCACAGTGCCTCTTTCGTGAGGCGGTCAGGAAAATGCAGCCATCGCAACGCGCCACGGATTCGTTTCTGGAAGCACGGCTTGAAATGGTAGGCGCTCAACTCCAGCGCCGCGGCATTCGGCAGACGCAGGTGCTCGCCGTCATGCAGCGGATTCCTCGCGAGCGTTTTGTGCCGGAATCCGCGCGCCCGCATGCGTATGAAGATCGCGCTCTCGGTATCGGCTACGGGGCCACCATTTCTCAGCCCTATATCGTTGCGCTGATGACGGAATTGCTCGAAGTAAAGCCGTCGCACAAGGTGCTCGAGATCGGCACGGGTTCCGGCTATCAAGCGGCGATCCTGAATGAACTCGCCCACGAAGTGTACTCCGTTGAGATCGTTCCGGAACTCGCGGCGCGGGCGCGGGCGACGCTGCGGGATCTCGGGTTCCACAAAGTGACCGTGCGCTCTGGCGATGGGTATCTTGGCTGGCCGGAGCAAGCGCCGTTTGAACGTATCATTGTGACCGCCGCGCCGCCCAAAATCCCCCAGGCGTTGGTAGACCAACTCGGCCCCGGCGGACGGCTGGTTGCGCCCGAAGGCGATTCACCCAATACGCAGCAACTCATGATTCTCAGCAAAGACAGCCGCGGAATGGTGAAGCGAACGGCATCGATCCCGGTTGTATTCGTGCCGATGGTCCCCCGGTCTCCCAGCTCAAACAATTGAGGGCTGAAGGGTGTTTCGACGGCAGTTACGGGCGCGCGAGAGTCCCCGCGAGAATCTCGAGAGCTCGTTCGATGCCACTGTCCAGTTCCGCTTCGACTTTTTCCCCATAATCGACCCCCAGCCCCTGATTGAAGATTTCTGTCTTGAGGCGGATCCGGATGTAGTCGGAATTCGCGGTCCACATGGCGAGCGAGGGGCGGATGTTGTGCTGCGAAAGGAAATACTGGAATTCGTCCAGAATGGCGCCGTCGATTTCAAATTGTTCGGAGAGCTTGTCCCCGCCCGCTGCTCGATTGCGAAGGTACTCCGTGGCGAAGGAGGCAAATGATCCGGTTCCTTCCAGAACATACCGGAACTGGTTCGTGGGAAACGGATGCACCACCTCATCGGGAGCGATGCCGCCCGGCGCATCGGCTGAGCCCGGCTCGCCCTGGATTTTAACCTGGCTCCCGGTGAGCGGGCGCTGAATGCTGTCGCCCGACGGGGTGAAGTAATAGGCGGTGGTGAGCGCAAGCCCCGTCCCCATCGAAAGAGGAAGCACCTGCTGCACGAGACCCTTGCCATAGCTGCGTTCGCCGAGCAGTGTGGCGCGGTGATGATCCCGCAGAGCGCCGGCGACGATTTCGGCTGCGCTTGCGGTCTGCCCGTTAATGAGCGCCACCACGGGAAAGGTGTATGGTTTCGCGGAGGCCGGCACACGCTCGACAACCGGCGGCTGCGCTCGGCCTCGCGCCGAAAGAATCACCGCATTGGGCGGCAGTAGAAAGGAACTCACGTCGAGAGCCGCATCCACCACCCCCCCGCGGTTGTCGCGCAGGTCCAGAATGAGGCCGCGCACCTTGTCACCGCCAAGTTGCTCCAGGGCGTCGCGGAACTGGCGAGCGGTTTCTCCCTCAAAGCTCTTAATTCGGATGTAGGCGATCCGATCTCCCAGGAGAAAGGCGCGATCCACGGAGCGGGAATCCATTTCCTGCGGCGTCAGGGTGAAATGCAACGGACGGTCGCTACCCTGCCGGCGCACGACCACATTCACGGTTCCATGGCGCGCCTCGCCCAGCAACTGGAGAATCTGTTCATTATCGAGCGCCTGGATGAGGTAGTTGTTGACCGCGATCAACTCGTCTCCCGGTTCAATGCCAGCCCGGGACATCGGGGTGGCCGGCAGCACCTGAAGCACCGTGATGCGGCCCGGAAGCACGGAAACGATACTGCCGAATCCTTTCTCGCGGGAAGTCTGCATCTCCCGCAACTGGGCAAAGCGATCCGGGGTCAGGAATGCAGAGAAGGGGTCGAGCGCACGAATCGCGCCCGGCAGAGCGCCCTCGAAAATGGCGAATTCGGGATTGATTGGTTCCGCGGCGTTTGCCTCGAGTTGTGCATAAACGGAGGTGAACACGCGGAGAACATCGTCGACCGACCTTGGGTTCTGTGCCGCGGCGGAGAATGCAAGAAGCGCGTACAGGAATGTGGCGGCCCTCAGCTTGCCGCTCCGGAATGGAAATGTGCGCCGCCAGAGCGAACGGAACGAAATGAGGGTATGCCAGGCCATAGTGCTAACGGGCGAAGGAGAGGCTGGCCCGGCGCTGATGCCGCTCGATTGCCAGCCGCACGAGGCGCCGCAGTAAATCCGGGTACGAGAGCCCGCTTGCTTCCCACATCTTCCCGTACATGCTGATGGACGTGAAGCCTGGGATCGTGTTGACTTCATTCAGAAAAATGGTTCCGCTCTCCGCTTCGCGGAAGAAATCGACCCGAGCCATTCCTTCCAGATTGAGCGTTTGCCCAACTCGCACGGCCAACGCCCTCACCCGACTCTGATCTTCCTCGGAGATGCGGGCGGGAATCAACGTCCGCGCCTTGCCGTCGACGTACTTGTCTTCGTAGTCGTAGAACTCTTTCCCTGGAATCACTTCACCGGCGATCGAGGCCTCAATCGTTTCGTTTCCCAAAATGGAACATTCGAGTTCCTGCCCGGTGATGGCGCGTTCCACAATGACGGTGTCGTCGAAGCGAAATGCGAATCGGATGGCGTCCTCCAGTTCCCCCCGCGAAACTGCCTTCGAAATCCCCACGGAGGACCCAAGATTCGCGGGCTTAACAAAACACGGGTAGCCGAATGACGACTCCACGCGGTCGACAAGGAATTTCCCCTGTTCCCAGGACCTGCCCTCCACAAATTCCGCAACCGGAATGCCAGCGGCTGCGCAGATCCTCTTTGTAAAGCCCTTATGCATGCATGCGGCGCTCGCGAACACACCCGCGCCGACGTACGGCAAGTCCGCAAGTTCAAGCAGGCCCTGGATAGTCCCATCCTCCCCGAAAGTGCCATGCAGAACGGGGAAAACGACGTCGATCCCTGGATTTCCACCCGGTTCCGGCACAATCGCGGACGGATTCCACCGTCCTGCCTTATCAATGAAATACGGGATTACCTCGAAGGATGCGGATTCAAGAGCATCCATCACGGAGCGGGCGGATAACAGGGAGACGTCATGCTCCCCGCTACGCCCGCCATGGAGCACAGCTACTCGTTGTTTCATAGAGTTGGCGATTGGAACGGTATCTTTCAGTTTGCCATACGGCGATTCGTCGATTTCTGGAACCCGGCCTGGGGAATTGAAACTTCGGAATATGGGGGGATGCGTGGGGGGAATTGAAGGTTGCGCTACATTGGAATGGCGGCGGTTCGGCAATTGTCTGGAGCCCGCATCTGCTTGGTTCGTTTCCCCGATACGGAGAGGAAAAATCGATGATTGCCCGCTATACCCGCCCCGCGATGGGGGCCATCTGGAGTGATGAGAACAAATACCGCTGCTGGCTGGCCGTTGAGCTGGCGGCGAGCGAAGTTCTCTCCGAATTCGGGGTCGTGCCTGCGGCCGCGGCGGCGAATCTGCGGGCCCATGCCGATATCGACGTCGAGCGGATCGCGGAAATTGAGGCCGAGGTGAAGCATGACGTCATCGCGTTTACGACGTGCGTCGCCGAAAAGATGGCGGAAGCCGGGTTCGCCGATGATTCCCGCTGGCTTCACTATGGTCTAACTTCTAATGACGTAGTAGATACGGCGCAATCCCTCCAATTGAAGCAGGCCAGTTCGATCATTCGCGAGGATCTCAAGGCGCTGATTGAGGTGCTTCGCGCCCGGGCCTTCGAATTTGAGAACACCATCCAGATTGGACGCACGCACGGCGTCCACGCGGAGCCCATTACATTCGGGTTGAAACTGGCGCTCTGGTACGATGAGGCTGTTCGCGACCTGTCCCGGTTGGAGGTGGTGGCGGAGGAGTTGCGCGTCGGAAAACTGTCGGGTGCGGTGGGGACATTCGGCCATACCAGCCCCGAAACGGAAGTGCTTATCTGCGAACGCCTGGGGCTAAACCCTGCCCCGATTGCGTCGCAAGTTCTCTCCAGAGACAGGCATTCGCATTATGTGTGTGTGATGGCGTTGATCGCCTCCCTGTGCGAGAAAATCGCTCTCGAAGTCCGCCATCTTCAGCGAACGGAAGTGCGCGAGGCGGAGGAAGGGTTTGGGAAGAAGCAAAAGGGGAGTTCCGCCATGCCTCACAAGCGGAACCCTGTGACGAGTGAGCAGATTTGCGGACTCGCGCGGGTGGTTCGGGCGAACGCGCAGGCATCGTTCGAGAACAATGCCTTGTGGCACGAGCGGGATATCTCGCACTCCTCCGTGGAGCGTGTCATCCTGCCCGATTCGACGATCCTGGTTGACTACCTGTTGGAGAAGACGGCATCGCTGGTTCAAAATCTCAGCGTCTTCCCGGAGCGGATGCGTCGTAATCTGGAGAGCACGCACGGGCTGGTCTTCTCCGGCCAATTGCTTCTCGATCTGACCAGTGGGGGAATGCTTCGGGAAGAGGCCTATCGGATCGTACAGTCTAAAGCGATGCAGGCGTGGCGGGAAGAGGGGGATTTTGAGCAGAGCATTCGCGAATCCAACGAAATTCTTAGCATTCTTTCTAAGGAAAAACTGGATGAAACTTTCTCCGTGGAGCGCCAATTACAGAATTTGAAAATAATCTTTAGAAGGGTATTTCAAAATCAGAAAATTGACGGATAATCGAAATCAGGCAGTGCTAGTCCACATCCAAAGAGACAGCAGCTTTGCTCCACTCCCGTTCCGGGTGTCCGAGGGCGAAGAAGACCTACCTAAGTAGTACTGTAACGTGGGAGTTTGAGAGAGGCCCGGTTCTGGGCCTGTCGGTGAAGTGTGTGTTCTCATCTGAATACACCTCAGTAAGCTCGACGCGGGAACAGACAGCTCTAAAACGGAGCTACCCAGGAAGATAAAAGGCCACTATGTCCCAAAACCATTTCGAAATCCCTCACGCCTCCGCGCGCGCACTCGCAAAGATCTTCTTGATTGATGGTGACGATACCAGCCGGATGACGCTCAAGGCAGTCCTTGAGGCGGGTGGATATGAAGTCACTTGCGCTACTACAACAGTAGATGCAGTAGATCGATTGAGCGAGGGTAGCTTTGAGTTGGTGCTTTGTCACGCTCAGGGCGGTAATTCGGAGATTGATCCGGCGATCCTCTCCTACGCGCGATTCAAGGAATACGAGCCTGCCACCGCAATCCTGCATACCGAACAGTGCTCATTGGAGACCGGCGACGAAGCGGTGCCGCGGCACGAGATCCTGGTGGAACCACAAAACATCCCGGATTTGCTCGAACAGGTTGCGAACCTGATTGGGGGTCGGGCGCTCTCCATATTGGAACGGGAACTGCAACTGGGCGGATCTATCAGTTAGTTGCCCTTGTTTCAGATTGACGGGGTTCCGGCAACGGAACCCCTAAACGGATGCCGCCGATTCATCCCAGACCAGTTCTTCAACGAGATGTTCGAATGCATCCAGCGCCCCGGCGAAGAAATGGTCTCTCGCCTCTACTTCGTAAAGCACCTTCGGATCTGACAAACCCTCGACGAGTTGGCGCAAAGAATCGATCGGCCCGAACTCGTCGTGGGTGCTCTGGATGAAGATTTTCTCCCGCGTGCAGATTTCTAATGCGTCCAGATCCGGCCATCGCGTGGGGTAGCCCACCGCGATCAACCGCGTCGCCCCCACGTCTTGTTCACACCCCAGTCGCAGGATCACCCGTGAGCCGAAGGAGAAGCCTGCCAGGCTGAAAGGAAGGTTCGGATAGCGGCCCCGCAGAAAGCTCAATGCGGCGCGGGCATCCTCAACCTCGCCATCTCCTTGGTCAAATTGGCCTTCGCTCAAATTCACGCCGCGGAAGTTGAAGCGCAGCACCACCGCTCCCGTGCGCCGCAATCCTCGTGCGAGACGGTAGACCACCTTGTTGTGCATCGTGCCGCCGTGCGACGGGTGCGGATGGCACACCACCACGGCATGCACTGGCACGACGGATTCGGGTTCCTCCAGCAAGCCTTCGAGGCGCCCGGCAGGGCCGGGAATCATGACGGATTCGATTCTGCGCGACATAAGGTGGAATATTTCGGAAGGGTGTTAGTTTCCGCGCGAACCCAGTTTGTTGTAACCGGAAATGGCCCAAGCGATATCTCTTGATAGTAAGCTGAAAGCAGGGGGAAATGCCGTGTTCCGACTCGCGATCCTGTTCGCGTCCATGCTGATCTTGTTCTCGGCCGCGTATGCGCAGGGCAATACGAAGGATGTTTACCAGCGCGATAGTAATCCGGATTTCTTCAAGAAACTGCCCGAAGTGAACCCCAAGGATTTGCCGTCCAGAGAGCTGAGCGGCATCGTGCGCGACTCCCGGGAGAATCCCGTGAAGGGCGCGATCGTGACCCTGACGAACCTCAAGACGAAGGCCGCGCGGTCCTTCGTTACCAAGGACGATGGACGCTACAACTTTGATCGCGTCATCAAGGCGGACGACTACGAGGTGCGGGCACGTTTTCGCGGCAGGGATTCGGAGACCAAGAAGCTCAGCACCTACGATCCGCGCACGAAGGCGATCATGAACCTTCATTTCGACAAGTCAATCGACGAAGCGGAGGCTGCGCCTGCCCCGAGTGCGGCGGCGAAGAAGCCGAAGAGTTGACCGCCAGGCACTTTTTGAACCCGGCTTGCTGCGGAGGGCAGCGCCTCAGGATTGGCTTCGTTTCGTAATATACGCTTCCACGACGCGCTGCAAGGTTGTGAGCGGGATCGATCCGTTCTCAAGCAGCTTGTCATGGAAGCTGCGGATATCAAACCGGCTCCCTAGCTTCGCCTCCGCCTTCGCGCGGAGTTCGCGAATGGTGATTTCGCCCATCTTGTAAGCCAATGCCTGCCCGGGCCAGGAGATGTAGCGATCCGTCTCCGTCGTGCATTCATGCAGCGGTAAGGCTGTGTTCTCAAGCAGATAATCGATGACCTGCTGGCGTTGCCAACCCTTTGCATGCACCCCGGTATCGACCACCAAACGGCAAGCCCGCCACATTTCGTACGTCATCCGGCCAAACTCGGAGTAGGGGTCCGCGTAAAATCCAACCTCCTTGCCGAGGCGTTCGGAATAGAGACCCCAGCCTTCCCCAAAGGCGGAGAAGTACGCAAAACGGCGAAATGGAGGGAGGTTTTCCATCTCCGCCGCCAGAGCGATTTGAAGATGATGCCCCGGTACGGCCTCGTGCAGGGTAAGGGCTTCCTGCGTGTATAGGGGACGGGTTTCGAGCGCGTACGTATTCACCCAATAGATTCCCGGCTTCGTTCCGCCATACGGGGCGGAGACGTAGCGCCCGCTCGTGTACTTGGGGGCAATCGCATCCGGCACCGGTTCCACGGTGTAAGGCTGCCTCGGCAAGCGGCCGAACAGTGCGGGGAGTTTGCCGTCCATGCGTTTCGCAATCCACGCTGCGCGCTGGAGAAGTTCCTCCGGGGTCTTCGCATAGAAGCGGCGGTCTGTCCGCAGGAAACGGAGGAATTCCTCGAACGAGCCGCCAAATTCCGTCTTCCGCATGACCGCTTCCATCTCATTCCGTATGCGCGCTACTTCGCGGAGGCCGATCTGATGCACCTCTTCCGGCTCAACCGGCAGTGTTGTGAAGTAGCGCAACTCCCGCGCATAGAAGTCTTTGCCGTTCGGCAGGTCATAAGCGCCCAGCGTCTGGCGGCACCCTGGCAGATACTCTGAGGTGAAGAACTCATAAAGTTTGCGATAGCCGGGAATGATCGCCTTCTGGATGGTCTGCTCGCCTTCGATGCGTAGCCGTCCCTGGTCCGATTGCGGCACTCCGGTAGGGAAGTGCTCGAAGGGCTCATAGAAGCCGCTCTTCCTGGGCTGATCCACGATGTGCGCGCTGATAGTGCGCTCAAACCCGCGCATTGTGATCGCGGGTGGGGTAAAGCCCCGCTTTAAGCCCTCCCTCAATACTTCCAGCATTTCGTCTACCGCCCGCGGCCAAGCGCGCAGGCGAGCCAGCAGGTTCTCGTAATCCAGCGTGTTCTCGAGCGGGACCTCCTCAGCAATGCGCGGGAAGTAAATGTGAAACGCGGAATCGGAGTTCACCGGCATCAGGTAGCCGCCTGTTTCGAAGGCGTCCACATGGTGCTGCACCTCCACTCGAAGGACGTCCTGGCTGATGCGATCCGCCTCGTCAAGCGCCTTGGCGGAAATGTTGTCCAGATCCGCAAGCAGCGCCTTATAGAAATCGTAGGAACGCCGGGCCGCGGAAAGGCTAAGGTCCGGCAGTTTATCGTTCCACTCCATTCGCCCTACCGAAGTCGCGAACAGCGAATCTTCTCGAAGCCGGAACTCCCACTCTCTGGAAAACAGAGCATGCAGCGCGGTGTCGTAGTCGGCCGGCTTACGTTCGCCGGGTTGATTCCGGCAACCGGCTGCGAGCAAAGGCAACCCGATACTTGCTCGGAGAATACTACGGCGATTCCGCATCAGACCTTCCCGCTAGCGGGCCCCCAGATTCTCAAACAACATCACATTTCCTGTGGAGGCGCCCGAACATACGATATCTGGGCGCCCATCGCCATTGATGTCCCCGATCTTGCAATCCGCGGCGGCCACGCCACCTTCGTCAAGGACGGTGCGCGCCCATTGCCGGCCCTCGCGGTCACTGGCCTGATAGACACTGACGCGAAACCCTTTTCCGCGAAACCCGCTGACGATTTCGTCCCGCCCGTCCCCGTCAAGATCCGCCACCGCCAAAGCGTGGCCGTTCAGCATTCCGTCGTCGATGACGGCGCGATCCCATCGGCGCCCGCGCTCCAGATAGACGGCCACCTGGTTGCCATGCCAAGGCTCAATGGTAGCGAGGAAGCGCTGTTTGCCAAGAAACCCCATTTTTACCTCGCTGCTCCCGCATCGAGGACAGGGCTCCGGATTCCCCTTCCCAATCGGAACATGCTTCCAAAGCCCGTTCCTTCGCGGTTCGAGACGCTCGATTCCGTCGAAACTCGCGGTGAGTAACTGCCATTCTCCCTGATGCCATTCGACGGGCGCGATGCTGTGCAGGATGCCGTGCAATTCGTTCGAGATGGTCATCCGCTTCCATTCGCCGGGACGGAAGGCATAGATCGGGGCGATCCCCACGTAGTCCGGCGCGTAAGTCTTCGACCCCACCAGGGGCGCTACAAGCAGCCAGGGCGCTTTGCCCTTCTCCACCGGAATCCAGCGAAGACGATGCGCCGTTGGAACGCGGTCCAATTCCCTCGCTTTCCAAAGCTGGCGCGGATCTCCGTCGTGCTCCAACAAAAGGACGTTCCCCTCGCTGCGGTCCGGGTTCGTTTCGAAATGGTGAGCCATTACGATCTCCGGGATGCCATCCCCATTGAGATCCTGGCATTCGAGGTTGATCACCCTGGGCACGTTCCGAGCCAGCACGTGCCGCTGCCAACCGGGATTCTCATGCCAAGCCAGTTCGGTTGAGCCCTCATCGACGATAATCACATCCACCTTTCCATCGCGGTTGAGATCGGCCAAGACGAGTTGGTACCCCATTTTCAACCCGGAAACGATGTTGCTCTGGCGGAAGGCAGGCAGGCTGGCTGCTCCTGCCAGAGAAACGAACGCAAGTGAGGCAAGAACGAAACGAAGCATGACAACGGAAGTCTACTGCAACTGCGGTTGCGGAAGATAGGCGCCGCCCGGAGGACCTCCATTAGAACCGCGGGAGTCTGTTAGGATTCCTCTATGGTGGCCCTTTGCTTTCCACGTCTGCGCCCTCTGTGGCGTCTCCAGTCCGTTTTGGCGCTCTTGCTTTTTCCGACCCTGGCCACTTACCCACTTCTCGCTGCGTCTTGGTGTGGAGTTTCCGGGGCGGCATTCCATCCGTTAACGGCTCTCGAGCGGACGAACGGCTGGGTCGCCTTGTTTGACGGTTCAAACATCCAGGCTTGGCGCGAGTTTCATGGCGCCGCGTTCCCCGCGGAAGGCTGGAAAGTGGAGAACGGTACTCTCCTCCACAGCGAAGGGGACGGGCGAAGCGGGCGCGCGGGCGGCGACCTCACCACCCGCGATGTTTACAAGAATTTCGAGTTTGCCGCGGACTGGTGCCTGGAGCCGGGTGGCAATAGCGGGATCAAGTATTTGGTGGTAGAGACGAATAGCCCGCCCGCTTCGCGCTCCGCGTTCGGGCTGGAATACCAGATGATTGACGATCTGGCGCATCCCGACGCCAAGCAGGACAACCGGAAAACCGCGGGTGTTTACGATGTAGCGGCTCCCGGTGGGAAGACGTTGCATCCCGCCGGACAATGGAACCACCTGAGGATTGTGGTGAATCAGGGCCGGGTGGAGCAATGGCTGAACGGCGCAAAAGTGCTCGAGTTCGCGCTCGATTCCGCGCAGTTCAAGGGTTGGGTGGCTGGCAGCAAATACAAGAGCGATGCCCGTTACGGCGCTTCGCGGGAAGGGCACATCGTCTTGCAAGAGCATGGCAGCGGAGTGGCTTTCCGCAACATCAAAGTCCGCAGGCTCCCCTAGCCGCGCCAGGCCTCCCTGGTCTCCCTGAGTTACGTATCGAGCCCCGCCTTCGCGCGCATCTCGCGCAGGCGACTCATATCCCGATTCAACATCGCCACCACGCGCTCGCGCGGCATATCCAGTTGCTTGCGCCCATGCGCGGTAGCTCCCAACTCGTCATATTCGAGATGGAGTTGCAGCGGCATCGGCACGGTGGCGTTCTTGAGAAGGTTGAAGTACCCGGCGAAATCCACCATCCCTTCGCCGAGGGGACACCAGCGAGGGCGCCATTGCCCCTCGCCGTTCTTCTCCCAAACGAAATCCTTCACCGCCGTCCCCCGTGTGCAGGGGAGAGCCAGCCGCAGGGTGTTCATCCAGCCCCCAAAGCCGCCCTCCACGGTGGCGTGGCCGATATCGTAGTTGAACGACACGGCATTCGGATTCTCATCGCGGATGAGCTCCCACAGGTCCCAGACGCAGCTTCCCATGCGGTTAAAGCCGGAGTGGATGTGGTACATGGCCGTCATTCCGAGCCGCGCATTCAATTTCGCCAACTGTGTGATCTTGGGCTTGAACTCCCGCAGTTGCACTGGGATAGGCCTCTTGGGGTCATAGACGAAGTCGCTCCAGCGATAGTGGGTAATGCCGAGGGATTTGGCAGTTTCGAGGATGGGTAGGGTGAAGGGAGAATCCGTAGTCCGGATATCCGTGGTGATCATCGCTACCGGCGTGCCCGCCTTGTGGAAGATCTCGACCGCCCGCGGCAATTCCTCGCGTACGCGTTCCGGCTCAATGTGGCCGTTCTTCCGCACCGTCAGGTCAATCCCCTCCGCGCCGATTTCCCGAAGGATGGAGGCGCAGGTATCAAAATCCGCCCAATGCAAATGCTTCGAAAAGAGCACGAGCGGCAGGCGGCCTGGAAGGGGCAGAGAGACGGGGTGATGCGCTGTCGGTTGAGCGGAGGATACGGAAGATACCGCAGCCGCGCCAAATGCGCCTGAAACCAAAAATGCACGCCGCGCAAACTCGTTCGTCATGGCCAGAGCCTCCATTCGGATTCTATCTCTCCGGCCCTCCCGCATGTCGCGACTTTCGAGAAAGGCTTCATTCCGAGCGAAAAAAGGGCGCTCCGTGGAGCGCCCCAAACGAATGTTCGTTTGCGAAGTTAGGATTGAGTGAACAATGACCGGCTACGGCGAGTTACGCCTTGGCAGCCTTGCGACGGAAAAAGCCGATTGCCAACAGGCCGATGCCCATTAGCGCATAGGTGCCAGGCTCCGGGACTTCCTCGACGTTGGGGTTGCCGGGAACCTGGATCATCTGATCTTGCAGCCGGGAGCTATTCATGGCGTGGAGGCCTTCCGCGCCAGGGCCGTTGTAGGCCGCGAACGTATTCAGGTAGGTTGTGGCCTGGTTGGTCACTGCGGTGTTGTTCGCGAACTTGATGTTCCCAGACAGGACATCGAACGCATTCGATGCGTTCTCGTAAATAATCTCCCAAAGAGAGATCTGCAGCGCTGCGGCCTGCACCGTTGTCAGCGAACCGTCGAGACTGGGGAAAACCGCCCCGAGGAACTGTGCGATGTTGTTAGCGGTCGTGGCGCCCAAGGAAGGGTAGCCGGCGCTGTCACGGCCGTTTGCAAGGTTGCTTTCTACGGTGAACTCGTACGGCGTGTTGTAGGACACGGTCTGCGTCAGATCGATGCAGAACGAATAGAAGAGGTCGCCGGCGGGCGTGGGGTCCAGTGGGAATGTCCCCGCCTCATTGAAAGCTGGGGTCGCCGGATTGTCGGTTTCACGCTGCCAGTTGAAACGCCCGGCGGTGGTGCTCTTCTGCGCGTTCGCTCCCAACGTATAGCTCACGGACTGGCCGTAAACGGATTTCAGCTCCGCTCGAATCGTGTCCGCACTCGCAAAGGTAGCCGCGACGGCTGCAACGGCCAGCGCTAAGGTCCAATTTCTCAAGTTCGCTCTCATGCTCTCTCTTCTTCCTCTGAAATTTCCTGCAAGACAGGCTGCGGCTCCTCGCATTGGGCTGTCGGCATTCATGCCAGCCACGCCACTTGTTGCCGCCACCTATCCGATTACATAACCAGTGTAGTACTTACAGAGAAATCGAAGCAAGATACCAAGTCCTAAGTGAAGAAGCGGTACGGCCTAGTACTAAATGAGGTTAAGTAAGCTAGAGCATCGTAAGTGCATTATTATCTATGAGTTGGAGCAACAGAAACAGGCTGGATATGTATAACGGCCCTAAAGCCTGACCTTGAAATTGTAGCCGTTATTGATGCCACATAATCAATATAGTTCGTTACGTATATATTTGGCTAGTATCTGGCGAATCGAAAACTGACCGGGTGTCCACCGAATCAATCTGATGGCAGGCATTCTTACGAAAAAAGCAGCCGGAGAACCTCGCAACTGGCGCGGAAGTTCCGCAGCTACACAGCGCAATCCGGCGAACTCTACCTCCCAGTCGAGGCTAGACTTCCCCGAAGGATCCAAGCCAGTTGATTTGTTCCCTGATCGTTTAGGTATTGACTATCGTTCTATTGACGGTTATGCTTCTGGTAGAGATGGCGAAGCATGCGTTGGCCCAAAACCTCAGTCGCACCGAATTTTACCGGGTCGCGGCCGACTTCATGGACGCGAATCAGCCCGAATTCGACCGGAAGACGTTTGAAGCGATCTTTGCTCTGATCTCCGGCTACGATGCATTCGCAGCGCACATTACGCGCCGACTATTGCGCTCCGGTTTGAGTCTGGCGGGTTTCAACATCCTGATGATCCTCAATCAGCCCATCTACCACGAGGAAGGATGCCGGTTGTCTCAACTGGGGAAAATTCTGCTGGTCAGCAAGGCGAATGTGACCGGGGTACTCGACAGTCTGGTGAAACGCGGCTTGGCGGAACGCGTCGATTCTCCGAATGACCGCCGCGTGAAGTTTGCCAAGTCAACGCCGGCTGGAGAAGCCCTCGTTGGCGCCATGTTGCCTTCTCATTTCCACGAAATCAAGCGAATCTCGAAGGGGCTGAGCGGGAGCGAGAAGCAGCATCTTCGCGATCTGTTGCTCAAGCTGAGGCAATCCGTGCTGGAAGCCGGGGAGGACCCGCATGACAAAACCTAGAGATGTGGAACGGTTCCCGTTGGGAAAGGTTTGGGTAGCGGCGCAGTGGATCGGGCTGGCCGTCTTGTTGCTCCTGCTGGCATGGGCTGTGCGGGGGCAGAGCTTGCCCATCTCTGTCTCGCAGCCCACCGCTCCCGTGGAATTGAGTTTGCGCCGTGCCATCGAATTGGCGCTGGCTCCCGATGGCAACGCACGTACCGCGATCGCCTTGGAGATGGTGGAGGAAGCCAAGGCGCGAAGCGGGCAGGCGCGGGCGGACTTACTCCCGAATCTGGATGGCGTCATTTCTCAATCCAGCCAGACCCGGAATCTCGAGGCGTTTGGCATCCAGCTTTCCGTGCCGGTGCCCGGATTCGAACAGCCCCGTTTTGTCGGCCCTTTCGATGTGTTCGATGCGAGACTCTCCGCCACGCAGAGCATCCTGAACATGAGCGCGATTCGCCGTTATCAGGCAGCAAAGGTGGGCGTATCGATAGCGAAGGCGGAGGAGCGCGTTGCCCGCGAGGATATTTCCGCCTCCGTCGCGATGGCCTACTACAGCGCACTGCGAGCCCAGGCGCAGCGAACGGCGGCGGAAGCGAATCTTGCGCTCGCCCGCGACCTCGAAGATCTTGCCCGAAGGCAGAAGGATGCGGGAACCGGTCTGGCGCTTGAAGTCACCCGCGCCACCGTCTTGCGGAGCCAATCGGAACATGCACTTCTGGTAAGGGAAAACGAGGCGCGGGCCGCCAACCTCCAGTTGCAGCGCACGATTGGGCTTTCCATGGAAAACCCCATCCGCCTGATCGACACAATGCCGCTTCCGCAAGATACCCTCGCCACCCGAGGTGAGCGCATGGACGCTCTTATGATTCGCGCCGAGGCCGCTCGGGCGGATTGGCAAAGCCAGCAGGCGCGTCTCAAGAACGCGCGTTTACTGAGCGGCGCCGCAGCATGGGAACGCGCGCCCAGCATCTCCGCCTTCGGCGACTACGGCGCGAGCGGCAGTTCCCCCGGCAATGCACTGCCCACGCGGGCCGTAGGGGTTCAAGTGCGCATTCCTCTTTTCGATGGTGGGAGGCGGGAGGCGCGCCGCGCCGAATCGAGCGCCCGTTTGCGGGAAGAAGAGTTGCGCGCGCGTGACCTCCGCCAGCAGATCGAACTCGAACTTCGCCTTGCCGTCGATGCGCTGGATTCCACGCGCGAATTCGTCCGTGTCTCGGGCGAATCGCTGCGGCAGGCGGAACTGGAACTTGAGCAGGCGCGGCGGCGCTACCGGGCGGGCGTCGCCGGAAGCCTTGAGGTTACCCGCGCACAGACCGGCGTGGAGCAGGCGCGCAGCACGAGCATCGACTCCCTCTTCCGCTTCAATGCGGCCAGGATTGAGTTCGCCCAAGCCATGGGAGACGTTGCCACTGCAATCCCGTAATGGAGCGGTGGCCTGAAAATGAGCGGAGGAAACGGCATCATGAATCGCAAACTCATCCCCATCGCATTGGCCGTTCTTGTAGCTGTTGCAGCCGTCGTTTGGTGGTTTGGATTTCACCGGCAGCAACCGTCGGGCGCCATCAAGATCTCCGGGAACATCGAGCTCACGGAAGTGAACATCGGGTTCAAGACTCCGGGCCAACTCGTGGAGTTGACCGTCAAGGAGGGAGACTTCGTGAAAGCGGGCCAAATCATCGGCCGCCTCGATACGGCGCAACTCGAAAGCCAGAAGCGAATGTCCGAGGCCGTGCTCGCCTCCGCCGAATCCCGGCTCAGGCAACTGGGAAGCAGCATCGACCTTCAGGAACAGAGCCTCGAAGCGATGACCACCCAGCGCCGCGCGGAGCTTGCCGCTGTGGAAGCCCAACTCAGAGAATTGCTCGCCGGTTCGCGCACGCAGGAGAAAGAGCAAGCGCGGGCGTTCGCCGCGCAGGCTGAGGCGGAAGCCGCCCGTGCGGCTGCCGATTGGAAACGAGCACAGACCCTCTTCGCCTCGGAAGATATTACGGCTGCGGATCGGGATCGGGCCAAGGCGGCACACGAAGCAACGGAAGCCGCCGCGCGCCAGGCGCGCGAGCGGCTGGCCCTGGTGGAAGAAGGGCCTCGCGTCGAGACCATTGAGGCGATGCGCGCACAGGTTTCCCGCGCCAAAGCGGCACTTCACGCCACGGAAGCCGGCCGCTACGATTCGGACCGTCTGCGGCAGGAACGGACTTCAAGGATAGCGGAGATCGAGCAGGCAAAGGCGAGCCTCGCGGTCGTGGAAACGCAATTGAAAGACGCCATCGCCCGTTCCCCGCTGGATGGGGTGGTGCTGGTGAAATCGGCCGAAGCGGGTGAGGTCCTCGCCGCGGGTACGACGATCGCCACCATCGCGGACCTCGCTCATCCCTGGCTGCGGGGGTATGTGGGGCAACAGAATCAAGGGAGGGTGCAGATTGGCGCGCCGGTGGAAGTCGTGACGGATTCCTTCCCCAACCGGCGATTCAAAGGACGCCTCTCTTTTCTCTCCGCCGAAGCGGAATTCACGCCCAAGCAGATCCAGACCGAGGAAGAGCGGGTGAAACTGGTCTACCGCGTGAAAATCGATCTCGAGAATCCGGAAGGCGTCCTGAAAGCAAACATGCCCGCGGACGCCTTCCTCCCGCTCCTCACGGCGGAGGCCGTGAAATAGCGACGCGAGACGGAGCACTGCCATGAGTACGCCTGTGCCCACATCGATGATTCAGGCCCGCGGCCTCACGCGCCGCTTCGGTTCGCTGGTGGCGGTGGATGGCCTCAACCTGCGCATCCCGCGCGGGGAAATCTATGGCTTGGTGGGCCCCGACGGCGCAGGGAAAAGCACCACTTTGCGCCTGTTCTGCGGCCTGATCGATCCCGGCGAGGGGGAGGCCCTCGTCGATGGCATCAACCCGGCGCGCCAGGTGCATGCCGTGCGGGACCGCATCGGCTACATGCCCCAGCGCTTCGGTCTCTATACGGATCTTACGGTTGAGGAGAACCTCTATTTTTACGCTGACCTTTTCGGCGTTACGGGCAAACGGCGCGACGATCTGATGGCGGAACTGCTCCGCATGACGCGGATGGAGCCCTTTCGCAACCGCTTGGCGGGCAATCTTTCCGGAGGGATGAAGCAGAAGCTCGCCCTGATGTCGGCACTCTTGCACCGTCCTGAAGTGCTCTTTCTCGATGAGCCGACGAATGGCGTGGATCCGGTCTCGCGCCGCGACTTCTGGACCATCCTCTACAGGCTGGTTCGAGACGGCCTTACCGTGCTCCTCACCACCGCCTACCTGGACGAGGCCGAACGCTGCAACCGGGTGGGCCTCATGTACAAGGGGCGTCTGATCCGCGAGGACACACCCCAGGCGATTCGAGCCCAAATGCGACAGAACTGCTACGCGATCACGTGCGATCATCCGCGAGAAGCACGCGCCTTTCTGCTGGAGCAGTCCGGTGTGTTGAGCGCGGAAACGTCGGGCGGGGCGCTGCACGTGTTTCTCTCCCAGGATGGAGGGCGGGCCGCGGAACTGGCGCATGCCCTGGAAACGCGAGGCCAATCCGGCGTGGCGGTGCGCCCCATCCTGCCCTCGCTCGAAGACGTGTTTATCGCGCTCGTGCGCCAGGCGGAGCGTGCGGAGGCGCACGGGGAAACAGGAGTGAGCCAATGACGGCCGCCACCCGCACGCCCACCGTCGTTACGCGCAACCTCACGAAGCGCTTCGGGAATTTTGTCGCCGTGGACAATGTTTCGCTGGAAGTGCGGCCGGGCGAGATCTTCGGATTTCTGGGGCCGAACGGCGCGGGAAAATCCACAACCATTCGAATCCTCTGCGGGTTGCTGGCGCCCACCCAAGGCGCCGCAACGGTGGCTGGCTTCGACGTAGCGCGCGAACCGGAGCAGGTAAAGCTGAGCATCGGATATATGTCCCAGAAGTTCTCCCTCTACGACGACCTCACCGTCGAGGAGAACATCGATTTCTTTAGCGGGATTTATGGGGTTGCCCGTGAACGCCGCGATGCGCGGAAAGCATTCGTGCTTGAACTTTCGGCATTGTCTGAAAGGCGGGATACGCTCACGCGTCTGCTGCCCGGCGGCTTCAAGCAACGGCTCGCCCTCGGCTGCGCGATTTTGCATGAACCGCCCGTGCTCTTTCTGGATGAGCCGACCTCAGGAGTCGATCCGATTGCACGGCGCGATTTTTGGGATCTGATCTATCAACTCTCCGAAGCCGGCACGACGGTATTCGTCACGACGCATTATATGGACGAGGCCGAATACTGCCATCGCCTCGCGCTCATGTATCGTGGCGCGGTCATCGCCCTCGGAACGCCTTCGGACCTCAAGCGGGATCTCGGCGGGTTCGCACTCTTGCAGCTTGAAGTGAACGATCTGGCTGGGGCGATGAAGGCGCTCGAGGGAGAAAAGGCCATTGACGATGTGGCCGTCTTTGGCAGCGGTCTGCACGTGCGCGTGAGAAGCGGGTTCGACGCCACCGCGCCGATCCGCAGGCGGCTGGACGAAGCCGGTCTCGAGGTGCGGCTGCTCGAACCGATCGAAGCCTCCATGGAAGATGTGTTTGTCGGTTTGATTGAAACCGAGGAGCGCAAGCGATGATCAATCTCCGCCGAACCCGGGCCATGGCGCGCAAAGAGTTCCTTCATGTCTTTCGCGACCCGCGCAGCCTCATCATGGCCCTGGCGATACCGCTGATCATGCTGCTGCTTTTTGGCTACGCGCTTTCGCTCGATGTGGACCGCGTGCCCACGATGGTCTATGACGTGAGCCGTTCCGTTGAGAGCCGCGAACTGATTGCGTCGCTGCGCGGGTCTCGTTTCTTCGAGGTGGTGGATGTTGTTTCCAGCTATGCTTCTATCGAAGAAGCCATTGATCGTGGAACGGTCCTGATGGCGATCGTGATTCCCACCGACTTCTCTCGCCAGATATTGCGCGGGGACGCGGCTGAAGTGCAGGTGCTCGTGGATGGGAGCGATTCAAACACCGCCAGCCTCGCTATCGGCTACGCCCAGGGCGTCATCACCGCATACAGTTCGCGGCTACAGGCCAAGTATGCCGACGCTCATGGGGCCGGCCCGTTGCGGGCGCCGGTCGATATGGAAGCCCGTGTTTGGTACAACAGCGAACTGGCATCCAAGAACTTCATTGTGCCGGGCCTGATTGCGGTGATCCTTCAGGTGATCGCGGCGCTCCTGACCTCGCTCACCATCGCGCGCGAGTGGGAGATGGGCAACATGGAATTGCTGCTCTCCACCCCATTGCGCCCGGCGGAACTCGTGCTCGGGAAGATGGCGGCATTCTTCGCAATCGGCGTGGCCGATGCGGCGGTGGCCGTGCTGCTCGGGCGCTTTGCGTTTGGCGTCCCTCTGCGAGGCAGCATAGGGCTTCTCGCTTTCAGCGTGTTTGTGTTTCTGTTCGGATCTTTGTGTTGGGGTCTGTTGATCTCCGCTCTAGCGCGTACGCAACTGCTCGCTTACCAGATGGGCATCCTAACGTCATTCCTGCCGTCGTTCCTGCTCTCGGGATTCCTCTATGCCATCGAGAACATGCCCCCGGTGATCCAGGTCTTCACCTATATCGTGCCATCCCGCTATTTCATCGCTGTCCTCCAAGGGATCTTCCTGAAGGGCATCGGAACACAAATTCTCTGGCTACCACTGCTGTTGCTTGCGGTCTATGCTGTCGCGGTGTTTGCGGTCGCCACAAAGAGGCTCAACCAGAAGCTGGTGTCCTGATGCTGGGAATTCGCTGGGAACGAATCCGGGAAATTGTGCGGAAAGAGTTCCGCCAGGTTTTGCGGGATCCTCGCATGCGCACCGTGCTCATTGTTCCTCCCATCGCGCAATCCATCATCTTTGGGTTTGCCGTAAACATGGATGTGGAGCATGCGAGGATCGCGTGGATCGATTCGGATCGCACGGTCCAGAGCCGGGAACTGCAGGCTGCCTTCGCGGGGTCTCGCAGTTTTGAGATCATGCACTTTCCAGAGTCCGATTCCGACGCCGGAGAACTCCTGGATCGGGGCGAAGTGATGGCCGTGGTGCGCGTCCTGCCGGATTTCGGCCGCAAGATCCTTCGGGGAGAGACTGCGACGGTACAACTGCTGGTTGATGGTGCGAATTCGAACACGGCTTCCATTGTGCGGGAGTACGCGCGGCGCGCCGTGGGCCAGTATTCCGCGAGCTTGCGCGACGGGCAGCAGAACCGGAATGCACTCGCGCGCACCCAGGGCAGGGGAGCGCCCATTGCGATGCAGTTGCCTTCCATCCGAACGGAGACGCGCGTCTGGTTTAATGAGAACCTCTTGAGCCGTAACTACTTCGTGCCCGGCGTCGTGGTGAACATCATCGCGCTCGTCACGCTCATGCTCACGGCGCTCGCGATTGTCAGGGAAAAGGAAATCGGCACAATGGAGCAACTCATCGTTACGCCGATTCAGCCGCTCGAACTCATGCTTGGCAAGACGATTCCGTTCGCGTTGCTGGGGCTTGTGCAGATGGTGGCGCTCACCATTTTGGCGCGCTACTTGTTTTACGTTCCGTTTCGCGGCAGCGGGTGGGTACTGCTGGTCTCCACCATCCTCTTTCTGCTTACCACGCTTGGCATCGGGCTCTACATCTCCACGATCTCGCGAACGCAACAGCAAGCGATGATGGCCACCTTTTTCTTCTTCTTTCCCGCTCTCCTGCTGAACGGTTTCGCTTTCCCCATTGCGAGCATGCCCGAGCCAGTGCAGTGGGTAACGTATCTGAATCCGGTGCGCTACTTCATGGAAATCGTGCGGGGGGTCTTCCTGAAGGGGTTGGGCTTCGGCGATCTTTGGCCGCAGATGCTGGCTATGGCCGTGATCGGGATCTCCGTGATCTTCGTCAGCACGCGGCGGTTCCACAAGCGGCTGGATTGATTCCGCCCGGGACTAGCGGCTGCCGGGCTGCGCTATGTAGCGCGTGAAGCCCGGCGTACTCCGGGTTTCCGCCTCCGCGCCCTCATGAGGTGGAGGAAGAAAGATCCGCCCCGATACGCCGGTGCGCCTGGCGAGAAACGCGATCGCATGCCCTGTCTCCATCAGGCTGGCGGCGGTGGCCAGCGCATCCGTCTCCGTGGCGGTGGGGGCAATCACAGATACCGCCGTTTGTCGCGTCAGGCCGAGGCCGGTGCGCGGGTCCACGATGTGCGAATACGTCTGAGCGCCGATCGTGAAGCTCTGCCGGTGCGCACCGGAGGTGGAGACCGCCCGTGAATGGAGCGACAGCGGAATCTTCACGCCGGGGAACTCGTCGCCGGGGTCCAGTTGCACCACCCATCCCCGCGCCGCGGGAGGGGCGGCGCCCAGCGCGATGTCACCGCCCGAAGCTACCATCGAAGCGCGAATGCCTGCATGCGCGAGCACCGTCCGCATGGCGTCCGCGGCGTAGCCCTTCGCGATTCCGCCGAGGTCCAATTGCATGCCGGCGATGCCCAATTGAATGCCGCGGGTATCGCGATTCAGGTGAATGTGCCGATAGCCCACTCTTGCCCGCGCTTCCCGCAACTCGTCGGCGCCGGGAAGACGATGCGAATCCCGGCAGGCGCGCCACAAGCGGCTTAGCGGCCCGATGCTGATGTCGAAGAGGCCATCCGTCTCCCGCGCCAGACGCTGCGCATGCTCGATCACGCGAAAGAGATCTTCGCTTGCGTGAAAGGGCGCGGCAACGCCCCTTTGCATCAGCCGCGAAAGCTCGCTCTCCGGCTTGTAGTCCGAGAGCTTCGCATCGAGATCATCGGCGCGGGCGAACGCATCGTGAATGGCGCGGTAGCCCGCTTCCTCGCTGGAGGCAAAGGCTACCACGCGGAACATTGTTCCCATGCATGGTTGGGCATGGGATAGACGCATCCAGGGCTTCGTGCCCCCGGTGAGCAGCGGGCTGAGCGCGGCGCCAAGCAACGCTCGCCGGCTAGTCATGCTCGACGCCGTTGTTCCAATACGCGAACATTTCTTTCGCCGTGGGCACCTTCATCGGACGCACCAACCGAAAGCCCAGCCATTGTGCATCCGTTTCATACCAGATGCTCTTCGGCAATTGCGGATCCTGGAATTTCCATTCGGGGTCGCTTCCCCGGCGTGCTCCACAGCGCAGCCGCACCGCATCGTCGCTCCAGCCACCACCGCGCACAACGAGCGGGTAGGGCTCAGTGGGCTTGTTCCACGGGTTGAGGGCGAGTTCTCCCCCGGAGCCATAGAAGCTCTCGTCGAGCTGGTCAAGGGTCCATTCCATGACGTTGCCGTGCATGTCGTGGAGGCCCCAGGGATTCGGCTTCTTCGTCCCCACTTTCTGGTATTTCAGGCCGCTGTTGCCGGCAAACCAGGCGTACTCGCCGAGTTGGGCTGGATCGTTCCCAAACGAATACGCCGTCGTCGTTCCCGCGCGGCAGGCATACTCCCATTCGGCCTCCGTAGGCAAGCGATAGTAATGCCCGGTTTTCAGGCTTAGCCACTGGGCGAACTTGTTCGCCGCGTGTTGCGTCATGCTGATGGCGGGAAAATCGTTGATTCCCATCCCGAAGCTCATCTCGACGTAGGGTGGTGTGGGGCGGCTGACCGCATCCACCATCGCGTTCGGATTCTGCTTCTCGTTGGCCTGCTCCGTGAACATGAACAGCCGGTAAGCATCCCAGGTGGTCTCCACCTTCGCCATCCAGAACGGATCCACCTTCACCTGGTGCACCGGAGCTTCGTCGGGGCTATGCCCGGCTTCGGTTTCAGGCGTCCCCATCGCGAAAGTTCCGCCACGGATCGGGACGAAATCGAGCGCAACGTCGGTGGCGGGGATGGTCTCCGTGTATGGCTTCATCAGCGCTTCACTGGTCACCCGGCTCCGCGCCAGGATGCGCGGGCGGGCAGCGGTGACGAGCGCCATGTCGTCCTTGTACTTGGCCGGCGCCCTGCGCCCTCCCACAACGAAACCCTCCGGCCACTTGGCGCCTTCGAGAATCCACTGCCGGATGATCTCTTTCTCCGCGTCCGGAAGCGGGGCAGCGGGGGGCATCATTCTCGGATCGCCCTTCTTCAGCAGGAGAGACGTGTAGAGGGCGCTCTTCGCGGGATCTCCCGGCGTTACGCCCACGCCAAGCGAAGTCCTGGTGTTCAGTTCCGCACGCGTATGCAATCGCACTCCGCCCAGCGCCGCGCGTTCTCCGTGACAGCTCACGCACGAGCGCTGCAGAATCGGCGCCACCGATTTCTCGAAATCCACCGCCGCGCCTGCCGGGAGTACACCGCCTGCCAGCAACGCGAAAAGAAGCAAGCCAGGAAAATGTTTCATGGAGACTATGATGACAAACCGCGCCCGCATGCGGGAAGACGTCACCCGGCGTCAACGGGAGCCGGCGCCGCAATCGCGCCGGATCAGCGGCCGGCGGCAAGCGGATTCGGAAGTTGCCGTGCCGTCTGGCTACTTCGCGGGCGCCATATTGCGGATGGCAGCGATCCGCCAGCCATCCTCCCCGCGGACAGCCAGGAACGTGCTCCACATCCTGCGTGCTTCGCGTCCATCCGATGCGTCGATTTCATAGCGAGCATCGGCAATGGCCACGTCCGTCGAGAGAAGGCGGATGGATTCCACCGTAATCGTCCTGGCCCCCGGATTTCCCCGCGAACTGGCCAGCATACCCTTCACCAGACTCTCCCTGCCGCGACGCCACTCGCCGTTCGAGACGAGTTGATCCGCGCCGGCGGTGAACAATCTCTGGATGGCAGCCGCGTCCGCTTGCTCTCGTGCTTCGGCATACTTTGCCACGAGAGAACGGATGGCGGCGGCATCTCCGCCGCCGGTCTGGGCGAGTGCGGCAAGGCTCGCACTCATAATCAGGAGTAGCGCGGCAACAATTCGCATGGAGGCCTCAATGACGCTCAGCTTAGCGCACCTTTGGAGCGAGGCTTGGCGTGGAACCGGAACAGCGGGAATCCGGCGCGGGAGCACTCATCCACGCCCCAAAACAAAAACGCGCGAACACCCTCGAAGCGGGTCGTTCGCGCGTCCGCAATACCAGTAGGCCGAAGCCTATTTTGCAAGATCGACGGCGCTGAAAAAGTACGCCAGTTCGATCGCGGCGTTCTCATCGGAATCGCTGCCGTGGATACAGTTTCGTTCGATGCTCGCGGCGAAGCGCTTGCGGATGGTGCCTTCGGCGGCGTTGGCCGGGTTTGTGGCGCCCATCACTTCACGCAGCTTAACCACGGCATCCTCGCGTTCGAGCGCGAGCGTCACCACCGGGCCTTCCGTAATAAAGCGGATCAGATCCGGGAAAAAGGGGCGCTCCCGGTGAACGCCATAAAACCCTTCGGCTTCGGCGACGCTCAGTTGGCGCATCTTCATCCCAACGATACGGAAACCATTGTGCTCAAGAACGGCGAGAATCTCACCAATCTGGCCGGACGCGACGGCGTCGGGCTTGATCATGCTATAGGTGCGTTGGACGTTGCTCATAGTACGGCTTTCAGAGTCTCTCCAATGACGGCGGGCGAATCGCAGACGTGGATGCCTGCTTCGCGCATCGCCTGAATCTTGTCTTCCGCCTTACCCGATCCGCCGGAAATGATGGCGCCGGCGTGGCCCATGCGCCGGCCGGGAGGCGCGGTCTGGCCCGCGATGAAGCCGACGACGGGCTTCTTGACGTTGGCCTTGATGTAGGCGGAGGCGCGCTCTTCGGCATCGCCGCCAATTTCGCCGATCATGATGATGGCGTCGGTATCCGGATCTTCGTTGAACAGGCGGACCGCATCGGTATGATTGGTTCCGATGATGGGGTCACCGCCGATCCCGATGCACGTGCTCTGCCCGATGCCAAGCCGCGTGAGCTGATGCACGGCTTCGTAGGTGAGGGTGCCGGAGCGGGAGACGACGCCCACTCTGCCGGGGAGGTGAATCGCCGCCGGCATGATGCCGATCTTCGCCTCGCCGGGTGTGATGATGCCGGGGCAGTTGGGGCCGATCAGGCGCGAGGAGCGGCCCTTCATGAAGGCCCACACCTTCACCATATCACCGGCGGGAATGCCCTCCGTGATGCACACCACCAGCGGAATCCCTGCCGCGACCGATTCCATAATGGCGTCTGCCGCGAATGGCGGCGGCACGAAGATCAGGGCAACGTTCGCCTTCTCCTTCTCCACCGCCTCGGCGACGGTGTTGAATACCGGCCGGTCCAAATGTGTGCTGCCCCCCTTGCCCGGGGTGACACCGCCCACAACCGTGGTGCCGTAAGCGATCGCCTGTGAGGCATGGAAGCTGCCTTCCTTGCCCGTGAAGCCCTGAACCAGGACGCGCGAATGTTTATTAACCAGAATGCTCATCGTTGCTG